>JBNKOL010000093.1:0-17453 GCA_050294655.1 Sedimenticolaceae bacterium
GGAGGACTTCTATCAATTGATGTGGAAATCGGTGTTGCAGTCCGGCAGCTGGCGGGGGGAGATCCACAATCGCCGCAAGAATGGAGAGGTCTATCCCGCCTGGGAGACCATCAGCACGGTCTACAACGAGAACAATGTGCCGACCCACCTGGTATCGGTCTTCTCGGACATTTCGCCGATCAAGAAAACCCAGGAGAAGCTCGACTTCCTGGCCCACCATGACCCGCTCACCGGACTGCCCAACCGGATTCTGCTCAACGACCGCATGGAGCACGCCATCATGCGTGCCCATCGCGACGCACACGGCGTGGCGGTCATGTTCCTGGACCTGGACCGCTTCAAGAACATCAACGACAGCCTCGGGCATCCGGTCGGTGATGAATTGCTGAAGGAGGTCGCCAGCCGCTTGCAGCATGTGCTGCGGGAGATCGACACCGTTTCCCGCCAGGGCGGGGACGAATTCGTGCTCGTGCTCGAGGACATCAAGGAGAGCGAATCCCTGGTCGACACCGCGCGCAAGGTCCTGAGCGTACTCGATCGACCCTTCCAGATATCCGGGCGCGAGATGGTCATCACCGCCAGCCTCGGCATCAGCCTCTACCCGGACGACGGTAGCGACGCCACGACCCTGATCAGAAACGCTGACGCCGCGATGTATCGGGCCAAGGAGAACGGCCGCAACGGCTTCTGGTTCTATACCGAAGACATCACCCACAAGGCGGCCAAGCGCGTGGATATGGAACAGGCGCTACGCGAAACGGTGAAACACGGCGAACTGCACCTGTACTATCAACCTCAATTCAACCTGCCCGAGCGCCGCATCAACGGGGTCGAGGCGCTGATCCGATGGGACCGCCCGGGACAGGGCCTGGTCATGCCGAGCGAGTTCATACCACTCGCCGAGGAGACCGGCATGATCAATGCCATCGGAGAATGGGTCATCTACAGTGCATGCCGGCAGATGGCCCGCTGGCTGAGTGAAGGCATACCGCTGCAACGCATCGCCATCAACATCTCCCCGGCGCAGATCAGGCAGGGAAACCTGGCGCAGATCGTGGAAGATGCCCTGAACAAATCGAACCTGGATGCCCGCCATCTGGAACTCGAGGTGACCGAGGCGATCTTCCTCGACGATACCGAACAGGCCGGTCAAGTGCTGCGTGAACTGGATGAACTGGGCGTGCAGTTGGCACTCGATGACTTCGGTACCGGTTTTTCGTCCCTGAGCTATTTGAAAAACTTCCGTTTCGACCGTCTGAAGATCGACCGCTCGTTTACCCAGAACCTGCATGAGAACGCCAACGACCGCTGCATCGCCAACTCGATCATCGCCCTTGGTCATAGCCTCAACATGACGGTGCTCGCCGAGGGGGTCGAGACCGAGGCGCAACTGGCATGGCTGGCCGAGCGGGGTTGCGACGACGGTCAGGGCTATCTCTTCAGTCGCCCGGTGCCGGCGGAACAGCTCTGCGAAGTGATTGCGGTCGAAACAGCAACGGTGCCGGAGCAGGAGCACTCCGACCGAATGGACTGATCCACGCGCAGAGGAGAGAGGGCTTGGTGAGTATCGGGGGACTCACGCCCCCCGCATGGACAGGCAGGGTTCGGGCGTGTGTCAGAAGTAGAGGTTCTCCACCGACCGGCCATTGACGAACATTTCGCATTTATCGGCGGATTTGGCCTTGGCCGACTGGATGGCCCCGGCCACTTTGCCGAAGACACCCCCCTGGCCACTCAATACCGAACCGAAATAGCAGTCGCCGCTCACGCGCAGCCCCTTATAGTTGGCATTCAGATTCTGCGTTGGTGTGTAGGGAGGAAAACTGCCCCGCATGACGGGATCGCCATTGATGGTCAGCTCCAATTGATTGTGATCCACATCGTATTTGCCGCCGAACACCAGCGTGACACCTTCGGCCACGTAGGTCTTCTCCTGGGCGAGTTTGGGGGGGTTGCCGCCACAGCCTACGAGCAGCAGGCCAGTGAAGAGAATTGAGAAGAGTAATGAAGCACGCATTGATCGCTCCTTCCTTTGGAAAAACAACAAATCCAGGCGCAGGCCTGAAACCAGCAAATAACCCTGCCGATCAGTTTGCCGGGTGATTATAAGTATCAGATCCGCAAATCACCAAACTTCGCCTCGTCTCTACCGGTTCGGCCGACGCCAAAGTACTGACCGCACCTGTTTCAGGGCGCCAGTATCTCGGCAAAGTGAAAGCCGGACTTCGAGACCCCTTCCCGCTCATAGAACCGATGCGCATCCACCCGCTGCAGTCCGGAATCGAGATGCAGCTGCGCGCAGCCCTGCCTGGCCGCGTACGCCCGAATCCAGGCCAGCAGGCGGGCACCATGACCCTTAGACCGCTGATCGGCGGCCGTCACCAGGTCATCCACATAGAGGAACTTGCCCCAGGCGAGATTCTCGCCGGTGCGGATACCCGCCACGGCCACCGGCACACCCGCTTCCCGCAGACAGACGAGCCGATAGCCTGCCGCTTCCGCGCGGCGCACACACCCGACAAACTCCCCCTCTGCAATGTGCGGTCGCAGTTCGCTCATCACCGGATAGCAGGCGGCGATCTCCGTATCCGTTTTGACTATGTCTATGTTCACGAAACCCCCTGCGCTGTTTTACTCGCGCCTTGCAGGCCGTTTGCTGTCTGAGCGGATCTGTGTTGCAACCCCGCCCCGACCCGCCTCACGACCTGAGACCAACCATCACGCATCGCTCAACTTCGCAAGTCGCAAAACCGCAGCGCGCAGCAGCGCCCGCGAATAGAACTCATGAAAACCCAGCAAGGCGCGAAACAGCATCCCCATACGCGCCTCCCCCGAACGGTCGACAACCGGCACCACGGCGGAACCGAAGTAGAGCCGGGTCCCATGACCGCCACTCCCCGCCACGCTCATCAGCCATGAGCGTGTGCGCTTCTGAAAGTCGCACATCAGCAACTGGTCATCGGCGCGATCCTCCACCCGCCAGGCCGCAAAATCGTCACGCTGTCCCCGTGCCAGCTCAGCCGCCTCGACATCGGTCGAGGGCTTATGCACGAACCAGGACAACAGCGCCCGTTCAAGCTTGAAGAGCCAGGTCGTGTAGAAAGCCTCGACATAGGCTTCCTGAGAAACCACTTGCGGGATATCGACCGCAAAGCAATCGGTGTAGGCACCGGCGCGCCGATAGCGTGCGAGCAGGGTTGATTCCGGCAGTTCACAGGCGGCTATCGAGTGCATCTTTGAGTCCGTATCCAGCATGATGTGAAACGCCGATCGACTGCGGGGCAACTGACTCCGATCCCATCCTCGTCAACGGGAAGGCAGCTGCACCTCGACCTCCTTTGCTCCATAGCCGTGCACCGAATCGTGCGCACGGACGAACACTCGTCCGATACCTTGCGGAATGGCGACCTGGTTGAGCGAACGGGTAAACGGCTGCTCATGGACATGGGGATGCAGCAACGTTCGCGTGGCGAGCAGCTCCCGGTTCGGCCCCAGCACCTCCCAGCGATCGGCGTAGTGATCCCAACCGGCGTCTGCATGGCTGAGGGTCACCGAAAAGTTGCAATCCGTTTCGCCGGAACAACTCACCTCGACCCCCACCACATCAGGTTCGCCGGCGATGGCGGCGAACGCAGAGAGGAGACAGACGACCCACAGTAAAGCGAAAAGAGACCTCGCGTTCATTGTTTCCCTCACGCATCGTGTCATGGCGAACGTTGGCAGCGAACCGGCACGATCTCGCCGCCAGTCATGCACAGCATGGCAGCGGCTGCCAGACTGCCCGCGAAGCCCATCCAGACGACATTCATGATGATCTCTTCTCATTCGCCTGACAGAGGCCGTATATGAAGTCGCCGTCGAATCACTCAAGCCAATCGACTACGCCCCCGTTGTGAGCGTTCACATCCGGAGAGGTGACGCCCGCCCCTTTCAAACTACCGCCCCACAGCCGCCCCGCCGCTGTCCGGTTTATCGTCAGTCTGGGAAAATTTTATGAGACTGACCCCCGAGGTGATCAAGGCATTGACGACTGAAGCCAGTATCCCGACAGCGATCAACCCGAGAATGCCCAACAGCAGAAACTGCAACTTGTCATTTGCGTGAAGCTCAAACTGGGTGTCGTTGACGTGACCGGCCAGAAGCATATCTTCATGGGTAAAATTGACTGTTACCCAGGCGATCAATTCCGAATCGGCTGGTGACTGGATCAGTTGGAAAACCAGGACCGCAATATACAGGAGACTCAAGGCTCCCCCAACGACGAGCGCCAGACCCACCCAATAGACCAGACCCTTAAGGGTACGGCTTTCTTCCTGTTGTATCTTCACTGATCAACCTCAAAGTTTGACATGACAGAGGGTCGAAATAGTCGTTTATCGAGCCGACAACCCGGCATCTCAGCATGATGACGCCAGAGCCTCATGCGCAACCGAGTCCCGCTCTCTGCCCGGCCATCCATTCTGGCTCCCGAGCATTACCCCGAGCCATCACAAACCTCTCAAAGCTCGACCGTCACCGTTCCAGCCGCCCGTGTCGCTTTCGCCCTGGCCTCATCGATATTCGTCCCGCGCGCCAGCGCCACGCCCATCCGGCGTTTGCCCTTGACCTCCGGTTTGCCGAAGAGGCGCAGCTGGGTATCCGGCGCCTCCAGTGCCCGATCGATGTTGCCGAAGCGGACGCTGTTTGAATCGCCCTCCACCAGGATAACCGCGGAAGCCGATGGTCCGTGCTGCTCGATATTCGGAATCGGCAGCCCCAGGATGGCGCGTGTGTGCAGAGCGAACTGGGAGAGGTCCTGGGAGATCATGGTCACCATGCCGGTATCATGGGGACGCGGCGAGACTTCGCTGAAGTAGACCTGGTCGCCCTTGATGAACAGCTCCACGCCGAAGATGCCCCGCCCACCCAGCGCCCCGGTCACCTTCTCTGCGATCTCCCTGGCGCGGTCCATTGCCGCGTCGCTCATCGGCTGCGGCTGCCAGGACTCCTGGTAATCCCCATGCTCCTGGCGATGGCCGACAGGCAGACAGAAACTGGTGCCGCCGACATGGCGGATGGTCAGCAGGGTGATTTCGTAGTCGAAGTCGACGAAGCCCTCCACGATGACCCGCCCGGCTCCGGCACGGCCGCCCTCCTGGGCATAGGTCCAGCTCTTCTCGATATCGGCCTCGCTCTTGATGGTGCTCTGGCCTTTGCCGGAGGAGCTCATGATCGGCTTTACCACACAGGGAATGCCGATCTCGGCGACGGCCCGCCCGAAATCCTCCCGGTTGTCGACGAAACGATAGGGCGAGGTCGGTAATCCCAGCTCCTCCGCCGCCAGGCGACGAATGCCCTCACGGTTCATGGTCAGCCGCGCGGCGTTTGCCGTCGGGATCACTGTGAATCCCTCCTGTTCCAGCTCCACCAGCGTGTCGGTGGAGATCGCCTCGATCTCCGGCACGATGAAATCGGGTTTTTCCAGCTCGATGACCCGCCGCAGTTCATCGCCATCGAGCATCGAAAAGGTGTAGGAGCGATCGGCTACCTGCATTGCCGGGGCGTTTTCGTAACGATCACAGGCGATCACTTCACAGCCGTAACGTTGCAGTTCGATGACCACCTCTTTGCCCAGCTCGCCGGAACCGCAGAGCAGGACTTTTGTTGCAGACGCTGAAAAAGGTGTGCCGATGGTTGTCATGTGGAGTTCCTTGAAAGAAATTAACTTGTTGTTTTAAAAGGGAGACAATCACTCTTTATCGGCTTCGTACGGCAAGCGTTGATTAATTGTTCTTAAGCAATTGTTCGCGTTTTGGCCAAGCGTCTCGCGGTATCGCGAAAGCGCAGTATTTAAACGACTAATCAACCCGCTATAGTGTTGATTTGAATCAAGTGACAGGCAGGACGATCAGTCACGCGATTGCTAGTATATTGCATCCGCAAACCGATACCTACTCCAAAAAACACGGACGTTGTCCCATGCTCGCAAGCGCACTCTTCTACCAACGCCCGACCTCGACAAAGGGATTCCCGTTCGACCTTCCACTTCATTACAGGAGGATTCTCTGCGTCACAACACACTGTGACTGCGCAGCGAAGACCGCCGACGGTATTAAGCCAAGGACAATTAGACAAGGACATACGCCAATACAGGATTTTCACATAAGCAGGAATACGTTATGACCGACTCGCAGGATCTTCAACTGAACGAAGAGCACGCAAGAGCATTCGCATCTGCGCCCATTCTGGTATTTCTCCTCATTGCCGCCGCTGATGGCACGATTGATAAAAAGGAGATCAAGCAATTCCAGCAACTGCTGCTGAAAAAAGAGTACCAAGCCTTGCTCGCCATGATGCAGTTGGCGGACGTCTCGATCAGTGATTACATTCAAGCGTTGCTCTCGGCAGAGACCGACTACATCACTGAACTGCAGAAGGTTTCCGCCGCACTCGACGAGAATCTCTCGCAGGATCGAGCCACGGCGATCAAGCTGATGCTGCTGTCGCTGGGCAAGGGCATCGCAGAATCCTCCGGCGGTTTCCTGGGTGTTTTCGGCAGTAAGATCAGCAAAGAGGAGCGGGTTGCGCTTGCGGTAATCACACAGATCTTCGGTCTTTTTGACGAACAACCCTCCACAAAGCCAGCCGAAGCCACCACCTTGAGCGAACTGCCTGAAAATCTCTACCCCCTGTTGAAACCCTATGAGTGGGGCCTCAATTCCAACGGACACGTGTATATCAACAATGTCTACGGCGACGAGGATATCAGGCCCGATGAACCCGTCGTTGCATTTGCCCTGGATGGCGATCACAACGTGACCTTCATCAACAGCGAGCAGTTGTCTGATGTCGTCTCGGCGGAAATGCTTCGTGAACAGGCATTCAGGAATCTCGACGCGCGACTATCAGAAAAGTGCGCGTGGAAGGAACTCAATATCGAAATCGATGAAAGCCCGGAAGGAACGGTAAATGGTCTTGTCCTCATCGGCGACTACTATTGCGCCGAAGCCATGCTGTCGAAAGCGCTTCTGACCAAGGCGCATGAGCTCCTGGACTCGGCGTTTTTAATCGTTGCGGCACCAGAAAGGGGGAGATGCTTCGCCGTGGCTTCGAACGGCATGCAACAACCCGAGCCATTAAAACTCAACTATATGCAGACTGCGATCAAAGGTTACTTCAATCCCGATCAAGCGCCAATCGCACCGATCCTCTGGCTGGTATGCAACGGCAAGGTCATCGGTCACGCAAGTGGAATGGAGTCCGCCATCGATGAGGTAAAAAGGATCGCCGAAAGTGAAATTGCACAGGAGGACGCACAACTCGTCTACAAAGAGGAGATTCTGGGCGATGCCCAAAGCTACAGTGTGCTGCTGCATGTGGCGGTGAAGGATATTCAGACCATGCTGAAAATCATTCAGCATGGCATCCGAAGCGTTGCCTTACAACACGGTGAGCATCCCGGATTCAGCGGCTCCCTGAAAGTTCAGCTCGAGATTGAGGATCCCGAATACGAATCAGCAATGGAACCTGCTTTGAGAGCTGAAATAGATAGCCTGTTCGAATATCTCACCCATCAAATACAGGAAATTTTCGAAGGCAATTCCTGCGACACAAAGCTGACACTCTCATACAGTCTTTAAGCACATGACGCCACATCTCAAGTTCAACGAATGGCAGGCGATGATTCGCCTGCCATACTACGTTTTCATCGCGGCCTGCTCCCGAGGCGACAGAAAGCTCTCATCGTCGATCGACGTGTTCATCGCTCAAATGAGTGACTACGCACGAGACAACAAAGGGACGCTTTACGGCCAACTCATTGCCGATGCGCTGCTCGAGCACGATTCCATCCTGACGACGACCCTCAAAATGAACGGTACGCAAATTCTCGATGAGTCACGCATGGCCATTTTTCGTTTACGGGAGACCCTGGACAATGAGGCGCGTCTGCGGATAGTCGGGTTTCTGAAACAACTCTACAGCGCACTGGGCGGGACACCCGAGGGCTCTTCATTGGCGCATGCCGTCAACCAATTACTTCAGCTGGAGGCGACCGTCACGGTTTGAGCAATACAAGGAGAGCGCGGGATCGTCTGGCAAGCAAAACGAGCCTGACGCCTTAGCGTTAGTTCAGGCTCCCTCCTTCTCCCGCTGGTGCTCCAGTATCGTCCCGATATTCGCCTCTATCCAATCCGCCAGAAGTTTCACCCGTTCGCCTACCTCCCGGCCCAGCGGCGTGAGACTGTATTCCACATGGGGAGGCACCACCTGATAGGCGGTGCGCAGGACGAACCCGTCATGCTCGAGCCATTGCAGCGTTTGCGCCAGCATGCGCTCGCTGACGCCATTCACCTTGCGCCGCAGCTCGCTGAAGCGGTAGGTACCGCCCAGCAACGCCACCAGAATGAGTACGCCCCAACGGCTGGTGACATGATTGAGCACCTGGCGAGATGGGCATTTTTCAGCAAACAGATCGCCCTTCATGGGGGATTTTGCGGGATTACCGGGCATCACACTTACCTTTCTGTGCGTACTTACGAATAGTTAGCTCTTAGGCTAGTATGCCAGCCTGATCCACTTCATGAAAGGAGAACGACCATGATTGCCATTACCGGCGCATCCGGCCATTTGGGCCGCCTGGTGATTGACCAACTGCTGAAGCAGGTCGCCGCGGACCAGGTGGCGGCACTGGCGCGCACGCCCGCCAAGGTGGCCGACCTGGCAGCCCGAGGGGTACAGGTGAGAGCGGCGGACTACAACCGTCCCGAGACCCTGCTCCCGGCACTCACAGGCGTGGACAAACTGCTGCTGATCTCCTCCAGCGAGATAGGCCAAAGAACCGCTCAGCACCGCAATGTGATCAAGGCGGCGGCAGAGGCCGGCATCGAGCTGCTGGCCTATACCAGCATCCTGCACGCCGACACCTCCCCGCTCGGGCTGGCGAGCGAACACCGGGAAACCGAAGCGCAGATCAAGGCATCCGGAATCCCCTCGGTGATCCTGCGCAACGGCTGGTATATCGAGAACCACACCGCCGGCATACCGGCCGCACTGGAGCATGGCGTCATACTCGGCAGCGCCGCAGACGGCCGTTTCGCCGCGGCCGCCCGCGCCGACTATGCCGCCGCCGCAGTCGCCGCGCTGCTGGGCGAAGACCAGGCCGGAAAGGTCTACGAACTGGCGGGGGACACTGGCTACACGCTGAGCGAACTCGCCGAAACGGTGAGCCGTGAATCGGGCAAGGAGGTCGGTTATCAAGACCTTCCGCAAGGCGACTACAGAGCGGCTTTGATTTCGGCGGGCTTTCCCGAACCCTTCGCTGACCTGCTGGCCGACTCGGATGTCGGCGCGTCCAAGGGCGGCCTCTACGACGACGCTCGCCAGTTGAGCCAATTGACAGGTCAGGCCACCACACCACTGTCGGCGCTGGTGAAGGCCGCGTTGCAAAACTGAGCGGCGCGGCTTATTGGAATCGACCCTGATACATGTCGCGTTCGTCTTGTGAACCACCCCGGGTCAGGGTGGAATGGCGCCACTCCATGACAGACCCGGTGCGGCAAGCCGCACCCTACGGCTTGATCTTGCGTAGGGTGCGGCTTGCTGCACCGTATAGCGCTGTTCGAGACAAACAGATGGAGATTATCCTGAAACCAAAACGACTTGAGTAAGTGCGATTCGGAGCCGAATGCATGTGCCCTGGCCTGAATGACACTTACTTATGCGGTTATTGGAGGGGCAAGGCCCCACCCTACCCCGGATTCGAAGTGTAGGGCGGGGCCCTGCCCCACCAAAACCCGTTACATGGACCTAGTAGAAGGATGTTTTCAAGCCAAAGTAACTGCCTTTGTGCTCCGGCCTCTATATCGCAAGTCGAGAATAGGGCGCCAAGAGGGATATCAACGGGATAGCACACTTACAGCAGATCCCATCCGCATCAAGCGTTTACTTCTTATAGTTTGAGCCGAACCGGTCGCTATAATCAGGAGAGCCCCAATTGGCCAGGAGTGAGTTATGGACGTATCCGGAGTCAGCGCGTCAACCGCCAGCATGTACGCGAATATGCCGGCCCGAACCGAAGCCAGCGTCGCCGTGCAGAAGAAGGCCATGGAGATCCAGGAGCAGACTGCAGCGAAGCTCATCGCTTCGATAGAGCAGAGCGCTCCGAAGCCGAACGCCACCGGACCGGTTGGCGGCAATATCGATATTACCGTCTGATCGTCACAGATAACGCAGCAGGATTAGCTGATACGACAGGGGCCTGGTTCATCCTTGACGGGCTCAACCCGGAGTGGCGTCTGCTCAGGAACATCGAGCCGCAATTTATCCCCCATCTCTGTAAATCCCGGCCAAATGCGGAGGTCGCATAGCCTGGCGCTATTGGCGGTGCGGCAAGCCGCACCCTACGCCTTTGCACGGCGCGGGGTAAGGCTCGACGCCGCTGGAATCGATCCCAGGGTGCAGACACGGCGGCTCTAAGTGCCCGGTCGTGCCAGAAAACTCCGGTATTCGAGCACTTCGGGCGAACCATCCAGCCCGGTCACCCGGAAGGTGATCGGCAGGTCACCGCCTTGCGGCGCTGCCCGTACGAGGACAGAGACGACACCCCGACTGTAACCTTCGATGGACAGGGGTTGGTCCACGCCCACCACCTCCACCGGATCCCTCGCATCCAACTCGATCCGGTAACGCCGGCTCCGATCGCTCTTGTTGAACACCCGCACCTCGTAGCGGTTCTGGATCGATCCGTCACTCAACTGCACGAACAAGGGCTGCCGAATATGCATCACACTCAGCGTCGCCCCGCGCATATGGCCAAGCCCCCAGGAGACCGCCACGACCGCAAGCAGGGAAAACGCGAGAAGCGCCATCACTTGAGGCCGCAGCCAGGCGTTGCGCCGAGTTTTCCCCTGAATCGCATTGAGGGAGGTGTAGCGGATGAGGCCGGTGGGACGATCGATGCGGCGCATCACATTGTCACAGGCATCGATGCAGAGCCCGCAGGTGATACAGCCGATCTGCAGTCCCTCGCGGATGTCCACGCCGGTGGGGCAGACCGCCAGGCATTGGTTGCAGTCGATGCAGGCCCCCTTGGACGAGGCGCCTGTCCGATCGAGGGTGCCGCGCGGCTCACCGCGCTCTACATCGTAGTGGGGTGTCAGTGTGTCAGGGTCGATCAGTGCCCCCTGGATGCGACCGTACGGGCAAAGCCACAAGCAGACCTGCTCACGCATGAAACCGGCCAGGAGATAGGTGCCGAGGGTAAACAGCAAGAGCGTGCTCCAGGCCGCGGGGTGGGCCTGCAGGCTGAGGTAGTCGGCCCACAACTGATAGGCATCGGTGAACCAGGCGGCGAAGCTCACCCCCGTGATCAGGGCGACCACCAGCCAGGCAACGTGTTTCCCCGTCTTGATGGCGAACTTACGCATCGACCAGGGGGCCACATCGAGGTGATGCCGCTCGCGTGGCGGACCTTCGAAGCGCTGTTCCAGCCAGGTATAGAGGTCGGTCCAGACAGTTTGAAAACAGAAATAGCCGCACCAGGCGCGTCCGGCGACCACGGTGAAGAGGGCCAGCAGCATGGCGAAGAAGAGCAGAACGAGTGCCAGCATCCAGATGTCATCGGGATGGACCGTGGCGCCGAAGAGGTGGAAACGGCCGTTTTCGATGTCGAACAGCACGGCCTGACGCTCTCCCCAGCGCAGGTAGGGCACGATAAAGAATGGCAGCCAGATGGCGGCGGAGAGCCACTTGAGAGTACGAAAACGCCCGGCCACGCGTTTGGCGTGGATCGTGTCCCCTCCAGTATTGACTTGCCAGTCGTCATCGACCGCGAGAGGTGCGGCAATGGCGGCGGAGGGGGCGGCTGATGAACTCACATTGATCTCCTCGTCAGATGATGGACGGGGAGTCTTTAACAAAAGCCATGCCAGATCTGGCGGGTACCGGAAATCTGCAATCAATCCGTGCGCTATGACCAGGTGGATCGGCAAGCCGGGACGGCGCGACATGAGTCTCGCGCGCGACTATTAACTTACTGTTCTAAGGGATTTTATTTTTCATTCCCAGTCTGCAGGGGAAACAGAAATAGATCTGATGGGTAGTGACCGCCAAGTGCGCCGGCGGCACCCGCAGACCCGGACTCTCATACCAGCCCGCGCAACCTCCGATGAGAGGCATAGGTGACAGTCTGTTCGCTTTTTGGAGCTTCGCAATCGCTGGGATCAACTGCTTGCGCAACCATCCCCTGGCCACAGTCAGCCGATACGAGCATGCTCCCGCGCCCTGTGCTGGTCCTCGGTTGGTCTGATCAATGATGCGCAGGGCGGTGTCAGTGCATCACTGGTGTTGATTTCGGCCTGCCTATAGCCGGTGTGCCGGCCCAGCTGGCGTTGCTCTGAGGCTCAACACACTGTATGTGGAATGATCAATCAGGTCCGTTGACGAATTGATGCCGGCGTGCAGTCTGACCAGGCTTCAGGCTATGGTGCGGTGTCCAGGTCTTCATTCTGCTGGTGCGAGGTGATGTTGTGCCGGTGTTGCAGCACAAGGGCTGCGTCAGTGTCCCGCCTCCCTATCAACTCGGTCCCAGGTCTGCCACCTGATCGAAGTAGTAGCTGACATATTCGGAAAGGTTCAGATAATTGAGTACGGCCGGGGTCACATCGGCCCGGCGGCAGCTCTCGCTGATGCTTAGATCCTCCTCGACAAGATCGAGGATCAGCGCCTCCTCTTTCGGAATCTCCGGATCGTATACCAGCACACTGGGCTTGAGCAGCGCCTCGTGGTTGATCGTAACCACGCAGGCGATGCGCTGGTCCGATAGGCGCACGACGGTGCCCGGAGGGTAGATCCCGAGATTGGCGATAAAGGCGGTGAGGATCGTTTTGTCGTATTTGCCCGGTTCCTTTCCATACATATACGACACCGCCTCATAGGGTGAGAGCGAACGCTTGGGATCCGGATGGTTGCACAGTTCATCGTAGCGATCGACGATGGCGACGATTCGAACCAGGGTTCCGACTTTGCCCTTCAAGCCCTTCGGATAGCCACTGCCGTCCAATCGCTCATGATGCTGCCCGATGATGGCGACCGCCTCGTCAGGCAAAACACCGATGCGTTTGGCGATCTCGACCCCCAGTGTGGGATGGCGCTGATAGACCTTCTCCTCCACTGGAGTCAGCGGCTTTTTCTTGAGCAGTATCTGACTTGGGATCTCCTGGTGCCCCAGGTCATGGAACAGCGCTCCGAGTCCGAGCAGATGAAGCTGCTTGGCGTCCAGTCCGAGCTTCTGCCCCAGCAACAGGGATAGGGCGGTCACATTCAGCGAATGGTAGTAGCTGCTCTCGCTCTTGCCCTTGAGGTTGACCAGTTGGATGGTGACTTCGGTATCAACCGTGAGGTCCTTAACCATATCAGCGACCACGTCGTCTGCCATTTCCAGCGCCTGCTTGGGCGAGGCAAACAACACATCCATCACCTTGCGCGTCGACTCAACGGACTTCTCGTAACGCTTCGCGGTTTGGTTCACCTTGCTCCGGCGCGCCTTTAGTACCTTGATACGCTTGCGTTTTTCCTCCCACATGGGATCCTCAGGGCCTTCCTGGATCGGTTCCTCTAGAACGGGGGCCTCGCTATGCGCAAGTGGCATGGCGTCACTTTTATCCGGGTCGTAACGGACGCTGTCAAGGCGCATCCCCTGTAGGGCTTTGAGCTGCTTCTCGGTGCGGATCTTGAAGCTACTGGTGAGAAAGGGATGCTTCATCCACGGTAGATCCAAATGGATATACAGACCGATGCAGAGTTGATCTTTGTGGATCTTCTTATCAGACATTTTGGGTCATATACTCACTCAGTGTAATCCGAACAATCCACTTCGAGCTTGAATGCGCATGACCGCTGACTTCAGTTTACGACTCCTGCAAGAACGATCGCGACGTTTCATCATGTTCGGATCACACTGCGTGATTTAGCCTCGACTATGCCCAGAACAGGCTTGCAATGATATCAGAACCCGCCTGACAAGGAATCCCTGTAATAGTACTGGCGTTACGGGCGATTCCAATCGGAGTCATATTCTCCAGACCAACTGGCTTACCGGGATATCCCTGGATGAGATTGTTCGGGTTCGTCAACAATCCTGACCGTTTGATTGAATCGCGATCATGTAGGTTAGAAAGTGACTCCAACCACCCGCTGTCTCGAGCAATGATGAATCTGGAATTATCCACTGGGGCGAGCCAAAGGAGTGATGCGTTTTCTGTTGTACTCAAAATATTCTGGAGATTCATTCCGCATCGTTTCGCAGCATCACAGAAAGTTGCTCATTGACTGTTGCATAGCTTGGAAAAAAAGGGGGCAGATTGCCCCCCTGGTCAGTAATTGGATCAGTTCCCACAGGATTGCGGGTCAAGGTCAACGACCTGCAGCTCCATTGAGGCGTAAGAGGGATGAGTATTCCCATGAACGACAAAGGCCTTTTCGCCATACACATCCAAAGCCAACCCCCTTTCAATCGCCTTTCCGTTGTTGACGTTAGAAGAGAGAGGATACTGATTTATTAGATTGCCGGATTCAACATCAAACTCATAAAGATAATTATTATATGGACTTGAAGGCAGGCCATAAACGATGCTCCCCGAAGGACTTATCGCGGTTCCCGCAGGATATGGCCCTGTGGAGTTGATATTCACCAGAGCTAACGTCTCCGAATCCACCACTTGAATCCCATAAGGGGAACCTGACGCGACGTAAATCTCGTCGTAGCGCGCGGAAATGGCATAGTCCAGCAAATTAGATCCAAGCGCGCCATGCTGATTCTTTCCCAGGTAGGTGGGTGTTTGAGTATCCGTCACATCGAATTTATGAATAGACAATGGCGATAGACCCTGTTCACCCACGTAAAGAACCGTCCCGGTTGAATCGGTTTTCAACAGCCCGCTATAAAAATTCAGCCAAGTACCGGTATTGAAGGTTGAGAGAATATTGCTTCCAGCCGAGTCCAACAGGTAGACCGGGCTTCGTCTGTCATATTGCGAATTACCATATAGGGACACAGCATAGATCTCTCCTTTGTAGTTGAATGCTATGGAACGCACCGGTTTACCGTCATCGCCAACCGGAATATTGTAGGTGAGATTGACATTCATCCCATTCAGATCAATACGATAAACCGTACCGTTTGCCACCACATCGAGCCATCTGTTGTCTTTGCTTATGGCCATATCTGTGATCGAGACATCTACTGCGATGCGAGCCGAAACCCGCTCAGTTGCCGAGTCGATGACAACCAACTCACCATTGGCGGAATCTGCGAGATAGATACGCGGTCTTATTCGATCACTCACGACCATACCGAGCTTCTGACTCTGCGTACCGGTTACCCACCGGTTCTCTGCATTTACGACTGAAGAACAGAGCACGACAGATAGGGCAAGTACTGCATTGCTCAATATTTTCATCCAGAAAACATTGCGAATATTCACAATTAATCACTCCTTTTTTAAGAACAATCCAACTTCGATTCCAGTCGAGTTCCCACTTGTTTATATTAACTCATAGTTTACCTCCCTTTTGCATATGCTGCTCCCTACCTACTATCAGCCTATTTACCGCTATCTGCCGAGTATTGATTGAGTTCAGGGTGATTCCTCTCTGTACCCAATGGCACACAATTTAAGAGCCTGAAACGAGAATTCTTTATCAACCTTTCCTGACTGCGTACGTCGAACTAGCACCGGTTTGGATAACTTGCCGCACCAATATCTGGTGACGTACCTGGCGTCTATTCATTTAAATACGTACACCAACACTCTGCTCTCATATACTTTATGTGTTGCAATGCTAGCCACAAGCGGTGGACCGGACTCTCCCGTGACAGATTTCCGATAAAGGCCGAGCAGTCCAGGTGCAACTCCCGCGCCCAGCATTACTGTATATCAGGTATTCGCCCAAAGCGTTGTGGTCTACGTCCTATATCGAAAAATGCTTCACTGACCGTTCTCGAGTTCACTGGGACAAGGGCGAATAGACTCTGACCACAGGAAACTAGGTCTCAACAAACTGAAGCCCCAGACCATCCTCTTCTGTTCTTACTATTTTCATTGTCACTATCGGAAGATCGTCGACTTCACCCAACACCTGACCTTGAACAATTTCCCCTATTGGCGGCATTTCTGCAGGCTCCACAAGTATAAACAAACCGCCGTCAGAGATATTCTTTGTTTTTACTATCAGCTCGCCAATATCCGGGTGAGAGATTCTGACCTCCACAGCAAGCGGATGCCTTAAGTGTTCGCGTTTATCGTTCATACTGTCTTCAATTCGTAAACTTGTTAACTATGTTCGTCATACTGACAAATTGGCCAGTACAAACGCCCAGTCCCAACAGACCCCAAGGAACACAAACGGTTTTACCTGCACCCACATATCTTCATGTTCCACCTGCAGAGTCATCTTTACAATCATCAAGGATCAATACACGGTCAAAACTAATTTTTCAAGACTCATCGAGTAATATAGACGACTCACATATGAGTATAATTTAAACAATGCTTTAATACGTCACCAATTGCTCATGAATTTCCCTCGTCAATGCCACCCTGATGTAACTGAACCAGTTTTCAGGAAAAAAGATAGCCATCGGATTTGCCATAACTTGAAAATATTTGGAGATACTCGCCCAACAGGACCCATCACCAAGCGATGATATTTCTGGATTACAGGTAAACTTGAGATTACCCAACGACTCTTTAACCACTTGCTCAGTGACATTGTATTTGAGGCGATCAAAGTTGATAGCTATCTTCGTGTTTTCGATATTCATGTACCGCAAAGCAGCCACATACCAAATAGGTCGAGTTTGATTCAAGTAGTATATTCAACCCGCGATTGCGTCAATCAAAATAATTATCTTTTTCATAAAATGCTTCCTGACAACCAGCCGATTTTCATAATTATGGATCTTAATAAAGCATGATCAGAGCAGAACGCCACTTACTCAAGAGAAAACGTGCGAGTACACGCCACTCGCTACACATCCACACCACAGGTCCGTGTTAAAGGCAGCCAGGATGGAGCGAAGCGGAATCAAGGGGACGCAGGCTTCCCGGATTCCACTTCGCTTTATCCGGGCTACGATTACTTTCTGTCAAGTCTGTTCAAAAGGGATTTGGTGGGGCGGGGCCCCACCCTACCGCTCCATTCAGAGTGTAGGGCGGGGCCCTGCCCCACCAGATGCGGTTTAAGTAAGCGCCATTCGGGTTAGAGTAAACTAACCCTGACCTCGCAATGTTGAAGATCGGTTGACCTCCAGCAAACTGACTCAGCACCTTTCGAGGATCAGACTCCCTACTGAATAACCTGCTCCAAAAGAGCTCAAAAGCCCCTTTTCACCGGATGCGAAATCGTCGCTGTAGAGATGAAAGGCAATGATCGAGCCGGCAGAGCTGGTGTTGGCATAGCGGTCGAGAATGATC
>JBNKOL010000094.1:0-15009 GCA_050294655.1 Sedimenticolaceae bacterium
AACGGACTGATCGACTGGATCACCTGGCAGGGTTCGGCCGACTACTCCGGAGTCGACGATCCCCCCAATTAGGGGAAACGGCACGGGCGGTAACGCAAATAGACGCAAATCGTGATCCGTCCGCAAATGAACGCCCACTCATTCCCCGCTCCGGGGCTTGGCATGCGTATCCTCGGTGAGGTCAACAAGAAGTTGCGGCAGACCGAACATATCGATATCGAAGAGCTGCGCAAGCAGAACCTCTATGGCGAGGTGAGCCAGGTCTTCGCCTTCTTCCTGTCGGTGCGTTTGGTCGGTGTGGTTGGCGATGCGTCAATTCACCTTGTCGACAGCGAGACCTGCGGCGAATGCGGCGGCACCGTGAAAGTCATTGCCTGCATCGAAGACCCGCAGTGATTCAGATGCCACTTGATCACCTGCGGAATAAAGCCGGAACAAAGGAGACCACGGCTTTGCCCGAGCAGCGCCGATGGGCCTGTTTGACTAAGCCCAAAATCGACTGTCCGACTGAACAAACTGCGCCGTGTCGCCGCGGCGGGGGCAGGGCTTGCCCCACCGGACAGTCGATGAACCGATAAAGGCCTAATCAGGGTTAGGGTTAGTAATTCAGTCAGCATATGTCATGTAGGCAACTCAACCACCAGCAAGCGCATGAATGAGCGCACATCGACGATCTCCCGCAGGGTAAACCCGGTCGGTTCCAGCAGTTCGCGCCACTCCTCCAGAGTGCGCTCCCTTCCGTGGGTGCCCATCAGCATCTGCATATCGAAACTGGCGACGGTGGGATCGATATCCTGCGTTTGAGCCACCATCTCGGCGATGACGATGGTAGGGCGGTGGCTGCCGCAGGCGAGCTTGAGGTTGGCGAGTATGCGTTGTGACTCGGCACGACCCATGCCGTGGAATATGGCTGCAAAGAGGTAGAGATCCTTGTCGGACCGGGCCGGGGGAATAGACGCCAGCATGTCACCGCCGCTGAATTCGAGACGCTCGAAAAGGGTTGCTTCAAGTTTGTCGCGCCAGTAGTCGGCAGCCTCGGCCACCACCGCTGGCCGGTCGAAAACCAGTGCCTGCAACGAGGGGTGTTGTTGCAGGATGGAGATCGATTTCTTGCCGTTCGAACCGCCCACATCGATCAGTCGCGTAAAACTCCCCCAGGCAAAATCGTGGAGATATTCACTGCCGGTGACTCCCTCCACCGCCTCCATCGCCTCGGTGAAGAGGGCATCGAAATCCGGGTGGCTATTCATGTAGTCGAACAGCTCATCGCCGTGAGTCATGGCGAAAGGGATCTCCCCGCTGCGTATCGCCGGGGTGAGCGATTCGAACCAGGGTCGGCTCATCTCGGGCGAGTTGTGCATCAAGACGATGGCGCGGACGCTCTGGGGGTGGTCTTTGCGCAGGCAGTTGGAGAGTTTGCTGTTTCGGAAACTGCGTCCTGCGCACGCTTTGAATACGCCCAGTGAACTGAGCATGCGTAACAGGCGGTATAGATGGTCTTCATGCAGGTCGAGTTCGGCGGCAATATCGGCGCTGCTCTTCTGCCCATCGCCCAGGGCATCGGCAACCCCCAATTCAGTAGCCGTGTAGAGGGCTCGCGATTGCCAGTAGGCACTGCCCATCTGAATCAGCCTGAAAGGGGGCGGCAACACGCTGTTGGGCAGGGTAGCCAGCCAGTTGGCAAAGCCTATCGCCTGTTGGAACAGTTTTACTTTGAATCCATTGCGCTGCAGTTGTGCCATCTTACTTCTCCTCGTGTTCGCCATTGCGTGGCAGCAGGCCTGATGTGAAGAGTCCACCGTTAAACTCGGCCAGTCGGGTGAAGAAGGCGCTGTCCATCGGTTGCTCCATCTGTTGTTCGAAAATCTCTTTGATCAGCATCGGCATCATGGCCAGGCTGACAAAAGCGATGCGTACCAGATCGGGGTCGGTATTCTGCTCGATCAGTTCCTGTTTCTTGAGTGCTTCGATGCGCTCTCTCCCGCGGTTGCGGCCCCGTTCCAACAACTGGTGGATGAAACGTTTGCCCGGCCCCTGGTTGAGCGCCAGCACCTTGAGCACCAAAGCGGGAAAGCGGGGATTCTCCTCCATGGTGCGGTAGTAGATGCGGAAATAGTCGGCAAAGCCATGGGTCGTGGCCAGCAGTTCACTGTCCAGTACGTCGAGCAACGGCTGCAGGGTATGGCGGATCATCTCCTCGTAGAGTCCCGCTTTGTTGCCGAAGTAGTAGCGGATCATGGAGATATTGGTTTCGGCTTGCGCTGCGATCTGACGGGTTGTCACCCGGTGGTAGTCGTCGCTGAGGAAACAGTTCATGGCGGCTTTGAGCAGACGTTCCTGGACCGGGAGCGCCTGTTTGCTGTTCTGGGTATTCATCATTCCTCCAGGCTAGGTACCTCAGGTTAGCAGCCGGTCTGAGCGGGACAAAGTGAAGCCGTCAATCAATTTGGCGGGAATGATTGAGGCTGTCGTGAGATGTCGACGGGTTAGCTGCAGCTGCTTTTTGGTGGCGCAGGGCGCCGCCCTGCACCTTGAACGGAAAGGGGTGGGGCTCTACCCCACCCCGGTGCTGATGAATAGGAAAAGCCCTGTTGGGCATAAACCGTGACCGCCGCCAGTTCGTCAGCAGATTGACAGCCTGTGGCCGAAACCCATGCATCACCGGCTACCTGGCGCTGTCTCGGTGTCGATCAATCTGCCGAACGCCTGCTGAAGCTGCATGCCGATAGGGCCGGGGCAGTCGGGTAGTGAGCGGCCGTCGACAGAGCGGACCGGGATGATTTCGGCGCCGGTGCCGCAGAGAAAACAGGCGTCAGCAGTATGCACGTCGTAAGGGGTGAGGGATCGTTCCTGCGCCTCAAGCCCCAGCTGTTGGCAGAGTTGCAGCAAAATAGCGCGGGTGATGCCGTCTAGGGCACCGTCGCTCACCGGCGGGGTGAAGAGGCGGCCGTCCCGCACAATGAAGATGTTCTCCGCCGTGCCCTCGGCGACATAACCCCGGTCATTGAGCAGCAGCGCCTCGTCCGCGCCTGCTTGCCGGGCCTCCAGTTTGGCCAGGATATTGTTGAGATAGTTGAGACTCTTGATCCTCGGGTCGAGCACCGTCGGTCCCGGCCGCCGGGTGGAGGCGGTGATGAGTTTGATGCCGTTGCGTCGTTGGCTCTCGTCAGCCAATGCCATGCGCTCGGCGATGAGAAAGAGGTTGGGTCGTGCGCAGTGGCTCGGATCGAGTCCCAGGCCGCCGCAACCGCGGGTGATAACCAGTCGGATGTAGCCATCCGCTTCGCTGAAGGCGGCTGTCACCTGGTTCACGGCAGAGGTCATCGCATCCATGTTGTAGGGCAGGTCGAGCATCAGGGCACGGGCCGACAACGCCAGCCGCTGCAGATGGGGTTGGAGGCGGAAGGGCCTGTGATTATAGAAGCGGATTCCCTCGAACACGCCATCGCCATAGAGCAGACCGTGGTCGGTGAGGGGCAGCATGGCATCCGCGGCTGAGGTGAGGCGGCCGTTGAGCCAAAAGACGGGTTGTGTCATGGGGAGGTCTCCTCGACGGGTTGGGGCATTGACTCTCTTCTGCTGCGTGCCAGATGGACGCTGACGACCACGCCTGCCCCATAGAACCAGAGCTCGATTGGAATCGTCTCGTCCAGTAGCAGCGATGCCAGCAGCAGGGTGAGAAAGGGTTGCAGCAGTTGCAGTTGACTGGCGCGGGAGACGCCCGTTGCCAGGGCGCGATACCAGAACCAGAAGGCGCCAAACTGGCTGACCAGGGCGAGGAAAGCGAGGGCCAGCCACGGCGCTGGGGTTGTGGGCAGAGAGATCGGCGCCCAGCTATATCCAAAGCCGATCGCCGCTATCGGGGTACCCATCGTCAGGGCCCAGGCCATGACCTGCCAACCCGGCATCTGCCTTGCCAGGCGTCCGCCTTCGGCATAGGCGATTGCCGCTGCAGCGCCGGCGATCATGAGGGTGTTCGCCTCCACCACTGAGCCTCTCTGCCAGATAAAGAGGAGTACCAGGCCGCTTCCCGCAATGGCCCAGAACCAGAAGGCCGGCGAGGGAAGTTCGTGGCCCCGCAGACGTGACCAGGCTGCAGTCGCCAACGGCATCAGCGCCAGGGGAATGGCGGCGGGAGCGGCGTTTCTGCCCTCAAGGGCAATGGCTGTCAACAGGGGGAAACCGAAAACGCCGCCCAGGGCGACCAGCAGGAGTCCCGGTATTTGGTGTCGCCTGGGAGAGCGGGCACCCGCCAGCTTGAGCATCAGCATCGCCATGATCGACGCACCCAGCAGACGCCCGAAGGTCAGTGCCAAAGGGGGGAAGCCCTCAAGCGCGACCCGGGTCAGGGGCAGGGTGGCGGCAAAGGCGCTGATAGCGATCAGGCCGTCCCTCAGCGCGTGTTGGTCGTCGATTGTCTCCATGCTGGCTCTCCGCTTGTGATGAGCCTCTAGCCTACGGTTTTCATTATCTTGCAATACAGATGCAAATATGAAATAAGATAGGCAGTACAGTTCTGTACAAATCTCATCTGTTATGGGCTGAAGAGGAGAAAACTGTATGGGTGCTGAGGGATTGCGATACGAGCAGGTGGCTGAGCATATTCGCGAACAGGTGCAAAGCGGGATGTTGCGACCGGGCGAGCGCATTCCCTCGGTACGCAAGCTCAGCAGGCGCCTGGGGGTCAGTGTCTCCACGGTGGTGCAGGGCTATGGCCTGCTGCAGGATGAACGTCTGATCGAGCCGAGGCCCCAGTCGGGCTACTACGTGAAGGCGCCGACACGACGTCCTCCGCCACCGGCCATGAGTCGCCCTGAGGCCTATCCGGTACCGGTTACGGTGAGTGAAATCGCGCTGCAGGTGGTGCAGGCCTACCGGCTGCCTGGCGTGATCCAGATGGGTACCGCCTTGCCGCGTACCGATTTTCCGGCCGTGTCACAACTGCATCGTATCCTGGCCAGCTTGGCACGCCGGCCGGATCCACGATTACGTGACTACGACATGCCCCCCGGCAATGATGGCCTGCGTCTGCAGATCGCCCGCCGCACAGTTGATGCCGGCGTAGCCGCCGCACCCGATGACGTGGTGGTCACCAACGGTTGTCAGGAGGCGCTGGTGCTCTGTCTGCGCGCTGTCGCCGAGCCGGGCGATACGGTGGCGATCGAGTCGCCGGCCTTCTTCGGTATTCTGCAGGCTGTCGAATCCTTGGGACTGAGGGCGCTGGAGATTCCCACCGATCCGCGTCAGGGTGTCAGTCTCGATGCCCTGCGCCTGGCCTTGGAGCAGTGGCCGTTGAAGGCGGTGTTGCTTACGCCCAATTTCAGCAATCCGTTGGGCTACTGTATGAGCGACTCACGCAAGGGGGAACTGGTGGCGCTTCTGGAGTCGGCCGGCGTGCCGCTGATCGAGGACGATATCTACGCCGACCTCAACTACATGGGTAACCGACCCAAAGCGGCCAAGGCGTGGGACAGGGCGGGTAATGTGTTGCTCTGCTCGTCGCTGTCGAAAAGCCTCGATCCAGGGCTGCGTATCGGCTGGGCACTGCCGGGCCGATTCCGCGACAAGGTAATCCACCTGAAACTGGTCAACAGTATGGCCAGCGCTACCTTGCCTGCCTATGCGGCGGCGGAGTATCTCGAATCGGGCGGGCACGATCGCCACCTGCGGGCCATCCGTAAGGCCTACCGGGAGCGCCGTGATCGCTTTCTCGAACTTGCCCAACGTCTGTTGCCGGAGGCGTGCCGTGTGACATCCCCGGACGGCGGTTTCATTGCCTGGGTGGAGCTGCCTCACGGCACCGACGCCATGAAGCTCTACCACCAGGCCATGCAGAGCGGGGTCAGTATCGCACCGGGCCCCCTGTTTTCGCCGAGCGGCAAGTATCGTCAGTTTGTGCGGCTCAATTTCGGTCAGGTGGGGTTCGAGGCGATGGCGAAGGGGTTGTCAACTCTTCGCCAACTGCTGGATGTCGGTGAGTAGGGGGGCGGTGCGGCAAGTCGCGCCTGACATTTGTTTTGTTTTAAGTGGGGTGGCTTGCCGCACCGGGCAGACGCTCAGAGTGCCTGCGTCGACTATGTATCCGCCTTCCCAGCGACCGTAGAGCGCCTCCACTCCGTCGTGCTAACCCAGCTGGCGCGCACATCGACCATCGGGTCGGGCCAATTTGGAACGGCAAGGAGTACCGGAACGAGACACCGAGAGCAGCTATCTTACCGGGGATGCGTTGGACGAAGATCGCATGAGTCAATTGTGCGGTCACTCGATCACTTACCGCATCGCCGAGGGACCTCAATCAGGCTGCAGGGTGCTTAGTCTGTAAACGATCCCTCCGACTTTCTCGCCAGATTGGCGGCGTTGCAACTCTTGCCCTGCACCACCACAGGCGCACACTTCACCCTGTCCAACTGCGGATTTCGGGTTAACGCGCGTATTCAATATGCCCCAGGGCACCCTCTCTGGATGCTTCGCATCAATTCACCTTGTCGATATCGAAACCTGCAGCGAATGCGACGGTGGCGTGAAAGTCATCGCCTGCATCGATGACTCGAATGTGACCCGGATGCGGCTTGATCACCTGCGGGAAAAAGCCGGAACAAAGGAAACCACGGCGTTGCCAGCGGGTCAGGAAGAGGCGTCAATTGGAGAAATACCTGGGAAGCTGATTGGCGATGAGCGTGAAAATCAGGGTGTACTCAAAGCGCTATGATGGTGCAAGAGCGGGCCGCAGACGGTAAATTCCCTTTGGAACCTGGGCGAAAAGGGTGTTTGTTTCTTAACTATACAGTTGAATGTTACTTAACTTAACAGCATGATGGTGAGGCAGGGCCCCACCAAAAGCTGTTGGAAATCATCCCGAATTTTCAAACTATCTAGCATTCGGGGCCGGGTTGATATGCGGAACATTCGCCATAGGTCATATATTTAATCATTGCCGTCAGCGCTGAAAGAGGTCTCGAGAAGCGTTAGAACGGCCGTATTGACATTGCCCGCATACTTGATTTCCTGATGCGGCAGCATGACCCCATGCTCCATTTTGTAATCCCCATACTCCGTTCTAAATTGCATCTTCCTTCCACCCATCTGAAGCGTGCCGATAACGGTGTCAATCATGTGAGTCTGCTTATTGACAAAGTACTCAGCGATTAATCCTCTTTCGGTCAATGTTAAGCAGTAATAATCATTCTTATCCGAGAGCTTGATATTTGCGACTCTATCTTTGAGTAATAGAGGACTGTATAGACGCATACGCTGTAGGTGCATGGCATCGAGTGCCGGGCCCTTTGCCTCAACATGCTTTGTCTTGTCGTAGATCTTTAATCCCTGATTACCATCCAGAATCCTGGTTTCGCTGTTATGGGGATAAGTCAGCTCAACTTTGAGTTTATCCGGCAGTTCCATGTACCGCGTATCATTGCCTTGAGCATTTCTTGAAACCGCATTTAGCTGCCATACTTGTTTATAGGGTCTGTTGAGTTTTTCAAGCGTTTTTGCTCCGCCGTAACTGGATATCATCTGGCCGAGAAGGTCATTCGCGCTATCCGTACCGGCGGAAATAGTTAGTGAAGTCAACAGGATTGTCAAAGAAAACAGGAGTAGTGTGATTTTATGTTTCATGTAAGGTCGCTCTTGTCTATAGTTGTTACTTAACTTTAAGGTTCCGTTAATGCATTGATTGTGAATCTAATGATATCTTAATAAACAATTGACGAGATTCACTTAAGATATGACATGCTGCTATTGGAATGATTCCACATAACCACCGGGATCATATTAACCCTATCGGTGCGGCAAGCCACGTCCTAGACTATTTTGCAGTGTGAAACATTCCCGGAGGGAGTGTGTTTGCGTCGATTGATGTGAGCTTAGCATATCGATCCTCAAATATTTTCTCAATCTCCTTTGAAAGTATCGTCACCATCAAACGTATCAACGAAAAGTGAACTCCCTGTTTCCTCGAATGCAATCCGATAATGCCGTGGAAATATCCTGGGCCTCAGGGGGCATGATGCATGATTTTAACTGTCCGATCACCAGGGTCAATTTTGACATATATAAAAAATCCCTTCTCTAGACAGAAAAACAGCCATCAAATCCATCTATTGTTTTTCTTGCATTAAATCCAACTCAGTAACTTAGTTGTCGTACTTGCAGGAGTAAGTCATAATATGTCACGCGCATAAAATGGAGTTTGCGCTATGCATTCGTCATTAATATTTTTCTAAGTTGCCGGCCATGAACCACCTGATGTATTGCCGACATTACCAGCCATTGATGTGGATTCAGCGGGCCAAACCACGGGTGTGCGTGGTAATTTTTTAAATATTTATTTTTCACGTTATTTTCAATGTTTTGCCGAAAGCCAAATACAAAGGATTCATATTTTTTCAGAATATCGCTCTCAATCTCAACAAATGGCTTAAAATTCTCTATTTTCACGGTAAAATCCAATTTCTCTCCTTTACTCAGAACAATAATCCCTTCCTGTATTGCATCTCCTACATATATTAGATGCCATAAAACCATGGCGGGAGAGTAGTACCTTGAATTATCTTCAATGCCAATTGTTTTTGATATCAACACTCTTCTAAACAAGATCTCGTTATCAATTCGCTTTAGTGAATCGATTATCTTTTTTCCCTCGCTTTCGAAAATGTTCATGGCTCTACTCCATGACACAACTGTCTTTAATATCGGAAAGCCAATGTGCTTCAACAGAATCGCATCGATAGACGGCAAACCGCGTCCTGCCCTCTCCAAGCCATTCTGGATAATCTCGTCTTCCTTAGTTTGCATTTGGACTCCCTTTTACTTGTAGTGTTTGTTCATTAGCTAGCGCTCTGGATATTTCACTCGATTGCAGGGTTAATAGTACCAAGAAGGCAAGGAATATCGAGCAAACTGTACAGGCGCTGTGCGTCAAAGATTGGCCGTTTGACGATAGAGACCGGTGTTTTTATAGGATCAGTATTTTTTGAGTTGATCGACCTGCAGCTTCATTAGGTGGAGTTGACGTCTTTCACTACCAAACACGATGACATGCACGGGCTCCTCCTTGAATTGCATGGTGCTGTAGATCACAATGCCTTCCTCAGAATCTATCGTGACCCCTGAGTCGATGGTAGTCATATCATCACTGTAGATTGATCTTGCGCTGTCGATAATGCTCATGAAGAGTTCATTGAGCCTGCGATAATCAATCTTGCTTTCCACGGTACTGTCGAGGCTGAGGATATCCATGCTGCCATCGAAAATGGCCGCGGCTTGATAGCCTTTTACCTCGCGCAGACGTGAAAAGTAGTGGTGAAGGACAGAGGAGTCATCTGCCAATGGAGAGAGTTCCCCGGCTTCTTCAGCCGCTTGTAGCTTGTTTGTGTCAGGTTCAACGGTGCCGGTAGTCGGGGCACTTCTTTGATCATCATTGCTGCGATTGAGTACATTGCTGTTGTAGAGTGCGACAAAATCCTCAGCTGAGCCACCGGCACCACATTGAAAACAGTGCCACTCATTCAGCTCGGGTCGGACGACCAACTTCTCGTCGCTGCTGTTATATAGGGGGCCGATAATACTGTTACAAAAGGGGCAGTAACCCTTGTAGATATTTCCGTGTTTTTCTAAAAAGGTATAGTTGCCGATAATCTCGGCGATCTGGGAGGAATCGGATGAACCTTCTTTGTCTGTTGCCATGGTGTCGTGTTTTCAGATCGTAACTCAATCATGTGGCGCAAATGATAAAGCCGTCAGTGATTGCTGGTTAGCGTGTGTGACTATAATTATTTTGGCAGTCACTTTCCGAGTGGCGTACTCTCTTCATATAAACCACGGAGAGTCCACGATCAATGCTGCGAAAGCCGAAGCGCTCATAGTAGTGCACAAGGCGCATCAATTTTTCTTCGTCACTGTTTCCTATGGGGCGTGCGCAGAGGTACACCTCCTTATCCTCTGCATCCGCCAGGGTCAGGATTTTCTTGATAAGTTGCGCTCCAATTCCCTGCCCACGGAATTTTGCCGATACCAATACGGTATCAATTGAGTAGGCGAGATGGCTTTCGGAGTACTTCAGTCTTGCATGATTATCATCACCTAGATGCCATACCATTTCCCCAGTGACGTTCATGGTGCACATCCCTGCAACGTGATGCGGACGGATAGCCAGAAGACAGGGCATTAAGCCCTGTCTCGTTGTGCTGTTGACTCACCTGCAGGAGAGTGGCGTTATGCGAGTTCAGCCATTGCAGCGGGTCCCAACTTCTCCATAGTCATCTTGGCAAGGGCTTGGTTGCCGTCCCGGCTCATTACAGTTACCAGGTGAAGATGGATATCGGCATTGACACCGGTGCATAGCATGATGATGATTCCGTTCGGTGTCAGGATTACCATTTCGTTTGCTGCGGAGAAACCCACTTTGCCGGCCGCTTCGTGAGCTGAGCGGAAAATATCGTTAAAGGAAGCACCGACAACCTCAAGATCAATATCTCCACTGGCTGAGTCACTTGTAAGAATTTCGCCGGTGAAATTCATAATAGCGGCTGCCTTGTAACCCTTGATGCTTTTGAGGTCGCTTAACAATGTGTCAATAGCCATGATCACTGCCCTCCCTTTTTTTACTCTTTGAGATAGTTGGTCATCTAAGAATAGACCATGAAGGGGATATGTATAGGAACAGCAAAAGCCCTCTTCCGTGCGCTCAACATGTGATTTGTACATCACACGTGAGTCGCACCAACCGTTCATTACGCTTGCCGAATTGAGGTTGAGTGAATTGTGCGTTATTGGCAAAAATCAACCTGCGATATCGCCTTAAGTCTCCATATTCAAGCGCGAACTGGGGTCATTGCGCGACCTGGGGTCATGTTGAACATCACCAAGTAAATCGGTGACTTCTCATTCAGAGGCAATATGTCGAGATATGAGTTTCCAAATGATGCGAAAAGAAACCATACAAACTTATATAAAGGAGTTCAAGAAGGAGGCTGTCCGGTTAATGGAGGCATCAGAAAGCCCCATATACTTTGTGCTTTCTGTTCGCTAACCACCCGGTTGTCATGAGCTTGCTGCACGGCTTTGTCCACCGCGTGATTGCCATACATCTGATCAACAAAGTGGGCTTGGTCAATAAGAAGATCCGAAACGGGGCGATCACCCTCATCCGGTGGTTTGGCTTGGCACTCAATCCGTATATCCATCTCCCTATGCTGATCCTCGATGGCGTGTACGCTGAGCATTCCGATGTAAGCACACGGTTCCGCTGGGTCAAGCAGTCCGGCAGCACCGAGTCTACCTGGCTGGTGCGCAGCATTGGCCAGCGGGTTGGGCGCTTTTGGAAAAGGATAGGGCTGCTGGAGCGAGACGTCGAGAACAGCCACCTTGCCGGGATGCGGTGGTCGAAGATCTCATGACTCAATTGTGAGATCACCCTATCACCGACCGTATCGCCGTGGGGCCTCAACAAGCCGCAAGGTTTTACCCGGCAAACACTGTTCGCCATTGATCCAGGAGATCCTTGATCACCTGCCGGAACGAAGCCGAATCAAAGGAAACCACGGCTTTACCCGTGGGCCGGTCGCCTGCGATAGTATGATCGTCATTGACGGCCAGCCGGCCCGCTATCTGAGGTGGCCGCCAGGAAAAACCTTGACGTTACAGGTGTTATTGAGCTGCCATGTTTGTTGTGTTGAATGGGTAAGATGATGAGATGTCGCTGCGCCAGAAAGAGGGGTGCAGAATGGATATGGTTGCTCCGCCATGAGATGGCGCGGATTTGGCACATAGCGAGTATCTCAGGATAGTGCTGTGAAGGGCATGCGCTGAGGTTTCGAATTGGAGACAGATAAAGAAGGTCTTGCTCTGTTTCTGATATGCCGTAGCCAGGAAATTCGAAGGCCTGTGTTATCTTGCCAAGCGATAGATTTTTAGGTAATAGGTGGTTCTGATGAAGTTTGATCGCAAAGCTCTTTTGTTGGTGTTTTTGATTCTTGGGCTGGGTATTCAGGATTGCCATGCTGAAAGAAAGAAAAAGGTGCTTGTGCTTCACTCATATCACCAGGGACTTGAGTGGACTGACAATATCACCCGGGGCATACAATCGGTGTTTGTGTCTTTGCACAAACTTTATGAGATTCACTATGAATACATCGATACAAAAAGAAATACCAGTGATGAGTACGTCGAGCAGATTGCCAATTTGTTGACAGAGAAAAACAGACATAACACATATGCGGCAGTCATCGTTTCGGATAACAATGCGTTAAAATTGATAAATGAAGGCAGAATAGTATTTCCGGATAATACGCCAATAGTGTTCTGTGGCATCAACAATTTCAGTGAAGGCTTGATTGGTGGCATTGGTAATGTGACTGGGGTTGTCGAGGAGACGGATCATCAAGCCACAATTGAAATAATGCAAAAAATCCATCCGCAAAGGAAGCATGTGATTGTTGTCCTTGATAGAACTCCAACGGGAGATGCGATCAGCGAAGAGGTCAAGCGGATTGAGTCTTTATACAAAGGACGGCTGGAATTTGAATATTTAAGGGATTTTACCCTGGAAGAGATACCAGAAAAACTGGGTAATCTCGGTAATAATGACATCATTTATCTATTGACCTTCAATCGCGATAGGAACAATAAGTTTATCTCCTATACGGAAGGTATCGAGATGATAGGCAGGTATGCGGATGTGCCCATATACGGATCGTGGGATTTTTACTTGGGAAAGGGGATTGTCGGAGGAAAAATCACTTCAGGTTTTCATCAAGGCAAGGAGGCGGCCGAGTTGGCCCTCAAGGTTCTTCAAGGTTCTCGTGCGGAGGATTTGCCCATCGTACGAGGCAGTCCAAACCGGTTTATGTTCGATTATAACTATATGGCCCGATTCGGTATCGAACGGTCATCCCTGCCAAGTGGCAGCCTGGCGATAAATTCTCCGCTCTCTCTATATGAAAAACATAGAGGATTTCTTGTTTCTGCAATAATTCTGCTTTTCATTATTGTATTCATTCTTTCGTGGAAATTCGTTCGTCAGCAATCCATGCTCAAGGCAAAACAGGAACTGACTCTGGAGCTCGAAAAAAAAGTTCAGGAAAGAACGCGGGAACTGGAAAAAGCCAACAAGGAACTGAAGCGGCTGTCAAATCTTGATGGATTGACGCAGCTCTACAATCGACGTTATTTTGATACCGGCCTGAAGAAGGAGATTAAACGGCTTCAGCGCGTCTCTACCTCAATTTCGCTCTTATTGTGTGATATAGATTATTTCAAAATGTACAACGATACCTATGGACATTTGGCGGGTGATGATTGCATCAGGTCTGTTGCGGATACGATTCGCCTGCATTGCAGGCGTGTGTCTGATCTTGCGGCGCGATATGGAGGCGAAGAGTTTGGTTTGATCTTGCCAAATGCCGGGCCAACGGAAGCGTTGTCAGTTGCTGAGTCAATTCGCCGTGAAATTGAATCAAAACAGATCCCACATGCAGGCTCTCCGTTGAAAGAAATTGTCTCCATCAGTATAGGGGTGGCGACCATGGTGCCTGAAAAAGACACACTCCCCTCGATGATTATTTCACTGGCAGACAAGGCGTTGTACGAAAGCAAGAACAGTGGGCGCGATCGGACTACACTCAAAAGCGTGTAGAGCTACAGTATCTCGTACTCCATCTGGAGTGGCTCGTTCATTGATTGGTTGCCGATTCGAGAATATGTTTTCTGTCTTATGACGTGGTAAGAATGCAATCCATTTTCGGCGACTAATTATATATCCGGCTTGATCACCGTACAAAGTGTAACCGGACAACGCTGAACGCGCCCTCGCACCGGCCACGCCGCCCAGCTGCAGTATTTGTTCAATCGTCAATAGCTTAGGCTATTAACTCAATCGCAAATCCACATCTGAACAACGATCCCGGCACGATCATCGCGTTCCCGGATGAAACATTCGGGCTAGGCTGTTCCTCGGTGGCGTGTATGCAGAGCATTCCGATGCAAGCACAGGTTTCCGCTCCCTGACTTGGGCGCATGGATTAAACCAAGAATCCGCGGCTGACCGCTCCATTCAGTTATTAAACTGTGGATTTAGATGAAACAGCGTTCGATAGGCATGGTCACGCAATGGGTTAGCCAGGCTACAGCGTAAATTGCACGCTTGTGGCGACGCATGGCGTCATTGCGCCTTGCCCTACATTCACTCTGTCCAACTGCGGATTCCAGGTTCAAACACATATTCAATATGCCACAGGACACCCTCGCTTGATGCCGCACGCCGGTTCAGCCGGAAAATGGAGGAGAGTCTGGTCGGTCACACGGCGGGGCTGGCGCTCATCGAGCAGGTCATCGACTACCGCGGCGTCTATTTCGTATTCGGCTGCCATCTCTCCCCCTGAACAGTATCGGTCCCAGGGAGATCGGCCTTCAGCTGCTCGACCAGCGGTTGGCCGAGGATGGGCTGCAGGTGATTACCCTCGCCACCAATCCCAGGCTGGAGGGGAGGCTGCCGCGCAATATAGCCACCACATGGCCCGGGCCGTAAACATCAGGGCTACCCGCATCGCCCAGGGGGTGCCGATGGGCGATGGGCCGGCATATGTGGACGGTGCCATCCCGACCGCCCTCTCCAGGGAGGATGCGGAATTGGTCGGCAGGCTCTACCTGACCCTGCAACAGGTGGCGTGGGATGAGGGTATCGACGGATGGGTCTACCGTCCGCTGATCAACTGCAACGAGCACGCCGGCCAGTCGGTGTTGCATATCCATCTGCACCTTTTGGGCGGGCGAGACATGCGCTGGGCGCCGGTTTGATGGCGTATCGCTTACCCGGCATCCGACACGCAAGGGCAGCGGCCATCCGGCCGGGCAGGCGTGGCGTGATCACTCCAGGCTCCCGGCCGTTAACATTGAAGTGTCGGTTTGGTTGACATCCCACAAGGTCTCCCGCGGGAAGAAAGCCGACTGTCGGCCCCAATTTTGAGAAAAAAGGATACAAAATGGGAGATTTTACTAAGGAAGGCGATT
>JBNKOL010000095.1:0-3745 GCA_050294655.1 Sedimenticolaceae bacterium
GAGCATCAATGAAGAGGGTATCTTCGATGTGGTCACGCAAACCGAAGTTAATGACACGGTCGGTCGCGCCCGGTTGGGTACCTATATACATACCTGTAATCGATGTGAATACGATCTTGCAAAGCAGGTTGCGGGCGATAAGGTGATGATCGGCTGGATCTATAAGATGAGCATGCTCATCTTGACCATGCATATCGAGATCAAGGATGTTGCAAGCGAGAAAACGCTTATCAGTAAAGCCTATGATTTCAGAGGAGATAACGAGAAGGCATGGCTGCGTGCCGCCAAGTATATGGTGAGAGATCTGGGAGAGATGGAAGGTAAATAAATATGACGGCTGTGGCGGATGTCAGGGCTTATTGATTGTCGGCTTCCATCTTGCAGTCAGTGGCGCTGTTGCCGCGATGCGGAGACTGCTTATGATGTCTCCAGAATTCGCGTTATAAGTTGGCTTCTGCGTCTCTCTCCCTTTCGACGCTCCTGCATATTCAGATCGGTGAGGCGACTGTTACGTTTGTCGCGGGAGCTGAATCTTCGGTGATAGCGATGCGCGCTGATGAATGTGCCCTTGATCGTTTTGCCATCGAGACAGTCGATGATGTTGTCAGCCGTTATAGCGGAATCCACCTGTACAATTGCATGGTACTCGGTGCTGTCCGCTTTGAGATCCCGGATACGAATAATCTTAGATCGTTTTACGATGTTCTTTTGCAGCAGCGGGAGAAGCTGTAGTCCCTTTCTACAACCTTTGCGGGTGATGCTATTGATCTCCTTCAAGGTCATGCCCCGAGGAAGATTCCGGAAGAAAATCCACATATCCCTAATCCCCATTCATTCTTATTCGCGCACAATCGAACACTGAACGATTCGAGTCGATTTATAAAGGTTATTTGCCACAGTGTATTTGTGGAGTTTGAACTGATTCGCAATTGTTTTTTAATAAAATAGCGAATTCGACTTGTTTCAAATAAATCGTGATACTGGGTGTGCCCTGGGAGGTTGGTGTTTGGACGAAGGAGACTTTGTATATGGAAACTCTCAAAGTGATTCTTTCATCCTGGCTGGCAGCAGATGTGGATGTTAATGGCGCAAGTATTTGTACAACGTTCGTTCAAGAGAAAGGTTGTTTGAAAAAAAATCGTTCAAGTCTTTTGTGTGAGAAAGCCAGACTGCTTTGTAAGGTTGAATGCGCAGATACTGTGTCGCAATGGATGATCAACATTGACTTGAAGATTGCCTTCTGAACTTAAGGAACCTCTGATCAGTTCCGGATCGAGTGTGTGGTGAGATGAAATGTGCCGGATCAAGACAAAATGCGCACACAATAGCTGGCTATTGTGCAGCTTCGGCTGTTTGGAATTATTTTGGCGGAGCCGGTGCATTTCAGCGCAACACACCGATTCATGAATCGATTAGAGGTTCCTTAAGAACGTTTGGGATGATTTCAAACACCTTTATGGTGGGGCCCTGACCCACCATTAAATCGCTTAACCAAGTAGCATTTTGCCTTGATCCGAATCATCTGCGGGGCTCTGAATGAGGCTGTGTCAGAGTTGGGGTTTGATATGCACATTCCCGGCCCATTGGGGGCCGGGGAGATGGCTGGGATCAGGTTCAGTCTTCTTGGCGTTTGTGCTTGTCGGCGAGTTGCTTCTGGATATTGGCAGGGACCGCTTCATAGTGGCTGAATTCGAGGGAGTAACTGCCTTCACCACCGGTGATGGCCTTGAGCTGGGTGCCATAGCTTTCCAACTCAGCCAGCGGAGCCTGGCCCTTGATGATGAGCATCCCATTATGACCTGATTCGGTGCCGCTGATCTGTCCCCGACGACCGGCCAGATCGCCGGTGAGGTCACCCATGAAGCTGTCCGGCGTGGTGATGGCGATATTCACCATCGGTTCCAGAACCACCGGTCCGGCACTGTCCACGGCTTCGAGAAACGCCTTCTTGCCGGCGGTAACGAAGGCGATCTCCTTGGAGTCGACCGAGTGGAACTTGCCGTCGTAGACAGTCACCCGAAGATCCTGTAGCGGGAAGCCGGCGATGGCGCCTTCTTCCATGGCCAGTCGGATACCCTTTTCGATGGCAGGAATGAACTGGCCTGGTATGGCGCCGCCGACTACAGCGTTTACATAGTCGAAACCCTCGCCACGTGGCAACGGCTCAACGCGCAGGAAGACTTCGCCGAATTGGCCGGCACCGCCGGTCTGTTTCTTGTGCCGGTAGTGACCTTCCGCATTGTGTGTAATGGTCTCGCGGTAGGCGATGCTCGGCGGATGGGTTTCCACCTCCACGTTGTACTTGTTTTGCAGTTGATGCAGCAGGACTTCCAGATGCAAATCGCCGAGACCGCGCATCACTGTTTCGTTGAGGCTCACGTTATGTTCCACATGGAAACAGGGATCCTCGTCCTCCAGTTTGCGCAAGGCGTCGCCCAGTTTCTGTTCGTCACCTCGTTTGGCAGTGCTGATGGCGAGGCCGAACAGGGGCAGGGGGCACTCGATGGAGCGCAGGTGGTGGTGATCTTCGTCGTGGGAGTCGTGCAAAACGGCGTCGAAGTGGATCTCATCGACTCGCGCCACGGCGCAGATATCGCCAGGGATGCTCTCGTTGATCTCTTCCTGATCCTTGCCCTGCAGGCGGAACAGGTGGTTGACCTTGAAGGGCTTTCGGGCATCTCCAATGTAGAGCTGGGCACCGCTCTTCAGTGTCCCCTGATGCATGCGAAAAATGCCCAGCTTGCCGCGATAGGGATCGTTGAGAATTTTGAACACATGACCAATGACATGCTTGTCGGGATCGGGAGCGACCTCCACCGGCTTCATGTTGGCGCCTTCACCCTTCATGAAGGGGGGCGGGTTGCCTTCGCTCGGATCGGGCATCAGGCGGGCCATCAGTGTGAGCAGTTCATCGATACCGGCGCCATTCTCCACCGAGGTGAAACAGACTGGAATCAAATGACCCTCACGCAGAGCCTTTTCAAACGGGTCATGCAGCTGTTCCGGTTGTAGCGCCTGGCCCTGTTCCAGATAGATCTCCATCAGCGCCTCGTCGACCTCGACCACCTGGTCGATCATGTTGTCGTGCGCCTGGGCTACGGAGGAGAAGTCGGTGGCGTCACCGCCGGGTTGGAAGAAGCAGTCGATTACCCGGTTGCCGTTTTCCGCCGGCAGGTTGATGGGCAGACACTCATTGCCAAAGGTCTCCTGCAGGTTGCTTATCAGGGCGGCATAATCGGTGTCTGCCTGGTCGATTTTGTTGATGATGATGAAGCGGCAGAGATTCCTGCGTTTCGCTGCATCCATCATGCGCAGAGTGACCGGCTCGATGCCGGTGCTGGCATTGATCACCACGGCGGCGGTCTCCACCGCGGGTAGGATGCTGATACCGCGGCCGAGGAAGTCCGCGTAGCCGGGGGTGTCTATAAGATTGACCTGTTTTTCTTCATGACTGAGATGGGTGATGGCGATGTCGAGCGAGTGCTGCAGTGATTTCTCATGATCGTCAAAGTCACACACCGTATCGCCTTGTGTCACGCTACCCTGGGTGTGGATGGCGCCGCTGCGATAGAGCAGAGACTCGATCAGACTGGTTTTGCCAGCGCCGGCATGGCCGATCATGGCGATATTGCGAATGTCGTGGATGGAATAACTGGCCATTGTGACTCCTATCTGAGCACGAATCAGAGTTAAGCAAGCTTCTTGTTAGGTATTACAGTGCGACCAGTATATCAACCAGTCGAGC
>JBNKOL010000096.1:0-46001 GCA_050294655.1 Sedimenticolaceae bacterium
GTGAGTCGATGATGCTGCAATCTGTTGAACGTGCATTGCGCCAAATAGGCGCGGTCAGGCTCCAGCCGGTGATACTGGCCTGTTACCTGGCGGAAATCGGCCACGGCACCCCGCGCTTTTGATCTCCACTCTGCAATTTTAGTTCGGTGGGATTGTGTAGGGAATAAACCATACAATATAGGCTTTTATTCAACCAGTAACAGCTCTAACTTGATTGCCGGATTAACAAAACACGACAATTTCTCTGACGCCACCCTCAATGCCAGGGCGGTTGGGACTAAACTGGATACAGGGAACCGGCCAACCTCATAAGCGGGCGGTTTGAGTGCGCTCATTGCAGCGTCCCGAAGGAGTCTCATCGAGGTACGAAACATGCCTTACATCAACATCAAGGTCACGCGCGAAGGCGTCACCAAGCGGCAGAAACAGGAGCTGATCACCGGCGCCACCCAACTGTTAGTGGATGTTCTCGGCAAGGACCCGTCAACCACGGTAGTGGTCATCGACGAAGTCGATATGGATAACTGGGGTTTTGCCGGGGAGCCGATTTCCGAACTGCGACGGAAGAGTACGATGTAACCCGGCACCATTATCGGTATCGTTCAGCCGCCGGATGACCGACGCTTGTCATGAGTCAGAACAACGGCTGACACCGATGTGTCCGGCAAACCATGTCTTACCTGTCATTTGCAGGTAGGGTGCGGCTTGACGCACCCCACACTTCAACCTATACCGCGAAGTGGATTCGGCCATGAGTTAAATGAACCCAGGTCAGCCGCCCTGCCGCCTCCACCAGGCAGTTGCTCCCAACCGTGACCTCTGTCACTGCTGCTGTGACTCGGCGCTTGGGACTTCTCCCCCCATATCGAACACCACCGGCCTTTCACCCAGCACCATCTCTTTGTCCACCCGGCAGGCGGTGATACCCTTGCTTGACGGCATCTCATACATCGCCTTGCGCAGCAGGCCCTCCATGACCCCGCGCAAGCCGCGTGCGCCGGTACCCCGCTCGATGGCCAGGCGGGCGATGGCGCGCAACGCCCCGGAGGTGAATTCGAGCTGTACCTCCTCATACTCGAACAGGCGTTGATACTGGCGCACCAACGCATTGCGCGGTTCGGTGAGGATCTGTACCAGGGCCTGTTCATCCAGATCGTGTAGCGCCGTGATTACCGGAAAGCGGCCGATAAACTCGGGGATCAAACCGAAGTGGCGCAGGTCGTCCGGTTGCACCTCTTCGAACAGACGCAGCTGATCATACGTCTGGCCCGGGTCCGATAGATCGACATGAAAGCCGATGCCTCGCTCGGCATTGCCCAGGCGCTTTTCCAACAGCCGCTCGAGGCCGGCGAAGGCACCTCCGGCAATGAACAGAATGTTGCGGGTGTCGACCGGCTGATCGCCCATCTGGTCCTTACGCCCCTTGGCGCTGAGTTTGATCTGCGCCCCTTCCACCAGCTTCAGCAGCGCCTGCTGCACCCCCTCGCCGGAGACGTCGCGGGTACCGTGGGAAGACTCTCCCGCCTTGGCCAGCTTATCGATCTCGTCGATATAGACGATACCCCACTCCGCCAACTCCCGATTGCCGTCGGCGCTGTCCAGCAGGCGGGTCAGAATACTCTCCACATCCTCGCCTACGTAGCCGGCCTGGGTCAGGGTGGTGGCATCGGCGATGACGAAGGGCACGCCGACAATACGCGCCAGGGTGCTTGCGAGCAGGGTCTTGCCGGTGCCGGAGGGGCCCAGCAGCAGGATGTTCGATTTCTCAATCTCCACCTCAGGCTGACTGACCTGCATGCGCGGCTGGTCGTTCTCCATGCTCAACCGCTTGTAGTGGTTATAGACCGCCACCGCCAGGGTCTCCTTGGCCAGCTCCTGTCCAATGATGTAACGGTTGAGCTGTTCGGTGAGCTCCACCGGCTTGAGCAGATTGCGCATGGGTTTCGCGGCGGCGCGCTTACGCCCCCAGCTACCCACCACCTGGGAAGCGAGTCGCACACACTCCTCGCAAATATGCCCCTCTTCACCGGCGATCAGTGGCACCTCCGGACTCTGCACCTGAGCGCAGAAGGAACAGTGGGGTTTCGGGCCGCTCATGGAAATCTCCTGGCTGCGATGAGCTGTTGGTCGTTTTGTTTGCCGCCCTTGCTTGTAAGAACGGCTTAAATGGAGTGGTTGCCTGTAGCGCTGTTTGGTAAGGCAGAGCCCCGCCCTACCCGTGATTGAACCGTTGGGTGGAACCCTGCCCAACCAAAATCACAAACTTTGTCGAAGCGCTCCGATCTGCGCCCTGTGCTACCGGTCTCATACAGGCGCCAATCTATGACATGAACCTTGTGGGGGTGCGGCTCACCGCACTGAACATCCGATCAAGCGTTCTTGATCTTTTGCAAACTCGCGAGCCAAGCCTTTTGACAGTTACGGCGTTGGCGCTCACCCAGCACCTCACGGATGCGAGGCGCCGCCTTGGTGAGCGGCACCTTGCGGACCGGTTTGATCTTCTCGCAATAGAGGATGTGAAAACCCAGCTCCGACTCGACGATATCGCTGATCTCGCCTTCCGCCATCTTGAACAGGGCCGCATCGAGACGTTCATAGAGCTGTCCCCGGGTCACCTCACCGAGTTTGCCCCCGTCCATGGCGGTGGGACATTCGGAGTAGCGCTTGGCGAACTCTTCAAAGCGGTTGCCGCGACCCGCCAGTTTCTCAGACAGCTGCCCTATGCGCTGGCGGGCGGCCTCACGGGTGTTCTCGGGATAGTCGGGATTAATGGTAATCAGCAGATGGCTGGCCACCCGGGACTCCGGGGTCTGAAAGCGGTCGTGATGCATCTCATAGAAGAGATGCACATCGAGTTCACTCACCTCGGCGCTATTGGCCGCCACCCGCTGCATCACGCTGTCGAACATCAGTTCACGGTAGAGCGCCTTGCGCAGACCCTCCTCGTCCAGAGCGTTGTTGTCCAGATCATTCAGAAACTCATCGCGACTACCATAACGTTCCGCCACCGCCGTCACCGATTCATCCAGCTGCCGCTCGGAGATCACCAATCCCTCCGCCTCCGGCGAAGCGATAACCAGTGTCTCCAGTTCATAACTCTTGCTGGCCTTGCGATAGACCTGGCTATACTCGGCGGGATCCAGTTGACTCAGGTTCTTGCGATAGCCGTTGAGTGCGTTACGCAGCAGATGATAGCTGAACTCGGGGGAGATCTCGGGTTGCTTTTCGGCCAAGGTCATTCCTCCTCCTCGATCTCGGGCTGTAGAAATTCGAGGGCGCGCTCAGGCACCTGCAGTGTGCGACCGGCAAAGCGGGCATGATAGGCGGGACCGCCAGGGTGCTCGCGTAGGACCTTCTCGATCTCGCCTTCATCACCGGGCTCGGCAATCACCTCGCCTTGAATACCGAGGGGGATGGTCGGCGTCACTTTGTCCCGGAACTCGAAACGGGTGGGAATCCAGGGATCGCTCTCCAGTTGCAGCTCCTGTTCGCGACAGCCAACACGCTTTTTGGCATCGAGAAAATCGACTGAATAGATCAGCTGATCCTGCAGAAAGGTACCGACGTCACGCACAAAACCGACACTGCCGCGACGGATCAGCAAGCGGCCGGTGGCTTCGCCGGGATAGGTGCCGTCGTTGCGCACATTGCGCACCACCCGCACCTTCTCGCCATATTCAAACTTTGGACGCAACGCTTCTCACCTGCTGTGTCAGATCCATCAAAGGTATCTCTACCGTCACCGGCTCGTGCATGCGAAAGACCTTGAACACCTTCTCGGTCAATGCATCGGACTGGACAAAGTCGTTGTAGGCGCTGTTGAGCAGACCGGCGAAGAGGGTCCGCTTCTCTTCGTCCGCCTCGGGCATTGCCTCGGCGCTATCGATATAGTCGTGAAAGCGTTGCAGGATGTGCAGGCGATTCACATGCACCACCGACTGATCGTACTCGATGCCAAAGTAGTCAAGAAAATCCTCCGCGCTGCTGAGCTCATCCATATCCAAATCGAATTCACTGTCACTCATAAATTGTCTCCCGTTCGTATGCTATGCCGTCAAAGAATCCGACTCTTTATCCAGCGCCTCGCGCGCCACTTCCAGCAGCGCCCGCGCGCCGAGCCGATCCTTCGAGTCGAGTTCCACCACCTTCTCCAGGCGCTCCAGGGCCGACTTGTAGTCGCCCAGCCTCAGTTCCAGAAAGCCGGCACCCTTCAGCGCCAGCATGTAAAAACGGATCAGGGTCATGGAGATCATCACCCCACTGCCGAGCCGCATCTCGGTCAGGTCCCGCCACTCATCCGGGAACTCCAGGCGCTTGCCGATTACCTTCAGCACCCGTTCCGCTACCCGCAGTGAATCGTTGAGCCGATGCTGGTAGTAGTAGAAGCGGTAGAGCGCCACCAACACCATCGGATGCTCCGGTTCGAGAAAGTAGGCCCGCATCAACGCCTCTTCCGCCTGTTCCGTGCCGTAGTGTTCCGAGGCCTGATCGAGACAGCATCGGGCTTCGGCATCGATCGCCTCATCGAAATAGAGCTCCTCGCTATCAAACTCCAGCAGATCGATGGCCATGACTCAGCTCGCCTCGGCCGGTTGAGAGCGCACTGGATCGCACACCAGGATGGCGTCACAGTGGCTGCACTCATCTTGCGGCGACTCACCACCTGGCAGACAACCGTGTATGCCTGCCTCGTGCTCCAGCAACCGGATGCGCTCGAGCAGGCAGGCGATGGCATCGGCCACCGGATCGGGAATCAGGTGATGGTTGAGATCGATGTCGTGTATACCGTCGGTCATACTGCGGCTCGACTGCACCACCTTGCCCGGAATGCCCACCACCGTCTTTCCCGCCGGCACCGGGGTGATGACCACCGAGTTGGCGCCGACACGGGCCTTATCGCCGATGAGGATGGGGCCGAGAATCTTGGCCCCGGCCCCCACCACTACCTTGTTGCCAAGGGTTGGATGCCGCTTGCCCTTGTTCCAGGAGACACCGCCGAGGGTGACACCGTGATAGAGGGTCACATCATCGCCCACCTGCGCCGTCTCACCGATCACCACGCCAGCGCCATGATCGATGAAAAAGCGGCGGCCGATGGTGGCGCCGGGATGTATATCGATACAGGTCCAGATACGCCCGATATAGGCGATCAGGCGCGGCATGTAGCGCCAACCGCGCCGCCATAGCTTGTTCGCGATACGGTGTAGCAGGATGGCATGCACCCCCGGATAGGTGGTCATGATCTCGAAGCGGGTGCGCGCCGCAGGATCGCGCTCGAACACGCAGCTGATATCTTCACTCACCTGCTTCGTTAGCGAGAGCGGTTTGGCTGGCGGCGCCGCTTCGACCAGGACTTCACTGTTCATTATCGTTGCATCCATTGCTGAGATTCGTGGTTGATTTGCAGATAGAAGCGGCGCAGATCCTGCGCCGCGGGCGGACGTTTGTTCTGCATCGCATGGAGCCGTACCAGATGCAGCAGCGACTCCGCCTGCTCCCGGCTCAAGGCCATGCCCATGTCGGCATAGGCCTGGATCACGGCATGACTTCCCGAATGCTTGCCGAGCACGAATTGATGGTCGCGACCCAGCTCCGAGGGATCGACACCCTGATAGTTGAGCCGATCCTTCATCAGACCGTCCACATGGATGCCCGCCTCGTGGGTGAAGACACCGGCGCCAACCAGACTCTTCTGCCAGCCGACGCTGCGGCCGGAGGCGATCTCCACCAGTTCCGATAAGGCGGAGTAACGGGTCATGTCGATCGCATCAGCCTGTTGGTAGAAACGGCGCAGCCCCATCACCACCTCTTCCAGAGGCGCATTGCCGGCCCGCTCGCCCAGGCCGTGTACCGTAGTGTTGGCATGCGTGGCGCCGGCCCGGATCGCGGCCAGAGTATTGGCGGTGGCCAGACCCAGGTCGTCGTGGGCGTGCATCTCGATCTCGATCTCGCTGATGGCGCGTAGATCACGAATACACTCAAAGACCTGGAACGGCTCCATGATACCGACCGTGTCGGCGAAGCGGAAACGCCGTGCTCCGGCCCGTTCGGCCGTCTCGACCACCTGCCAGAGGAATTCGGGATCGGCCCGCGAGGCATCCTCACCACCGACACAGACTTCAAGCCCCAACTCATGAGCCTCGGCGATACAGGGCGCGATCTGTTGCAGCACCCACTCCCGCGAGCGACCCAGCTTCTTGCTGATCTGTTGATCCGACACCGGCATGGAGAGATCGACCATCTGCACACCCAGATCGCGGCAGTGAGCGATATCCCGACGATGCATGCGGCACCAGACCATCAACCTGGCGCGATCCACTTTCGCTGCCACAGCGCGTATGGCATCGCGCTCCTCCCCGCCCATGGCCGGAATGCCAACTTCGAGCTCTGGCACACCCAGCTCATCCAGGGATTGGGCGATCGCCAGCTTCTCATGCAAGGTGAAAGAGACCCCTGCGGACTGCTCCCCGTCCCGTAGCGTGGTGTCGTTGATGATGGCATTGGGTGGTGACTGACACATGATTGACTCCTGGTTGGGAGGATAAATGCAATCACTGTGCCATGAGATTTTTATCTTTTATATTATAGACTTATGATTTTCATGTATGAACAAGTCTGTGTTACTTCACTAGATTTTGTAGGGATTGCGACAAAGTGGGATGGATGGGTAATTATGACGCTGGATCTGCCGACTCATTCTCATCGACAGGCCTCGCCTCGGTAATCCCATGCACTAGCCAACTTTAGAAAGCACCAAGGATTACAGATGGTTGGAGGATTCTGCCGATGCTAATATAGTGTCACAAACAGAAAAAAGCTCTCTCGTGCCAAGACCATCCGCCACTCATCGCCAGGGACGCACATGAAAACCAAGCAGCCCCTCCATCAGAACCATCGCTTCGCGACATACTCCATCTGTGCCGGGTAGATATCACATTACCGGTGACAGCAGGGTAATCGCCTTTATGACAAAAATGGAGGTAGCCTTGACAACAAACCACTTACTGATTTAACCGTATATAAAGGGATAATTTATGTCCGCATTCGAAAAAAGCAATTCAATAATTCTTGGCGCATGCCTCGTTATTGGGCTGTCTTCTCTTGGTTATCTACTTGGCAGTGCGGCCATCAAATATAAGGAATATGAGCGAACGGTGACGGTAAAAGGACTTTCTGAGCGAGAGTATAAAGCGGATATCGTGATCTGGCCCATACAATTCAGCGCCGCCAGCAATGACCTTGAAGAAATTTACCAGTCTATTGATGGGAGCACTGAGAAAATCATGTCATTTCTTCAGCGCGCCGGCATTGAGGCAAGTGAAATCACCTATTCCTCTCCAGCGATCACTGATAAATCCGCACAACAGTACGGAAATCAGCCAAAAGCCGAATTCAGGTATACTGCTTTCCAAACAGTGACCGTTTATTCTAAGAACATTGAAACAGTACAGAACGTCATGGGAAGAATGTCAGAATTAGGTAAGCAAGGAATAGCGTTTACCGGTGGCAATTATGAATTAAAAACCGAATACATTTTTACGCGCCTGAATGAGGTAAAACCTGAAATGATTGAAGAGGCCACCAGGAAAGCTCGCGAGGTGGCAGAAAAGTTTGCATCCGACTCGAAAAGCACATTGGGAAAAATTCGATCTGCGTCTCAAGGACAATTCAGTATTAGCGCAAGGGACAAGAACAATCCCCATATCAAGAAAGTTAGAGTCGTTTCTACAGTCGCTTACTATCTTTCAGACTGATGAGATTAAGATGCCGTTGCCCAGCCTGTTCGTCACAGCATTCCAAACAGACCGCAAAATGCCGCTTTTATCACTACATAGTTTCAAATCAATTAATGATTAGATGAGGAATATTAAATGAAAGACTCAAAAGATCACCTGGAAATGTCCTTTCGCTCAATCGAATGCTTTGCAAACGATGGAAAACTTGACGCAGAAGAGCTTGGCAAAATTGTTGAAATAGCAGAACGAGACGGAGAAATTGACCGCAATGAAATACGCGTATTAAGAAATATTATATCCAAAATCAGGCCGCATGAAATTGACTCTTCAATGAAGGCCAAGTTAGAAGACATTCGTAAAATGGTCGAAGCTCAGAATGCATGAAAAACTTCAATCAATCTCGTTTACCGTTTGCTTTGCCACAACATCAAAATGGATGAAATCCTGAGTTTAGTTAAAGTTGGTACAGCCATTGAAATTCAACCATAACAGCCATTGATAATATTGATCCGACCACCACAAGGAATACCAATGAAAATAAACAACAAGTCAGTGATGACGATCATTGCAATTACAATCATCACTGTTGCACTGGGGTGCACCACCCCTCAAAGCATACGAAGTGAGAGCATATCAACGGCAGCTTCAGCGGATGGAAGCCCAATTACTTATGGCGTTAGCGGCCAAGGCAAGACCACTCTTGTTTTTATACATTGCTGGACATGTAATCATGAGTTCTGGAGAGCACAAATTGAGAATTTCTCCAACAACCACCAAGTTGTCTGGGTAGATTTGGCTGGCCATGGACTATCCGGAAGCCACCGTACGCAGTATACAATGGAGGCATTCGGCCAGGATATCGCGTCAGTAGTAAATAAGATCAAGGCGGAGAATGTGATTTTAATTGGACACTCCATGGGGGGGCCGGTAGCAATCGAAGCAGCACAAATCCTTGGCAATAAAGTAATTGGCATCGTTGGCGTCGACACATTCTTTACTCCATTTCAATACCCCGATTCCGAAGCAAAGATCAAAGACTTTGTGAAACCATTTGAAAATGATTTCAAAGCCGCATCGGAGCAACTCGTTCGTTCCATGTTTACACCAAAGGCGGATCAGGACTTAATAACCTCAACGGTAAATCAAATGTCCATTGCAAACCCGGACATGGGCGTCAGTGCAATGTATGAATTATTCATTTGGAACGCAAAAAAGGGGAGCACTGCACTTAACGCCTACTCAGATATACTACGCAATATCAATGGCGCACCGTCAGGTGACGAAAAAGCACTACATGAAAGTGTGAACCTCATCCCAGGTGTCGGGCATTTCGTAGCGCAAGCCAAGCCTAATGAGTTCAACAAAGCACTAAGCGATATTCTTGTCGAATTCAAATCTCTGCATAAATAATGCACACGAGCAAAAGGCGCAACATTTATTAGCGTAATCATGTGCAACGTAAAAAATCACTATTGAATGGAGTTTAAAGGATGCACGTAGTCGTAGTTCTGCTCATTGTAGGGATTGTTGTATATCTTTTCTTGAGATATTCGATGTCCAACAGGCCGGACAGCCAAACGCCTCAAGAATCTACGGCCACGGATGCCAACCAGGGTCATTTTTCCGGGCGACGTCTTGCCTTCATTTCCCGTGGCAAACTGTTTCTCAAGGATGGCGACAAAGCACCACAAGAGATTCAAAGCCCACATGTCCAGAGCATGATGGATCGAATAGAACGCTCGCGACAGCGCCATGGCTGGAAAGAAGGTACCGCTTTCGAGTCCTCATACATTAGTGATCGATCCAATGTACCTTCCGATCAGCATGCATTGAATACTAAAACCGCGCAATTCACACCCGACGGTAAGCTACTCTATTTTCTAGGCGATGATCATGTGGGCGGCTTGTTCGAATATGACTTTGACACTGGAGATGAAAAACGACTGATTCACCAGCAACGCCTGCAACTGGACGACTTGAGCGTCGATGCGGCTGGCCAGCATCTGATCTGCTCTCAGCACAGCACCAATGGTACCGCAAACATCGCCGTGATGGATGCGGATGGCAGCAATTACCGGGAGGTTACTGGTGGCGACACCGTGGATTCAGCACCGGCGTGGATTCCCGGCAATCCCGATCAGATCGTATTCCAGTCATCCGGTGTCGCGCGCAATGAACACGGTTTTGTCGTCGCCCTGGGACCTTCCAGCATTCAAATGCTCGATTTGCGAAAAAGTGAACTGACTTCAGTAAGGGAGGAGAACAATCTCGATTTTCTTCAACCCAAGGTCGACCCGTCTGGTCAACTTCTTTTCATTCGGCGACCCTATGAACCACCTCGTTACGCAAGCAGCAACTTCCTGATCGACTTGCTGCTGTTCCCTTTCCGACTGCTGCGAGCCATCTTTCATTACCTCAATTTCTTCTCCCTTATGTATACGCGCAAACCCTTGACTAGCGCCTCAGGCCCCGAGGTAAAGGCTGACCTGAAGGAACTGCTCATTAAGGGCAAACGCATTGATGCGGAGAATGCACTACGGAAGGAAACTCGGGTCAATGGTGTCCGTTCCCTGGTACCAAGATCCTGGCAGCTCATTCGAAGAACACGCACCGGCAATGAACAATTGCTCGCCACGAACGTGGCGGCCTACGATATCACGAGCGACGGTAGAATTTTCTTCACCAATGGATACGGTGTATTTATGCTGGACTCTTCCAACGATCCGCAGGTGGTGCTTCGTGGTAAATTAATCGCTGAATTGGTCGTCAACTGACTGTTAGACCCACTCGTCGTGGCATGAGGTTTCATCTTCTCCGGATATGACTTGTCACTCAATTCGCGCGGGTTACCTCCACCCGTTCCGCATCACCCAGAAGTTGTGTGAACTGCTCGCCCGTGACCTTAATCAAATGTTCATGATCGCCCGACTCGAAATAGACTTCCGACTGATTCAACAGTTTGCTGTCGACTAGGGTAATCAGCCCGTAGGCAGCGCCCAGAGGTGGGATCGCCCCACCCTCACAGTCGGGAAATAGTTGAATGAGTTCGCTCTCAGTAGCAAGTCCGACTTCCCTCCCCAGTAGCCGGTGCAACATGCCGAGATGAACGCGGTAATCAGAGGGAACGACAACCATCATGTACTCACCATCCTCCTTGACGATAACGGCTTTTGCCAGACAGTCACCGGCTACGTGGGCGGCCCCGGCGCTTTCCATGCTAGAATGCGAATGCCGATGGGAAATTAATTCGCAGGGGACGGATTGTCCATCCATATATGACTTTAATATTTTCGAAATACTCATAGCGCACCTCCATATGAGCGTTGTGGCCGCAAGCTCACTTCGAATCGCGTGAGTTTTGGCCGTATCGGCAATAATTCGGCAGCACTTGTTTCGAATCGCCGCGACACTTCCAGTTCCGTCATTTTATTTTAGTTCAAGTTTGTGTTTGGCACTGAATACAGGTCCCATATTGATAATATAGTTAAAATTGAAATGTCCAGGATTTGGGCAAAAAAAGCACCTAATAGCCGATTATGGCGAAGTTTTGGCTATTTAAGGCCACCTAATAATTGGCTGCCACTGACCACACCCTGCCACTCACACCATTGAGATCATCACGTCCCTCTGCCAACCCGACATAATGGCAACAACATCTAGTCGGGTAGTGCGTTAAACAGCGGAGAGGAGCCAATCGAGCGATGCGAAACTGACTGGATAGGTGCATTTGAGAGCTGAATCACATTTACAAAATTCGAAATCTTATCACGATGCATTATTTTCTCATTGTTCAGTTTGATTTCAGCTTTGAGAAACAGACTTGCATGACATATCGGTGAAGCGTTATCGCTATTACCTATGCCATGTAACGTCGATGGAATAATCGGATTGAGCAACGAACCAGGGAGTGGGGGATGAATACTATCAACCAGATTCTTTATAAAATCATTGCGATTCTGTTTTCTATGACTTTTATCTCTATGTCAGTATCCTCTTGGGGGGCCGTGATTGATAACCGCTATCTGGCCAACTTCTGGTATCTGGCCTACTACGGAATCATAATGATCTTGATCGCGTTGGCCCTGATCATCATGTTGTTCGTTATAAATCAATGCATTGAGTGGTATAAGCGTTCTCTGCGTTCCATATAGGGGAGCGCGCTGTCGTGATGAATGACACATCACTGCTGTATACAATATCCCCCTTTCTCCGAGAGAAGCGTGTCGGGTGGAGGGGGGTTAGATTACTTTCGGAGCAGTAAGCCACACCTTAAGACAAGCCTTCACTTCGCCGTATCATCCCGAATTAAAGGCAAAAAAAACCGCAACATAAGCTGCGGTGAAGAACGGAGAGGATTCAACCAAATAACCGATCAGGCATAACTGGGCGCGAAGGCCTTTTGCGGATCCTCGACCGGGCCGTTACCGTTCCAATAGGGAGAGAGTTTGCGCAACTGAGCCACGATGGGCGGCACCGCCTCGATCACGCGCTCAACCTCCTCCATGGTGTTGTAGCGGGAGAAGGAGAAGCGGACCGAGCCGTGTGCGGCGGTGAAAGGAATATCCATTGCCCGCATGACATGGGAGGGTTCCAGCGAGCCCGAGGTACAGGCGGATCCACTCGAAGCGGCGATCCCCATCTTATTCAGCAGTAGCAGGATCGCCTCGCCCTCGATGTATTCGAAGGCGACATTAAGGGTATTGGGCAAGCGGTTGTTGGGATCGCCAGTCACGAAGCAGTGGCTGACCTGTTCAAGAATACCCTGTTGCAGACGATCGCGCATGGCGCGCACGAAGCTCTTTTCATATTCCAGTGACTCCATCGCCATCTCACAGGCCTTACCGAGTCCGACAATAGAGGTTGCGTTTTCAGTGCCGGCACGACGTCCCCGCTCCTGGTGCCCGCCACGCAGCAGAGGGCGGAAGCGGACACCGCGACGCAGATAGAGTACACCGACACCCTTGGGTGCATGCAGCTTGTGTCCGGAGAGGGAGAGCATGTCGATGCTTGTGTTCTTCAGGTCGATTGGCAGCTTGCCTACCGCCTGCACCGCGTCGGTATGGAACATGACACCGGCGGAACGGGCCATCTCCGCCATCTCCTCCACCGGAAAAAGTGTACCGCTCTCGTTGTTGGCCCACATCACCGAGACAATGGCCACATTATCGGAAAGCAGTTTGTAATACTCCCGGATATCGAGCCGGCCCTTTTTGTCGACCTTGAGATAGTGGACGGTATAACCCTCTTTCTCCAGATATTCACATAGACTCAATACCGCCGGATGTTCAACCACTGTGGTAATAATCTCTTTGCGCTCGGGTTGCGCCTTGAGAGCGGAGAGGATCGCGGTGGAGTCTGACTCGGTACCGCAAGAGGTGAAAATGATCTCTGAATCGTGCTCTGCGCCCAGCAACGCCTGGACTTGTTTGCGTGCTTTCTTCAGTGCGAGCCCGACCTTGTTGCCAAACTGATGCAGGGACGAAGGATTGCCGAACTGTTCGGTAAAGAAGGGCAGCATCTCCCGCACGACTTCGGGAGCCACCATGGTAGTGGCGTTGTTGTCGAGATAGATTCCGTCGACCGTGTCACTTTGTTTCATGAGCTAGGCCCCCATCGCCGCACGACGCGCCAGCTCTTCGGCGGGCAGAACCTGAATGAACTCGCCAAGACCCTCAGCCAAGTGCTGCTGAATACCGCCCAGGGTGGTGGCGGCCATTTGACAGCCTGAACAGGCACCGATCATATTGAGGTAAACATACTTGCCGTCAACCTCAACCAACTCTACATCACCATGATCACGCTGCAGATTGGGACGAATCTCTTCCAGCAGCTCTTCGATGCGTTTCATGCGCTGCAGATTGGTCAAACCTGACTGGGGCTTCTTGATCTCGCCGGCCACCGCATTGTGATCGAATCTCTCGCCCCGCTCCACCAATACCCGGGCAAGGATCTCTTCGATGCCCTCGTGACAGGCGGAACAGCCACCACCCGCCTTGGTATAGTTGGTCACCTCTTCCACGCTACGCAGACCGTTGGCGCGCACCGTCTCTTCGATCATGACTTCATCGACGGCAAAGCATTTACAGACCAGGGCGCCCTCTTCGTGGTCATCCTTCCACTCTTCGCCGCGATAGTTGGCGACAGCGGCTTGCAGCGCCTCTCGTCCCATCACCGAGCAGTGCATCTTCTCCGGCGGCAGACCGTCGAGATAGTCGGCAATGTCCTGGTTGCTCACATTCAGCGCCTCATCGATCTTCATGCCTTTGATGATCTCGGTCAGCGCCGAGCTGGAGGCGATGGCCGAGCCACAACCAAAAGTCTGAAATCCCGCATCGAGAATCTCCTCGGTCTCTGGATCAACCTTGAGGGTCAGACGCAGCGCGTCGCCGCAGGATAGTGAACCCACATCCCCGACCGCGTTGGCTTCCTCCACGGCGCCCGCATTACGAGGACTGAAGAAATGCTCTTGTACCTTTTCGGAATAGTCCCACATTTCATTGCTCCTGAACGTTTAGGCAGAGAAAGAGTTACCACAGCCACAGCTGGCGGAGGCATTGGGATTTTCAAACTTGAAGCCACTGCCTTCCATGCTGTCGAGAAAATCGACAGTGACGCCCTGCAGCATCGGCGCGCTGTAGGGATCGATGAAAATCTTCAGACTACCCACCTCGACGATGGTGTCGTCGCCCTTGGCCGCTGCCTCAAGTTCCATGCCGTATTGCATACCTGAGCAGCCGCCTCCGGTGACGGATATTCTCAATCCCTCAACAGGTGATTCGGCGCCTTTGATGAACCGGCTTATGGCCTTCTGTGCATTCTCGGTCAGTGTGATCATGGTCGTTTTCTCCGTGGCAAGTCTCTTGCATCGTTGTGTTTACATAGCTGCTGCAAAGCCTGTGCCATGTAATTCCGAACAACACTTTTGATTGTTTTTACAGCATTTTTTCGGCTTTTGGCATACCAAGCAGTCGCATTCACAACACAATGCGAAGCTATGTTTTGTAACAAAGGCAACAAAGGAAAGAGACCATGACACTCGAACAACTCACCCCTGGAGACGCGGTCTACGCCGCTAGCCATATCTATAATGACGGTGGTATTCCTGAGGTTCCCGATGATGCACTGCTGGCGAAGCCCGGCACCCGCGGGGTACTTATCGAAACCGGATATCTGGAGGAAGCCCCTGAACGCACCGTCTATCTGGTGCGCTTTGAAGACAGCGAACTGAACCTGGGGCCTGCCACCGGTTGCTGGCCAGAGGAGTTAAGCTCCACCGAGCTGGATTTTTGCGACGAGACGTAAGCGCAAGCGAGGTTTGTCTTGTTCATCAAATGCTTGCTTGAGCAGGCTCCACCCTACTGCTCGAGATGGACCGTAGGGAGGGGCCTGCCCCGCCACAAGAAGCTGAAAGTTAGCGTTTCATCTCAAATATTCTCTATGCCCCGTATCTACACTTCAGTTCGATTCAGTCATTCTGAAGGGCGCAAGAGGGATCTCAACGTGACCAGCGACGATGAAAGATTGTATCGTGCCAGATACCGCTGGCAATCATCGCCCTGCCCCGCCGTGGGCCTCGATAGATATATATCCAGGCCCTGCCCCAAGGTGTGGAGATAAGTTCACGCGAGTAGGCCTTGGGATAACCCTCAAGCCGGTCGAGTACCGCCATCTCCTGCGCGCCAATCTCGTAGACCTCTCCCTGGATGCGGGTGCGGCCTCGCTTGACCACCCCTGGATAGGCACCCAGATTGATCATTTTGTAGTAGGGCCCGGTGATGTGGTGGCCGCAGCAGCGGGCACCCTCGAGCAGGTGGTGATTCACCTCGTTGCGACGCAAGGTACCGTAAACAAAGACCCGGGAATTGAGTTTCATAAAACCGTTGCTAGGACATATGGAGAAAGGAGGGTAAGACAAGCATATATCATCTTTTATACGCGGCAAGCCCGCTTTACAGGGGACAGATAATGAACGCGGTCGCCGCATTTTTGTCCAAATATTCCACTCTCATTGTCGCTTTTGGAAAAAACATGTCGATGCAAGAATCGAGAATGAACTGGCGTTTCACCCTACTCGCCCTATTGCTGTGCATGTCGCCATTGAGCTTCGCGGAACCGGCCTTTAAAAGCGAGAAGGCGATCTTTACCTACGAAATCCTGACCCGGGGCCTGTCTCACCCCTGGTCGCTCGCCTTTCTACCGGATGGACGCGTGCTGGTAACAGAGCGCAGTGGCGACCTGAAGGCGATCGACCCAACCGGCCGCCTCGAACCCCGCTCGATCACCGGCCTACCCAAGATCCGCCAACATGGTCAGGGAGGACTGCTCGATGTGGTATTGCACCCCCAGTTCGAAAGCAACCGGCTGATCTATTTCTCCTTTGCCGAAGCGGGTATGAACGGCTACGGCACCGCCGTGGCCCGAGGACGATTGGAAGATAATCAGCTGTCGCAAGTGGATGTGATCTACCGCATGGCGCACAAAAGCCATGCCCGCCAGCACTTCGGATCACGACTGGTGTTCGATCGCGACGGTCATCTCTTCATCACCCAGGGGGACCGGGGCGAGCGCTCTCGCGCCCAGGATCTGAATGATCATGCCGGTTCGCTGATCCGGATCCACGACGACGGCCGCGTGCCCGCTGACAACCCCTTCGTGGGCCGCAAAGACGTCAGGTCGGAGATATACAGCTACGGTCACCGCAACATGCAGGGTGCCGCTCTCAATCCCTGGAGCGGCAGACTCTGGACCCATGAGCATGGCCCTCAGGGTGGCGACGAGATCAACATCCCCGAGGCGGGCAAGAACTACGGCTGGCCGATCATCACTTACGGCGTCAACTATGTCACCGCCACCCGGATCGGCGAAGGCACACACAAAGCCGGGATACAGCAACCCATCTACTACTGGGTGCCGTCCATCGCCCCTTCCGGTATGGCCTTCTACGATAGTGACCGTTTTGAAAACTGGAAAGGCAATCTTTTTGTCGGTTCGCTTAAACTCCAGCTGCTGGTCAGACTCGAACTCGACGGAGATAAAATCACCCATGAGGAGCGGTTGCTCAAAGGCAAGCTTGGCCGCATTCGTGATGTACGCCAGGGGCCGGACGGGCTGATCTATCTTCTGACCGACGAGGATGACGGCAAGCTGGTGCGGCTGCTGCCGGTCAACGATTCAACAAAGCCCTGAATAGAACATCGCTGGTCGCCGAATTGATTGTTTGACGCTTGTCATTCCGATGCATCCTTGAATTCGGATAACCACATCTTATTGCAGTTTTCACGGTTGCTGGGATGACCAAAATCCATGGTATCTTGGTGCGGCTTGCCGCACCGTATGCAGACAATAATTACCCACCCAGAATCAATTCGTAAGCATGCCGCAGCAACTCCAGCTCGACACCGGGCAATCCCCTGGCCTGGGTCAGATCGATGAACTGGGCTTCGGCCTTCTCCGCCGCATCAAAGGGCGGATCCATGGTGCTAATGCAGGCCAGAATGATCTGTATGCACCCACCGGGCACATCGACGCTATGACGGTACTCCCCCTCCGCCTTCAGGCAACCGTCAGGCAGTGAGAGTTTTCGCTCCAGCTGCTGCAGGATGGCTGCGGGATGGTTGACCATATTGGAGTCTGGCACCCGCTCCAGCAGCTGGGCCGGCATGGGAATGGTATCGAAGGCACAGACACTGTCGTAAGCATATTTGAGGAAGCGGGTACGCGCGCTGGCTGCCTGCTTGTGATAGAGAATAACGCGGTAATCCATTTTAGTTATTATTAACTGTGAAGATAAATTCCATGTCCTTGCTACACCCTCTATCGGCCGGCATAGTCACAGACGGCTTTCGGGTCATCATTCAGGCATTTGCAACAATCGGGCCTCGGCCCTGATCTTGTCACCCTTGCCCCAGGCGTTGACAGCCTCGACAAACCATCCGTTACGGGTCGGATGTGGGCGCACCACATCCTGTTCGACGTAAAAGCTGCCGTCCGCATGGAACAGTAGGGTACCCAGGTTCATACCCTGCTCATTGCGCCAGTCACCGACCAGGCTGTACTCACTGTTGGAAGGGTCCCGTTGCAATCGATAGGACGCCTCCTTGGGAGGTTTCAGCGTCACGTCCTCGGCGCTAAACCCCAGCTTCAGCACTTCGTGATAGAGCTTCTCGAACACCCGCTCGGCTAACTGCTCGATCTTGAAGAAGCGTATAGCGACAGACTCGTCCATTCAGGTTACCCCCAGAACTCCTCGGCGACCTGCAGGCGTTCCACCGGCTGGTCGTTCTGAAGATGTTCGTCGAAGATGGTCGCCACATCTGCCTTGCTGACGCCTCCATACATCACACCCTCGGGATAGACCAGCACCGACGGGCCTTCGCTACATGGGCCGAGACAGCCGGTGGTGGTTATCTGCACCTTGTCGAACAACTGCCGCTGCTGCAGATGCCAGTAGAATTCCTCCGCCACTTCCGCACAGTTTTTCTGGCTGCATGAAGGACGCGGGTGTCCCAGGGGACGGCTTTGCGTACAGACGAATACGTGCTTATGAGGTCTTGGCATGTCAGTCTCTCCTGCTCAGGCTACGGCGGTCTGGGGTTCGTGGGTAAAGCACTTCTTGGGACAGATACGCGAACAGGCGCCGCAACCGATACAGTCCATGGCGTCCTTGAGACTCATGACCATGGCGGTGTCATCTGAAAAGCCGTCATCGTCTTCACCGTAATCATCATCGTCGTAGTCATCATCGGCTATCAGCCCCTCTACCTCTTCACGCTCAATCAGATCGAAGACTTCACGTGTACAGACCTTAAAGCAGCGGCCGCAGCCAATACAGTTCTGCTGATTGATCTCCATTACAAACGCCGGGGTGTATTCTTCACCGCCCCGGGTCAAACCTGTAATCATCGTCATGGGTGCTCCCTCAACTTATTTCGACTTCGGCCGCTTTATAAGCGGCCTCGGCTTCTGCCCACGCCTGGCAGGCATCGTAGGTGGCCTGCGCAATGGCAGGAATCTCCGCATAGGCGGCGGGCAGCCGATCCTCGACCAGATCGTGTAGCTCACCTGCCCTTTCCGTCGCAATGCGCTTGGCCCTCTTGACGGCCTTCGACATCGCCTTCAACTCTTCGGGTATCATCGGCAATTCCTCACTTACATACCGGCAACTTTGGGATACTGGCCGATAATCTCCAGTGCCACAGAGAGCAGTTTGTCGGCCTCGTCCTTCATCTTTGACAAGCTGGGGAAACCGAAGCGGTGTACATCGCGCAGGGTCTTGTCCATCACCACCAGTTTGCCGACGGTGATCAGAGCACGACCGAAACCCTCGTGAGTCAGATTGATCATCGGCACCGCCATCAGCCTGCACTCCTTCTCTATCATGGCGGAGATGGCGTTGTAGAAGGCCTTCACTCGCGCCATCACGATCTCATCCGGATCGCCCACCACCGGGATCTCCCTGCGCTTCTCCCTGGTCAGCACGAACGGCTCCAGAATCTTGCTCACCGGCCAGGTGTCATAGGTGCCATAGGTGTCTATGGCCCGCATCTGGCGTACCATCTCTTTGGCGAAATCGGTCTCCAGAACCGGATCCTCTTCGGCTATCACCGCGACTGCTTCACTCATTGCTTTAACTCCTCGTAAATGTCGGTATCTCAACCCGCTGATAAGCCGCTGCAACGATCCTCAATAATCGAGGCTCATAGCGTTGCGAAGCGCCACCGCGAGCTACCCAATGCACTGTAAAAAAACCCAGCGCCAGCCCCGCCAGGGCCAGCAGACTCAAAACAAATTCGTTAATCCCGATCAGGTCACCCAAGCCTGTCATACCGAGCATGAACAGCAACGGCAGCAGGTAAGCCATCAATGCAGCCCGCACCAGCAATGGGTCAGGAATCCCTATCACCACTCGATCGCCCGGCCTGGCGTCGAGGCTGTTCTCCATCACCAGCCGGTTGCGTCGCACACCGAACAGCTTGGCCACCACCGAGGTGGTACAGCTGTCGGTATTGCAGTGACCGCAGCCGCTGCGGCTTTCGGTCTCCGCCGTCAACAGGCCATCATTCACATCGATGACCCAAGCGGTCTCTTCCAGCATGTTAGTGTTGTCGCTCATGTCGCTATTCGTCGTACCTTTTTTCCAGGGCCTGAACCTGTATTGGTGCGGCAATTTCCCCCGCAGAATGCGACCTGCCGTACCGGAAAACCCACTAACCCTTACTCTTCCCAACCATCCGCTTCCATTTGATCGAAACGCGACGGATCGGCCGGCGTGACGCTCTGAATGGCGCGCGCCAGCCAGCTGCCTGGCCCCTGCCTCAGCTCCTCCTGCAAGGAGGCGAGCAAGCCACTGATGGTCGCGCCGGGGGTGATCTTTACCGGCTGTATACCCCTGGCCTTGAGCTGATTGATCGCTGACGCACCAACCGCCTGGCTGTAGACGGCGATGCAGCCTTTCAGGGCATCAATTTTTTCCGTTAATTTATCTTCATTCCCGTCCATCGCTAATTTGCCGAACTCCACCGCTTCGACAAAACAGACCTTCTCCTGGTCCAGGGCATAGATAGCAAACACCTGGGCCGCACCGAAATGCTGATCCACGTGTTTCATGTCGCTGGTGGCGAAAGCCACTTTCAGTGCAGTCGCCATCCACTTCTCCTCAGTGGTGCAACCCACCAGCTGCAGTCGCCGCGTCAGGCTCATTGGCCACCTCCCGGTATTCCGGTTTCTGTGCGTAGATGGAGTGGTAGGGATGGATCTCGCCCTTCTCCAGGGTCAGCATGATATTGGCCAGGTCGAACAGGCTCTGGCGTGCACCGCGATAACCGATCCATGTCTTCTGGTAACCGCCCAGGGTGTCGTACTGGGGAAAACCGGCGCGCAGCAGGGGGATACCCAGGCGATTGGCGCTCTCCACACCGTGTGAGTTGGTGATCAGCACCTCGGCGTCGTTGGCCCTGGCTAACTGCTCCAGGTCTTCCAGGTCGCCGATCTTGATCTGTGCGGCCGCCGCCTGCTGCAGCGACGTTGCATTCACCGGTGAAACAGCGGCCACCGTCTGGGCGCCGACACCGGCCAGCATCTGGCTGAAAGCGATCAACAGATCGGGATCACCGGCCACAGCGACGCGCGCCATGCCAAGCATGAAGTGGCAGTCGAGCATGGCATCCTGAAGTTGGGCGCGCTGGCGCTCCAACTTGACGGGTACCGGCTCGCCGGAGATCTCATGCAGGGTATTGATGAAGGCGTCCACCGCCTCCAGACCCATCAGATGGTCGTAACGGTAGTCGGGCACACCGGTCAGCCGCCGGAGTTCGTCAGCCGCCTTGTTCATCGACCCACCGACAACCAACGTGGCCGCCGCATCGCCCACGGTCAACAGTTCAGAAACCTGCGCTCCGCCAATGGTCAATGGTGAGAAGTCCTCTTCACCCAAATGCCCATCGAGGGAATCGGAGAGGTCGGGAATCACCACCGGACGCAAGCCGAAGGCTTCCACTATCTCTTTCAGCTCTTCCAGATCGCCAGGCGTCAACAGCGAGCCAACCAGCACATTGACCTGATGACGACGCCGGCCCGGTTTGGTTTGGGCATCCTCGGCAGCGGGAACGATGGTTGCGATAATCGCCTCTACCGCCTTGGCGAAACCGGTCTCAAGACAACCGGTATAGTCGGGGGTGGCGACGGGTACCACCGGAATGGCGTCGAATTGGGGGCACTGCTGGCGGAAGTTTCTAACCGCCATACGCACATCACTGCCCTGGGTTTCAGAGAGACCGGTCGTAGGCACGCCCAATAACGAAGGTTGATTCTTCTCCGCAATGGTTTTAAGCCCCTCCACCACGCTCTCTTCGGAGCCCATCACCGTAGTGATCTGATCCATGGCGGTGGTCTGCAACGGGATCGGCTCGCGAAAGTGGCGTACGAAAAAGACCTTACCGAAAGCGGTACAGCCCTGGGAGCCATGCAGCATGGGCATGGCGCGATGAAAGCCAAGGAACGCGAGCGCGGCGCCGATGGTCTGGCTCGCCTTCAGCGGACTCACCGAGAGGGCCTTTTTGCGTTTGATGATTTCAGTCATCGGCAGGCCTCCGCTTGTGTCGTGGTGTGGGTAGCCCAGGGCGCCGGTGTCCGCACCTGCCGCCAGACCGGACTCTCGATGGTCAGCACCAGCTGACGCGCCAACTCCACCATGCCGGTATAACCGGCATAACCGAACTCACGCTCCTGGTTGATATCGAGGAAGGGAATGCGCGCCTTCAGCGCGGTGTACATATTGCGGCCACCGGCGATCAGCACATCCACCTGGTGTTCACGCACGATATTGATCAGGCCAAGGGGATTGCCGTCCTCCAGCATCACCGCATCCTGCCCCATCAGCTCGCGAATACGCGCCTTGTCCTCTTCGGTGGATTTCTTGGTGCCGGTGGCGACCACCTGCATACCCAGATCCTGCAACGCGGCGATCACCGACCAGGACTTCACCCCCCCCGTGTAGAGCAGCACCTTGCGCCCGCGCAGTTTCTCTCGCCAGGGCGCAAGGGCCTGGTCGACCTTTGCCTCCTCGCGGGCGATCACGGCTTCGGTACGTTGACTGAGATCATCGTCGCCGACCACACGGGCGAAATCGCGCAGCGCCTGCGACACATCACGCACGCCATAGAAACTGCCTTCGAACCAGGGCGTGCCGAATGCCTCCTGCAGCTTGCGGGCGACGTTGATCATGGCCTTGGAGCAGACCATCATGGTGGCTTCGGAGCGATGCATGGTCTGCACTTCGCGGAAACGGGCATCCCCCGACAGGGTACAGAGCACCCGCAGCCCCAGTTCATCGAGCAGCGGCAATATATGCCAGAGTTCACCGGCGATGTTGTATTCACCCACCAGGGTGATGTCGTGAATCTTGTGCCCCGCCTGGGTGGCGGCTGCCGGCAGTGGATCGGGTTCACGGGTACCGCAGACATACTTCACCATCGCCTCACCGGCGATGCGGTTACCCAGATTCTTGGTGCCGTAAAAACCGGCCGCATCCACCGGCACCACCGGTGTGCCCCATCGCGCCTGAGCGGCCTTACAGACCGCCTCCACGTCGTCGCCCACCAAGGCCGGTACACAGGTGTTGTAGACGAAGACCGCGGCGGGCTTGTAGCTCTCGATCGCCTGCTTGATAGAGTGAAACAGACGCTTCTCGCCACGCCCCATAATCACATCCTGTTCGGTCAGATCGGTGGTCATACCGATACGGAACAGACGTGAACCGCTGGTGCGGGTGCCCCGGTTGTCCCAGGAGCTGCCGGCACAGGCGATGGAGCCGTGAACGATATGCGCCACGTCGGCAATCGGCAGCAACGCGATCTGCGCCCCATCGAAAGCGCAGCCACCCGCCGTCGCTCCCGGTTTCGGCTTGGCGCAACCCGATTTCGATTTCTTGTTGTGAGCACAAGCCGGCTCATCCAGCAGGGCAGCAATATCTTTTTGTTTCATGGCTTGGTCTGAGTTTCCATAGCGTGACTAAATATCCAGATGCAATGCGCATGCCACAAGATAACTACCTGTTTTATCGTTATTTTTTGTCAGCCCTACATTGTCGCAAACACGACAAAACGACAGCTATGGAGGATCTATGCCATCGCGACATTCCGGCTGGATGCCTGTGCCACCACATGCCTTGGACAGGTCTAAAACGCCGCTTGCGATTATCCATGTGATGATTGTTGGATAGAGGGTCCCGGTGATCGGTATGCAGTCATATTGCCATGAATGGATGGCGACCGGTTTACAGGAGATACCGCTGCCAGTCGCATGGCAATGAGTTAAGCGAAACGGTGCCATTTGCATGTCGATACAGTGCGCCCCGATTGCCTGTAGGGTGCGGCTTGCCGCACCGAAACTCCGCTTCGAAGCGACGATATGAAAAGATCCGAGCAAAATCTGATTCGATTGGCCACCCTCTCCGACAAAAAGGGCTTGTATCAGTTGTCTGACCGTTCGGGGGGGGGAGGTGGACCCACTCTGCCCAATGGCGAGATGAGACGCAGAGTCGAGGGTCAGAAGTAATAAAACCGTCGCAAAAATGATCTTGCTATAGAGCTTTTTATCTGCCAACCTTGCCCCCGAATAAATACTGTCCTGGAGGGATAGCATGCTAACAATATGGAAAGTTCTGATCTCGCTCGAGACTCTGCTCGCCATCGGCACGCGCTCAGTGCATATCGCTACGGAGCGTTTAGCCGGGCGACTCTAGTCACTCGTGACGCCTGAATACATCCGAATTTATTCTGTTATTAGAAAAGCATGATGAGTTTGCATCAGGTTTAACCCGATTCCCCCATCTTTGTCGTTCAAAAGACGAATTTCAATTCGCTTCAGAGTTGACTTTGTGTGCAAAGTTAACCAGGTGGGTCGTCGCTGTATTTGCATCAACTGGACTGAATAATAAATCTAGGATGATTTACAAAATGAAAAAAATAAGTGATCTCTACACAACAATCACCGCAATCGAATGCTCAGTTATCTTCGTCTCGCTATTGGTATCATCATTTGGCGTGATAGTCGATCAAACCTATCTGGCTTACTTCTGGTATCTGGCATTGACCGGAATGGTAATGATGCTATTGACCTCTTTCCTACTAGGCATCGCACTTCTTTTAGCCTGTCTAGTTACGCACCTTTTGCCACAAGGCGGTTCAAAGGGAGACCATGGCCTGGTTTCCCGGCCGAAGTGTGTGCGGATATAGTTTCCACTGTATTGGAAACCTCTGAATATGCCCGGACCTAACGGATTACAGATAAATTGTGCCGATTCGAGACATGCATTTTGGCAATAGCCCGCAATTGCGAAAATGCGCGACACAGAAACGACGCATATTTAACGGCGAGACGTGGGGCCACGTTCTGTTCAGAAGTTCATTTGGGCCAGCTGCACTAGATCCCGTACGGACGCTCCTCCCACGCCCGCAGGACTTTCAGATCCTTGGCGGGGATATAGTCATAGGCGCCCATCTGATCCCGCAGCACGGCATCCGCCACGGCAAGGTTTTCCGATTTGGTACCCAGCATATTGAAGTACCAGGCGAAGGGGTAACCGATTCGTCTGTCATAACCATGGATGAGATTGGCCAGTTCCGCCCCGTGTAAGCCATCCGCTGCAGCGAGTGAGTCGAGACTGCCGTCGAAGGTACTGAAGGGTTTAGCGCTAAGGCGACACTCGCCGTCACTGTCGATGTACTCCCTCAACGCCAGCGCCCAGTGTTTGCTGAAGTGACCGAATTCGCTGGCACTGCTGAGCGACCAATCCTGGAAAAACCGTTTCAGATTGAACAGTGCCTGATTCTCCCTGGGTGCTTCACTCAACAGTCTTTGCACCGGTGTGATACGCCGAAACCGGAAGTAGACCTGACCCATCGGTTCGGCAGCCAGGCGCGGGTAGTCGAGTGGATCAAGGAACTCCTCGATGCTCTCCGGAAACCACTCTTTCTCAATCAACGGGCGGTCGAGGACTTCCCTTAACTCCTCGATCTCAAGCTGTATGAATGCCTCCGGCGCCTCGCCACTGGGCGCGGAGAAGTAATGGGTCTTGCCTGCCAGACGCGTAGCGAAGTAACCCCTGTCGGCGTACTCCACAAGCAATTTGTCCACATCGCCACCGGAAACCCGCTCGGCCCACTGGGCAATATTGTTGCTGATGGTTCGATACTGTGCGTCGACAACGCCGCCCAGACGATGCCAGTTGCCACGGGTGGCAACATGACTGAAGTTCAAACCGGGCATCGAGGCACTGATTATTTCACTCAATTGGTCAAGCTTTTCAGCATCGAAAAATTCACTGCAGAGCAGCGCCAGCGTTTCCGGTTTCGCCAATTCGATCTCCATCACACTGCCTCACTTTGCGACCTGGGTTGATGACGTTCGCGCCACCACTCGGCGGCCATCTCATGTGCTGTTTCGGCATTCTCGGCCAAATCGAGCGCACGTAGCGCCAACGCCAGCGTACCGGTCACAGCGAGTTCTGCATAAGTATCCACGACCTCACCCTCCCACACTGCCCGGAAGTGGTATAGGTTCAGGCGCTCCTGCCGCAGTTGCTCCCCCGGTTTCATCAACGCCGGCCAGGTATCGAGCCAGGCGTCATCTCCTTTGACGCCATTCAACTCTACGGCACGATCGGGTATACGCTCGAACTCTCCCCCCTCCCCTTTACAAATCAGGGCATGTGGCTGTCCAAGCAGCAACGCGGCCTGCTGATGAATAGCCGCGAAGTTGGGATGAAACACCCCCATCAGACTCAAGGGGGCCTGTAGCGGATTCAACATGCGCGCCACCGTCTGCAAGGGTGAGCGCAATCCAAGCAGGTCTCGGGTGGCGATCAACTGTGCGGCCAATGGCGAGAGCTTGCTGATGGGCAAATAGGTAAAAGCGGTGTCACGCAGCTGTGATTCCGCCTCCTGCATCGACCCTGCCGTGTCCATGTCCAGTGCATCCAGTGCTTCAGGTACATAGACGCGTTCGTCGTTGCGGTTCATACCGTGCATGAAGACAGGATAGCCGCGTCGTGCAAGAGTCAGCGCCGCCTGCACAAACCAGGGTAGCTGGCGCTTTTTACCCGCGTATGCCGCCCAATCGATGGCTGGCGACACAGCCGACGCATGGGTCGGCATGCTTTCCCTGAGGGCTCGGGTAAATCCTGCGACCTCCGCCGCGGTCTCTTCCTTGACCCGCATCAGCATCAGAAAAGCCCCGATCTGCTCCGGCTCCACGTCGTAGCAAGCGATCATATTCATCGCCTCGTAGGCCTCATCCTGGGTCAACGGACGCAACCCATTGCGTCCCTTGCCGAGGATCTGAATGAAACGTGCGAAGGGGTGCATCTTATTCATACCTGTGGATTGGAAATTCGCTCAGCGGCATAGCTGCGGACATCTTCATCCTCGTCCTCCAGCAGTGGCCGCAGCAGTTCGAGTGGCGCGCGCTGACAGGCGGCCAGCCTGATACGCCAGTCCGGGTCATGCAGCAGCGGCGCCAACTCTTCTCTATCCATGCGCTCGGCAAGAATCAGGCGCACCTCGGGAGCGGTGTCATTCACCATCAATCCCAAGCTTTCAACCGGTAATCGGCGGGCAACGGTTCTACGTACTTCCCGGTCCGTATCGGCAATCATGCGAAACAGTCGTCCCGGTTTGAGCCGTTTGGCCACGTATTGGCGTACCAGGTAGTCATCGTCTTCCACCATCTTTTCCAACTGATCGATTCGAAGCCGGTCAGCCACTGTGATGCGGACTTCGCGATCGGGATCGTCAATGAATACGTCCAATTGCTCAACCGGTAAGCGATAGGCGAGAACTCGTCGCACTACCTCGTCCGGATCATCGATCATCTTCAAGAGTCGCTGCTGGGAGAGATAGCGAGCGGCAATCGCCCGACGTTCCCAGAAGTCGTCTCCCGCATAATCTTCAGCAAGATCGGGATTGGTGGTAAAAAAGCGCGCGATCTGCCGGCCGCTCACGGCGAAGACACAGGTATCACCGGGATTGCAGCGTCCACCCTTCAAGCGATCCATGCGGTGTGGACAGGATGAGCAATCAGCTGTCGGCGTGGCATCCTTGCCCTGCTGCTTTGTATCGGCGACCATTCAAAGACCCCGGTCTGAAAAACTTGTCTTGACCCAGTTGGTTTGTAAACGCGCCGCAATATGTTCCAACTGCGCAAGCGGACGGGAGGCTTGGTCACTATCTAAGGTGTCGGTCATCGCTCTCATTGCTGGCTAATGCCTTTTAACACAAATCCATAGGCTCTGGGATCATGCCTCTTCAGGCTCAACTTCCGCCACCACGATACCACTGGCAATCTCCCTATCCTGGGTAAAAGCAAGGCAATGATTCCGACTGTCAATCAAATAGAGATTGAACCGTTTCCTCTCCAGTACGGGCGATGTCCCATAGACGTCGTCATCCATGCAGTAGGTAAAGTGAATATCGGAAAAACGGGCACGCAGCACGTCGACCGAGCCGGCGTCAAGGGGCGACTGAGAGAGCAGTTCGTCTATCTGGTCGATTTGGGTCTGCGATATCATGCGCTCGCTTCCAGTTCGAAGCGAATACGTTCCTCGGGCGCCTGTCCCATGACTTTAGCCAGCCAGGGCGGCGCTTCCTTACCGATTACACTCTGTAAAGACCGCACCTCCTCACGCGCCGATACGGGCTGTTGTTTTTTGATCGGATGTACGCCGGCCCGAACCACTTTGGCTGCCGCCGGACCTCCGATAGAGCCGACGAATAGCAGTTGGCAGTCATTGATCAGGCTGGCGCGATAGCTGTTTTTGTCATCTACTGTCGCTGCTTCGCCGACGGATCGAATATCGACCAAACGCAACTCCTTTGCGGAGACCTGATAGATAAGAAAACGCTGACAGGAACCAAAGTGGCCATCCAGCATCTCCGCCTTGTTCGAAGCACAAGCCACACGGATACTGTTAGGCATATCGCCCGGTTGGTAGCGTTCCACTAAAGGCAACGGATCACCTGAGAGATCATGCTCGCCCTTGAGATAGGCCAGGGCCGATTTCATAGCCGCTGTATCAATGTCAGCAAACTCACCGTCACAAGCCGATTTCAACTGCTTGACAGTCAGTTTCTCGAGTTTCTTGACTTCAGCAGGAAGTCCGATCGCCGCGTCGAGAACACGTAGCAGACGCGCCGGATCCGTATCGGGAAGTTCACGTGCCGCCAAGCCGATGCGCAAGGCTATGTGTTTGGTTGTGGGTGAAGCACTCATATCTTTCTCCTGGATCTGTCAATGCTGTCATGGAGAGACGTCAGTGGCGTCTGGCAGCTCAGTTTTGTTGCTGCTTTCCCGGTTATCAGGACGGCTAAGCGTTCTCTCCATGCGGCCGGTATTGACCCGCATCCCTGCGGATCGTCTGTATCACTGATCACCTGCAACGTTGTCGAAGACGTTCAGGCAATCTGCCTGTTTACACAGGGAGTATGCAGTCATCTTCCATGCAGACATCAAGACATTGAGGGACATCATGGTCACCGTCACACTCGGTACAAGTCTCTGCATCGATTTTGTAGACACCTTTAAAGGGAACAATCGATTGCGTCGGGCAAACCGGCTCGCAATCACCACAGGCGGTGCATATGTCACGAACAATCTTAAGAGCCATGGCAATTCTCCTAGTTACATCTTAGTCGGCGCGTTTGAAACGCAGGGTGGCAGGAAAGTCCGGACGTGGACTGATGGGATCGATGTAGTATTTCGAGCCGTCAGTTAACTCCACCTTGCCACCCCATTCGGTTTCGGTATCCTTTTCCACGGCGGCAATCTCGTCTTCCTGGTCCTTTTTGGCGATGTAGAACAAGAGAGCGCCGTTATCCTTTACACGTATCATTACATTCGGCACGGGTTATACCTCACTTCTTTCGGTAGTTTTGAATTGATAATTGTAAATTTTGAATCTGTCGACGGGCCTTTCCCACTGCGTAATCGATTCAAAATTCAACAGTCAATGATCGATACCGGTAGCGCGAATCGCGCCACCGGTTGTCGATTAACGTACCAGATCGTAGTTGTAGTCCGTCGTACCCATACCACGGGTCTCTTCGTCGAGACGCTCGAGTACTGCATTGACCAGGGTCTTCAGCATGTACATGGCGCCTTCGTAACCCAGAGTGGTGTCACGATGCATATGATGACGATCGAAGATCGGAAAGCCGATGCGGATCAGCGGCACTTCATGCTCCTTACCTTTGTGCAATGTATCCCGCTGGATAAACTTGCCGTAAGAGTTGCCGATCATGAAGTCCGGCTTGTTGGTGAACATCAGCGAACGGAAGTGCCACAGGTCCTTACCGATGTGCACTTCGCTGTTCTGACCATAGGGCGAATCCGCCAGCATCGTCTCCATCGCCTTCTTCCAACGCTTGTTGGCGTGGTTGCACAGGACCTGTGTCGGCTCGGCGCCCAGCTCCAGCAGGAACCGGGTCATACCCAGGACGAAGTCGGCATCACCGTAGAGACCGAACTTCTTGCCATGCAGCCAGGCGTGGCTGTCGGTCATCATATCGACCAGGATGCCGCGCTCGCGGGTCAGCGACTCGGAGATTGGCTTGTCGGTCAGCTCGGAGACCTTCATCAGGAACTCGTCAGTCGCTTCCAGGCCCATCGGGATACTGATGTCACTGGCAGGGTGCTTCCAGGTGTTCTTGGTGAATTTACGACTCTTGACGGACTGCCAGGGCTGTAGATACAGGGTATCGATCGCGTTCGGCGCATCCTTCATTTCATCGATGGTGGTACCGCCGTCGTACATGCGGAACTGACCGTCGGCAGGCGTATCCAGTACATCGGTGGGATCGCACAGCAGGCTGTACTCGACACCCATATCCTCCATCATCCGCTTCATCACGCGGTAGTTGCCCAGATAGGTCTCGAAGCCGGGCACAATGTTGATCTTGCCGTTGCTGCCGACCTCTTTGTCATCCATGTGGTTGAGGGTGAAGTAGCGCTGGATGCCTTCGAACATGTTGTCCCAACCTGTCGTATGGCTACCGACGAAACTCGGGGTGTGTGCGAAAGGTGTGGGGAACTCCTGTTCGATGTGACCTTCCTTCTTGGCATTGCCGATGAAGGCGTTCAGGTCGTCCCCGATAACCTCGGCCATACAGGTGGTGGAGACGGCGATCATCTCCGGTTTGTAGAGCGCCTTGGCATTCTCCAGACCGGCGAACATATTCTTCTGGCCGCCGAATACCGCCGCATCTTCAGTCATGGAGTCGGAGACACAGGACACCGGCTCTTTGAAGTGGCGGTTGAAGTAGGTGCGGAAGTAAGCCACACAACCTTGTGAACCGTGCACGTAAGGCAGGGTCTTCTCGAAACCCAGGGCACACAGCACAGCGCCGAGGGGCTGACAGGCCTTGGCCGGGTTGACGGTCAGGGCTTCACGGTTGAAGTTCAGCTCTTTGTACTCTTCCGTGGTGGTCCACTGGAAGATCTGCTGGATCGTGTCATCAGGATGCTTCTCCTCGAAGGCTTCCTGCTTGTTTTTAAGCGTCTCGATGTATTCGTCGGTACGAAACAGCGGGTAGCTGGGTTTGATGTCATCGACAACTTGGCTCATGGTAGTTCTCCTGCCGCGCCACTAATCCGTGAACAACGGCTCAGACAATAATTAAATCTTTCTGCCTGTAGGTTGGGCTGAGTTTGGCATCCCCGGATTGGAACTCTTCCTCAACCCAACCTACGTTGTGCAGGTCACGTCAGATCAAGCGCCCGCCACTGCGGCTTCAGCCTCTTCCTCACCCTTCAGCCAGGGTGCCTGGATCTTGCTCCAGCAGGGATTGTTGATCGTCATGTCCATATCGCGGGCGAAGATGGCAAAACCATCGTAGCCATGATAAGGGCCGGAATAATCCCAGGAGTGCATCTGACGGAAAGGAACACCCATCTTCTGGAAGATGTACTTCTCCTTGATGCCGGAACCGATCAGGTCGGGTTGGACCTTTTTGACGAACTCTTCGAATTCGTAGCCGGTGACGTCGTCGTAGATCAGGGTCGCGTTACCCATCTCCTTGATGGTGCGATCGTAGTCGTCGTTGTGAGCGAATTCATAACCGGTACCGACCACTTCCATGCCGAGATCTTCGTAAGCGCCGATGATGTGACGCGGACGCAGGCCGCCCACGTAGAGCATCACACGCTTGCCTTCCAGACGCGGACGATACTTGGCGATAACCGCATCATACTCAGCCTTGTACTTCTCGATGACCTTCTCGGCGTTGGCCTGGATGGTCTCGTCGAAGAATGCCGCGATCTTACGCAGCGACTCGGCGATCTTGGTCGGGCCGAAGAAGTTGTACTCCATCCACGGAATATCGTACTTCTCTTCCATGTGACGGGAAATGTAGTTCATGGAACGGTAGCAGTGGAGCAGATTCAGCTTGGCCTTGGGAGTGTTCTCCATCTCGGCCAGGGTACCGTCACCGGACCACTGAGCGATGACACGCAGACCCATCTCTTCGAGCAGGGTACGCGAAGACCAGGCATCACCACCGATGTTGTAGTCACCGATGATAGTGACATCATAGTCGGTGGTCTGGAAGCTGTTGTCGTTGTCTCGGTTGTGCAGCACCCAGTCGCGCACGGCGTCGTTAGCGATGTGATGGCCCAGAGACTGGGAAACACCGCGAAAACCCTCGCAGCGCACGGGAACGACCGGCTTCTCGATCTCTTTGGTCGTCTTCTTGGCGACGGCCTCGATATCGTCACCGATCAGACCGATCGGGCACTCCGACTGCACGGTGATACCCTTGTTCAGGGGGAACAGCTGTTCGATTTCGGTCATGATCTTGGCCAGCTTCTTGTCGCCGCCGAAGACGATATCCTTCTCCTGGAAATCGGAGGTGAAGTTCATGGTGCCGAAAGTGTTGACCCCGGTGGTACCCACATAGTAGTTGCGACGACCGGCACGGGAGTATTGACCGCAACCGACAGGACCGTGGGAGATGTGGATCATGTCCTTGATGGGACCCCACACCACACCCTTGGAGCCGGCATAGGCGCAACCACGTATGGTCATCACGCCCGGCAGGGACTTGCGGTTGGAAGTGATGCACTTCTTGGACTGCTCAACCTCTTGGTCATTGACCGTGAGATGTTTGGCGCGGTCCTGCTTGGCTTTTTCAGGATAGACCTCTAGCACCTCCTGGATGAGGGCTTCGGTCTCTTCGCGTGTCAAATTAGACATATGTGTCTCCTTCACCCGCCACCACTAATCCGTGGACAGTCAGGTGATGAAAAAAACTATCTGTTATGTTGAAACCGGTCGTTTCATCGCGACCGGTACCACCTTTCGCATCGACGACGACCTTATGCCTCGGCTGAAGCGGTCTGGCCGATGATGCTCTCGTCCTCTTCTTCCATGATGCCGAACTCCATCAACAGCTCTTCGAGCGCATCCATGGTGATCGGTGTGGGGATGACGAAGTTCGTGTTTTCGATGATCTTCGTAGCGAGATCGCGATACTCCTGCGCCTGCTTGGCCGTCGGGTCGTACTCGATAACCGTCATACGACGGATCTCAGCGCGCTGCACCACGTTGTCACGGGGCACGAAGTGGATCATCTGGGTACCGAGCTGACGCGCCAGCTCCATGATCAGCTCGTCTTCGCGAGCGGTATTACGGCTGTTGCAGATCAGACCGGCCAGACGCACACCACCGGAGTTGGCGTATTTCACGATACCCTTGGAGATGTTGTTGGCGGCGTACATGGCCATCATCTCGCCGGAGCATACGATGTAGATCTCCTGCGCCTTGTTCTCGCGGATGGGCATGGCGAAACCGCCGCACACCACGTCGCCGAGCACGTCGTAGAAGACGAAATCGAGGTCTTCTTCATAGGCGCCTTCCTCTTCCAGGAAGTTGATGGCGGTGATAACACCGCGTCCGGCACAGCCGACACCCGGCTCAGGACCGCCGGACTCGACGCACTTGATGTCGCCGTAACCGGTTTTCAGTACATCTTCCAGTTCCAGGTCTTCCACGGTGCCTGCCTCGGCTGCCATCTCCATGATGGTGTTCTGCGCCTTGGAGTGCAGAATCAGGCGGGTGGAGTCCGCTTTCGGATCGCAACCGACGATCATTACTTTTTTACCCAGTTCGGCCAGACCGGCGACCAGATTCTGGGTCGTGGTAGACTTGCCGATACCGCCCTTGCCGTAGATTGCACATTGACGCAGCGCCATGTTGGATCTCCTTACTATTGATGATTCAGTGTGTGACTAAAGTCGTTTAAGGTCACTTGGACACTCTCTATTCAGCAAGCCGCGTGCCAGAATAGAAATAATGCCGTATCATGTTGTTTTTATGGTCTATTCATAAGTGAAGCCGAGTTAACAATGCAGTTTGATTCACGACAATCACGCATCAAATGTATGGATGATCACAAACAATCGCGACAAAACCTCAGCTCGCTGCCGAGCGATGCGAGGCTGCCGATCAACCACTGCAATCTCCCCTCGCTCATTCTCGGCAGCCTGACCTTTCAGCAGCACCCGGTCGCCTTGCATCTGGATGGGGTCGAGGAACTGCATACGGAGCTCTTCTCCAGTCTGCGGGATATCTACCAGCCTGCTGAGCGCGCGATCCGTTTCAAGGACTACATGCGTTCAAGCTTTCTGCTCGACAACCTGGACGAAGCGGGCTTCGATGCGGAAACGAGCAATTGCAAGCGGGACAAAGCCGACTATCTACGCATGCTTCGGGGTTGGATGTTCGATGCCGACGGCAAGGAAGCGGCGGTACTGAAGAGTTGGGTGGAGTCCCGTTTCGGTCTGCTGCCTCGCAACCACAAGGGACCACTGGGGGATTTCACGACAGATAACTATCAGCGTTACCTCTGTGCGCGAGCCCAGGGGCTATACAACACCAATGCCTTGGAGGCACAGCTCGATCTGCTCTATACCTACTGTCAATATGAGATCGGACGCCGTTTCCCCGACCAATCCCATCTGAGTCTCTATCGGGGAATTAACCAGGTACACGAGCATGAAGTGTTACACCAGCCAGACAAACAGACCTACATTCTGTTACTGAACAACCTCAACTCATTTACCCACAATCGCTCGCGAGCCGACGAATTCGGAGACTACGTCCTGCAAGCAGAGATCCCACTGGCGAAACTGCTCTACTTCCCGGAACTGCTACCCGGCACCCTGAAAGGAGAGAGTGAATACCTAGTGATCGGCGGTGTCTACCAGGTCTGCGTAAGCGTTCTCTGAGGTAGGATTGCGCTCAGAGGAGGAGCCCTGATCCACCACGTTTTTTGAAGGCTTTTGGGCGGAGCCGGGGCATTCCAGCTGCCACACAGCGATGCATGAATTGATCAGAAGTTCCTAAGCGAGGCACCCTCAACATCAAACACCATAGAGCGACTCCCGCAAATAGCGCTTGAAATACTTCATCACCGGTTTCGGAATCGTTGCCTCTGCCTCAAGCCTGAGTTCATGGATGCGCTCATCGGAACCGCCCTGCGCGGCATCCATGGCGGTATCAATCGCGCGATGGATTCCCTCCCCGAAAAGCAGACCTTCCCGATCCTTGACCACGCTATAGACAGCCATCAGAGCTATCTGTTCTTCCGGAGACATTTTGCATTTATGATCAAGGATCTTAAGCATCAGTGCCGTAACGCAATCGACCTGGAGCGGATCGAGCGGTGCTTCCACAGCCCAGACAGCAGCCGGATGAGGTGTGTTCATAACCGTGGTGAGAAGTTCCGTCTTCATTACACGCTACCCGCCAGCCGCTTCTCTTGTCTCAGCCTGCTTGCCGAAATCATGCATACACTCCTGCAGCATCTTGCGATACTGATCGCAGTAGTAATCGATGGCCGCCTGCTGATTCTCGGCTGCGCCGTCGGATTCGAAGTAGAAGAAGGTATTATATCGCGCCGCCGCATACATGAATGCCGCACTGAGAAAAGGTGCCGCCCACTCCTCACTCAGATCGTTAGCAAGCTGGATGAACTCGTCAGCCACTTCGTGAAAATCGGATTCCTGCATGGTGCTTTGTCCCGTCGTTATGATGGCGTAAGACCCTCGTTGTCAGTTCCTATTAACACATTTCATGCCAAGGACCGCAAACATGCCGATCGGCCAACGATCGTATCAATAGTGGAACATAGCTACGCTTCAATGCAAGGCAATCCAACATAGACCTGTCGCAAAGCCGACAATATCTCCATATCTGTAACGGATCTCAAACAGATAATCGTCTGTTTTACACAGAGTTAACTGCTTGGCCTGTCTCTTGCTTCCATACCCTTTTAATAAACGACTAAACATTGGGAGTAACAAGATGGGCGAGATCACACTGCATGAGTTGATCACAGGCATACAGACCGGCACGATCGTACCCTATCTCGGGGCGGGCGCTCTGAAAGGTTCTGTGCATAAACAGACCGGCGAAGCCATTCCCGCCGACAGCGACAGCCTCATCCTGGCAATGAATGACGGCAAACCGATGGCGCCACGCCTGATGTACGAGTTTCCGCGCGCCGCCATGAATATTGAATTGAAAAGAGGGCGCAACGCGGTCAATCGTTTTCTCGATACCACCTATGGTCAGAGCGAGTGGACACGCGCACCAATTCACGAGTGGCTGGCAGCGATCAAACCAGGCTATGTGGTAGATATCAATCGCGATACCCAGCTTCAGGATAGCTACAGCGAGACACCCCACACACTTGTCCGGGGTATCTCGAGGGTTGGCGGCACCGACTACCGATTTCGCATTCATCACCATAATGGTGAGAAATATTCTGAAAAAGAGATCGACCAATCAGAAGTCGACTTTTCTCTACCCATCCTATTCAAACCCATGGGCAGTCCCCTACCCGACGCCACCTATATTGCATCTGACGCAGACTTTGTTGACTATATCACCGAGTTGATGGGCGGCTTCGCCATCCCGGACTTCCTGAAAAAATATCGTAAAGGCAAACGATACCTGTTTATCGGACTGCGCATGACCCGGGATACGGAACGCATGGTGTTGTCGGATATCATCTATGCAGCAGACAGCCCCGCCGGCTGGGCACTGATACCTGAACCCAACGATAAGGAACGCCGGTTCTGCAAAAAGATGAATATTGATATCATTGAAACCGATATCGATGATCTGCTTGTCGCAGCCAGTGGAATACCCAAGGGTTTGAACGATTCAAATCAGTTAAGTGTACAAGATATGGGATGTTAATCGATGGCTATTTTCAGGCCCTGCCAGGGCAAAAACGCCTGTCGGGACGACGGCGTAGTGTGCCTGACCTGCGGGCGCAAACTCAACGAAATCGCGCAACTGAGATGGCTGATGCAGCAACTCACGGAACACGCGGTCAACCATGACTACGAGAATGTGGAAGAGTACGCTCAGTACCTTGCACGCAAGATAGCCAAGATGATCGAATATCAGCGTGCGAATCCTGCACAGGGGACGGTCAATGCCTCTGCTGATTGATGGCTTCGAACAACGGTTCCTACTCGACGTACCGCAGATGGATGCGACTCATCGGGAGTTCGTCAATTTGATCAACCGCATGGGAATGGCAGATAAAAATGAGTTCGCCCGCCTGTTCAAAGAGTTGAATGAACATACCCGTACCCACTTCGATGCCGAGCAGCAGATGATGGAGGATTCGAAATTCCCCGCCATCGGCGAGCACAGGGATGAGCATCAACGGGTGCTGGGGGAACTGGCGCGTTTCGGTCAACGCCTCACGCCCGGGACCAGCATGATGAGCCGTGCCTATGTATGCGAGCAATTACCCCAGTGGTTCGCACTGCATGCTCAGACTATGGACAGCGCTCTCGCCGCGCATCTCAAACAAGTTACCGGGCGATGCAACTGACATCAATCAGCATAACCGCCGATTCGATTTGAGGTAAAATGGAAATCCGTTCCGGTTTCCACCGATTTGTACAAGCAATGTTTTTTCACCCCCTCTCCCCGGCCCTCTCCCGCAAGGGGTGAGGGCCGGGGAGAGAGGGGAAATCAAACCCGTGAGCGTTTCGAACACCTCAACGAAAACTGCTGTGGGTTAGTGAGTCAACTAAAATACAATGGGAAGATTGCGGTAACGTATTCTGCTGATATTCCTATTTTCCGCTTTTCCTATCCATCCAAGCACTCCCTATCTTGATTAGTCATCACTTTGCTACTGCTGATGAAACAAATCATCACAAGTATCGCAAACAAAATATCTTGTTTTATCACCACATTTGATATGGCCAGTCGCTCCAGCACGGATCTCCCATTCGCATATGCTTGATCTGTATTTCAATGTTCCCTCTATATAACATGGAGCATAATTATAATGATCATGAATCACACTGTAGTCAACCTGCCTTGCTCTGAGGAAATACTCTTTCACCTCATGATGACTAAGGTCTACGTCAGAAGGACGGCAGCGCTCAATATCTTCTGATCCAAAATCTTCCACATACACATCTGTAATTTGCCTTTGGCGGAAATCCTGATTTGCGCACGCCGCCAGAAAAATAGAGGTTAGTAGTAGTGAGTATCTAATTTTTACTTCCATGTCGCAGTACTCGCTTCGCCTGGGTGTTTATATGAGACTTCCGGATGCTTGTAAACGTCGCTGGAAGTGAGACTGAATTGATTGTAAAGTTCACCTAATAACCATTGTAGCGAAGTGTTTTGGGTGGAGGTAACTGTTTCATATCGTTTGCTATCGATATGCTTTCCTACAAGCTCTATTCCAATTGAGTCACTATTAACCGGATACCGGGCCGGGATAAGATTTGGCGCGTTCGTTCGCGTCGAGGGCCTTTATCTGCCTTGTCCACGACATAGCAAGAATCTTTGCCATGCTCGAACTATTGCAACTTTTCTTGTTTATGGTAAGGCATTTAGACTTAATTAAGCGACCTACATGGTAGCAACGCTTATGTATACTAGCTGTTTGGTAAATTTGACCACTTTTATCGATCAGAAAATGTGCTCCATTACCTCCTGCTTTGTAACTGTTAAAGGAATTTTGTGCTTTGGGAGCATCCGTTTGATGAACAACTATTGCATGAATACCAGGTAGAGAGCCATGTTCTATATTCGGAAATCGCCGAAGAGTGACCTTTTTGTCGATAAGCATTCCATCTTTATCTATTTTCGACATATTTTCTCCTTGTCCTATTCTATTTGTAGCTAGCAAGAGCGATTGCTATGCGTCAGGGCAGGTATAAATGCGTCGAAAAATTAAAAATGCGAAAAAAGGAGACCCAACGCTTTACCCAGACGTACTGAAAATGGACCAATCTTCCCAAGCATACCTCACGCAGGCAAAGCCTTCTCGACTGGTAATGCCCTTTATTTGAAAAACCGACCAATCCGCACGGCGGCTTCTCTCCGCCGGCCCACTCGACCCGAAGGGGCGATATTGTAGCCCTAACCTCCCTTCTTTTACATGGCGTAGGTCATGCTGATAGGCCTTTTGATTCGGGCGCTCGAGGGGGATTAATCGCGGCTTCTCAGCCACTCACGCCATAATAAAACCAAGCCGGCCAGACAAGTAGTCGAATCCAGTCAGGTAGAGACATTCAGCGTTTTGCGCAAGGCGATCAGTGCCGTCCGATCCCATCCCTGTGAAGCATAAAAATCGAGTGCCGGCTGATTGTTGCAATCGGCCAGGAGCTGCAGGCGCGTCACTCCCTTTGCCACCGCCCAGTCCGCCAGGGAATCGAGGAGATGTCCGCCAACGCCTTGTCCTCGCCAGGCCGGGTCCACGATCACATCCTCGATCCAGGCGGCGGCGGCTCCCTCCGCCGTGGAGATCACCAGCTGCAGAGTGGCCATGCCGATGACCTCTCCCGCGGTCTCCGCTATGACGACATGACTCTGACTACTCTGCAGCAGCAGTTCGAGTCCCTGGCGTTGTTTACGCGCGTCGGGTTCGAAGTCCTGCTCGAGTGTAAACAGCATCTGCAACAGCTTCTGCAATGGCTCGATATCGTTTGAGTTTGCCGGTCTCAACGTAACCATCAAGCGGCTCCTGAGCGTGTTTGCGCCAACGCCAGTAGGTCATGGGTCTGCTGTATACAGGTCGCTTTCACCTTGGGATTGATCCTTCCTCGCCACTGTTGAGGAATTGAATGCAGGCCGTAACATGCGCCTGCGAGCATACCTGCAATTGCACCCGTAGTGTCCGCGTCCCCGCCACGGTTCACCACATCAACCAGTATCGATTTAAAATCGTTGTGTTCAAAAAACGCCTGAAAAACAGCCTGTAACGTATGCACGATATAGCCACTCGGGTTGGTCGCACGCTTTTTGTCGAAGCGGTACTGGGGAAATTCAGCGGCCAGTTGTCGTACAAGCGTTATGAGTGCGTCCTTTTCCGCTCCCTTGAGCAGGCGCGTCAACATCCTGAGAACGGTTTCAGTCCCTGCGTCGGACACCGGATTGTTATGTGTTGTGTGCGCCTGCAGGCGAGAAACCCGGCACATCTCCTCTTCCGGCGCATAACAACAGAACAGCGCAATAGGGAGACTTCGCATGCAGGCACCATTGCCTGCGTCATATTCGTTGACAGCCACTGCGCTCTCCCCGGTCGCGCGGAAGTGAATAATACCACGCCGTACGGTATTGCCGATGTCAACGGGCTTGCCGCGCATCCAGTTGCTGAATGCCTCGGCTGCGGCCGTAGCCTCGACCCCGCCCTTGGCGATGATCGCATCCCCGAGGGCAAGACTCATCTCCGTATCGTCGGTGACTTCGCCGGCTTTGAGCCTTAACCAACCTCCGCCACAGATGCTATCGTGAGTCCCATACTGCTGCTGGATCTCACGCGGCGTCATGAACTCGGTCGTGGCACCCAGGGAATCACCCACTGCCAGACCAAGGTAGGCACCCAGTGCCCGGTCTTTCAATGTCATCTGCTTTCGTGTCATACCGGGTCGGCGTTGCGTTGCGACGCTATGAGGAATCCCTATGCATGCGTTTCATGTCTAAGAAGACGGCAATGCCGGATAGCCTACTCTTCGCTACCGAAACAGTTGTAATAGTCAACACAAACTTCACAACTGGGAGAGCGACAGACATAGACACCTTCCGCTTCACACAACTGCTTGTAGAGGAATTTTTTCCATTTCATATCCTTGTCGTTGCGCAGGGCAAGCGGTGCGAAGTTTTGCCGCATCAATTGCGACAGATCGGCGCGCTGCCAAAGACCGAGATCCTGCCACAGATGGTCGCTGCCCATGCAGCCGGCAACCACGATCTCCGCCATCCAGGCTTCCGATTCGGAACCATCGCTGCGGTGCGACAGCAGCAGCTTGCGTAGGTCCTCCAGCTCATCACTGCGCTCGATATCGATCGGCGCTTTGTCGGAGAACAGCGTCCGCGTATCCAGGCTGGGAAAGTGGAATCTCATCATGGCGAGAAACTGCAACTCGCCCATGCCGAGCCATTGCGGCATGGCACCCCGGCCCAGATGCCAGGAGGCGAGTATGCGCGCCAGAGTCTCCTCCACAGGATAACCCCGGCGCGTTTCCATCAGCCTGTCGTAGACCTCTTCGAGTGTCTCCATTGCCATGGCCAGCTGCGTCATCAGACTGCCTCGTACTCGACCACGATATCCTCATCCCTGGGAATAAACTGACAGGCCAGACGCCATTCGCTCGGCGTATCCTCGACAATCAGTCGCTGCAGCTCCTCCGCGCTGATCCTGCCGATCTGGCGCAGCACCTCTTTCTCCTTCTCTTCGAGGTGGTAGCCCATCGGCTCGTTATCGCCGATATATTTCACCCGGATGAGACAGCTGCCGCAATCACCCTCACCGCAATCGAACTTGATTGGGATCTTATTGGTCTTGGCAATCTTCAATACTGTCTCAGTGAAACTCCCTGTTACCGCATATACGGTTTTGTCCTTGTAGTCCGGACTGCTGAATGTAATCAAAGGCATTGCGTAATATCTCTTGGTAATGTTGTCTTAAGCGGGCTTGACCTTGCAGTCACCCAGGATTTGCGCCTGACAGGCCAAGCGGTCGTGACGTGACGCCATGTTCTCCTTGAGGATTTTTTCTTCCAGCACAGAAGGCTCGGTCAGATTGTTCCAGCCATCCGTGATATGCATCATGCAGGTGCCGCAATCACCCTCGCGGCAACCGTAGATAATGCCGGCGCCGATCTTCTCGGAAACCTCGATCACACGCGTGCCAGCCGGCACATTGACCGTCGTCTCAATATCTTCAAATGTAATCTTTGCTTTCGCCATCTCTGTTCACCTTGTATTTTTTCGGTAGATAAAAGGTTATCGTTCTTGTTAAGAATACTGCCTAAGCCAGATCGGCAAAGTCGATCACCGACTTCTCCCGATGTCTGCCCACCAGTACCTCCGCGATAGTCCGGCCGAACAACCGGCACTGCTCAAGCTCTTCCTCGGTAGGTATTAATTTGACACGTACTCCCTCCTGTGGGATATGCATCTTGAGTCCGCGCATCCGGTCCTCGATCATGCGTACCGCCTCGCCGCTCCATCCATAGGAGCCAAACGCACCGCCCAGCTTGCCTTTTAGGTTGACCACCACCAACGATGAGAGCAGATCCCACACCGGCTTGACCGCATCACCGTTGATAGTTGGCGAACCGAACAGCAGCGCATCCGCTTCCTCGATCAAATCGACAAAGGGATCCGTCTCGCCGCCCTCCAGGTCATAGAGGGAGACACGCACGCCATCGATCTCATCTGCGCCCTCACTGATCTCTTCCGCCATGCGTGCGGTGTTGCCATATGAGCTCATGTAGAAGATCACCAACGAACGCGCATCCGAGCCGATTTCCCGGGCCAGGCTCGAGGTCGAGAGTTCACGATAGTGGGTCACGTAACGCCGTGGGCGTTCACGCAGGATTGGCCCGTGGGTCGGTGCGATCTGTTTCAGTTTCAGCGGCTCGATCAGCATCAAGGCGTCCAACACATGCTGCTTGAAGGGGCGCATGATGTGGGCGTAGTAGTAGTCGAAGGAGAAACGAAAATCGCCCACCAGATCGTTGAACAGCCGCTTGTCGCAATAGTGGCAGCCGAATACATCCCCCGAGAAGAGGATCCCCTCCTCCTCCAGATAGGTGCACTGGGTATCGGGCCAGTGCAGAAACGGGGTATGCAGAAAGCGCAGGCAGCGGTCCCCGAGACTGACCCGGTCGTCGGTGGTGACCGTGGTGTAATCGAAGCTCTCCGCCGAAAGTTTCAACAGGGCCTTGAGCATCGAGGTGGCACGCTGGGAAATATAGAGCTTGGCTTGCGGTGCACGCCGCATCAGCTCAGGCAGCGCGCCGGTATGATCCGGTTCCAGATGGTTGAGAATGATGTATTTGATCTCGCTGTAATCGGCTTCGGATTCCAGGCGGGCGAAGAACTCCTCACTGAAGTTCTCCTTCACGGTATCGATCACCGCCACGCCTTCGCTGCCACGCACCAGATAGGCATTGTAGGTGGTGCCGTTGGCCGTACTCAGAATGATGTCGAAGCTGCGCAGCGTCGGATCGAGCGCACCGATCCAGTAAACGTCGTCGGCAAATTCAACGGCATTGCGGTGTTGCGAGGCATCGATATCCCGGCTCACCTCGGATCCTCGCAAACCGGTTGGGTTGCATCCATGGGACAATCCTGCAGGTTCTCCGTGGAATCCAAGTTCACCTGCAGCGCCGATAATACGGGACCGGGAACGAAACCCGACTGTTTGATTTCGCCGAGTTCCAGCAACGGCCGCCGGATCAGTAGCGGCTCCTGCAGCATTAGCGCCAGGGCCTCCGTCTCCGTCAGTGCATCAACGGCGATTTCACCCGACTTCACCCGTGGCGCGCTTTTGTTGAACCACTGGGCAACCGGTGTGGTACCGAAATAGGCGCGCAAGGCGATAGCGGTCCAGGGGTAACTCAGCAGGTCCCGTACCTGAAACGGGATGCCCTGGCTACGCAGCAGCGTCCTCTGCTTCCCATTGCCGATGCAACCCGGCTTTTCGTAGAAGACCAGTTCACGCATGCTCAGGTATCGCAACCCCGCTCGTGCAGGCTCATCAGCAGGGCGGACTGACGACGCCAGACCCGATCCGGCAGACGCACCCAATCCGGCTTACTGCGCAAAACCGGATGGGAGCACTGCATCACCACCTGGTTGAACCAGCGTCGGCCGCGGCTCATATCGCTGTCGTGCGACACGGGAGCCAATTGGAGCTGTAGGTCGTATTGATCGTAACTCATGAACTTCTCCCTCTAGGTTGAATACTACTCAGTTATGAACATTTGGGATGATTTCAAACACCTTTTATGGTGGGGCTGGGCCCCACCCTAGCTGTAGTCCTGAGTGTAAGGTGAGGCCCGGCCACACCCTATAATCGTTTAACAAAGTCGCATTCCCCGCTAAGCAAACTGGAAATTTCCAAGCGCGGGGTTTTTAACCACTATCGAAAAACACTAGCCCTAGCGGGCCTGTATCTCCGCCATCACTTCCGCCATCTTCTGCGGTGGAATACCGGTCAGCGAGCCGGGTGGGTTGGCCGCTTCACCGATGGGATTGAGAATCGCCCCTTCGATGGGGCAGATACTCATGCACTGCGCGTCAGCATGATCACCCTCACACTCGGTGCACTTGTTTGCGTCGATCAGGAAGTGAGGACGTGCCGAGCTGTCCCCGTCAGAAGGCAAAAAGATCGCCTCACTGGGACAAAGCGGCTCACAGGCCCAGCAGTTGACACAGGTTTCGATAATCTCGTATGCCATATGCTTTCTCCTCAAGCGCCAATCTGCATTTGCACAGAGCTGCAGGATGCCTCCAGCAGCCCATTTTTCGCCATCTCCACATAAACTGCTGCGACAGCCTCTTCGATCGGCTCCATGGCGTGCTCTCCATTGGGCTGAATGCCCGCCTCTTCCAGTTGCTCCCAAGGTTCGTAACCGATCTTGGAGCAGAGCACCGCCTGGCAACCATCCAGGGTGCGGATGATCTTTTGCAGCGTGGTCTCCGCATCGCCACAGGTATCACCGCCACTACAGTAGAGATCCACCTTGCGGTGGCCAATGAAACGCACGTCAGTAGCGGAAGCCTCGTAGACGAGGAACTCCTTCGCATGACCGAAGTGTTGATTGATGACGCCGCCGCCGCTGGTGGCCACCGCCATCAATACCGGGCGCGTCTCCTGCTTGTGCACCTTGAGGGACGAGAGAGCAACAAAACTCTCGCCGCTCTGCTTCTTCTGCGCCTCCCGGTTGGCCTCGATGGTGGCGTGATATTCTGCCCGCTTGCGCATTGCCGCTGCGTAATCGATCTCCATGTGCTCCACCTTGTCCATGGTGAACTCAGCACCGCGATCCTCGCCCAACATGCCCACCGCATCGGCGCGACACTGGCGGCAATGGCGCATCATGTTCATATCGCCCGCGCACTTGTCCTGGAGCTCCTGCAACTCTTCATAGGTGGGTCCGCGCTGACCCATCACGCCATAGAAAGTACCGTGCTCCGCCTCGGCTATCAGCGGCATCACGTTGTGCAGGAAGGCGCCCTTGGCCTTCACCACCTTGCTTACCTCTTCCAGGTGTTGATCGTTGACGCCGGGGATCATGACCGAATTGACCTTCACCAGAATGCCCCGCTCGGTCAGCATCTCGAGCCCCTTCTGCTGCTGCTCGATGAGAATCTTGGCGCCCTTGCGACCCTTGATACGACGGTTGTTCCAGAAGATCCAGGGATAGATCTTGGCGCCCACGTCGGGATCGACGCAGTTGATGGTGATAGTGACGTGGTCGATGTTGTGCTTACACAGCTCCTCCACCTGCGCGGGCAGAGAGAGACCATTGGTGGAGACGCAGAGTTTGATATCGGGCGCCTTTTCGGTGAGCTGACGGAAGGTCTCGAGGGTACGTTCCGGATTGGCCAGCGGGTCACCGGGACCGGCAATACCGAGCACCGTCATCTGTGGGATATTGGCCGCCACCGCCATCACCTTCTTCACCGCCTGATCCGGCGTCAGCAGTTCGGAGACAACCCCCGGACGGGATTCATTGGCGCAATCGTACTTACGGTTGCAGTAGTGACACTGAATATTGCATGCCGGCGCCACGGCAACATGCATGCGCGCGTAGTGATGATGGGCCTCTTCCGAATAACAGGGGTGGTTGTGAACCTTCTCGCGGATATGTTCCGGCAGGTGTGAGAGCTGGTCGCTTGAACCGCCACAGCCGGATGAGCTGCAACCACCTTCGGTCGGCTGTGCCGTCGTCTGACCGATCACCTTCAATTCCATCGCATTGCCTCCAGACAGACCCCATACAGGGGATATCAGATATTTGCTGGAGACTGATGCAAACGTCGTGCCTGCTTAAGCTGGAGACTCTATAGCATTGTTTTAAATAGCTATTTTATTTTATCTCCCAGGTGATTGTTGGATAGGTAACGGCTGATTCCTACGCTCTGTCACAAGCGCTACAAGAGGTCTCCAAGGGTAAGGCATTGACTTATGTGGCCGCCGAAACAGTGCGCCGAACGAACATCAGGATACGGTGCGGCTTGCCGTACCGGATTACCGCTTCGAAGCGACGATGCGCAAAGGTCCGCGCAAAATCCAATTCGAATGCCTTAAGTTAGCGTCATTCGTCACTAGTGTAGTGTCCTATACTGCAGCAGGAAATCAGCGTGCCGAGAAGCAGTCCTATGCAAGGCGTCCTGCGCAGGAAATGGCATGCCCTTTTCAAGCAGGACAACGC
>JBNKOL010000097.1:0-13560 GCA_050294655.1 Sedimenticolaceae bacterium
CCACCACCGCCAGCCCCATGCGGGACTCCTCGATGTCGCTCAGATCGTGATCCAGGGCATTGGTGGGACAGGCCTTGACGCAGGGAATGTCTTCACACATCTCACAGGGTCCTGTGCGGGCGACGAAATAGGGTGTGCCGGTGGCTACCTCTTCTCCAATCTTGCCGAGAAACAGGATGTGGTAGGGACAGTCGCGCACGCAGAGGCCGCAGCGAATGCAGGCGCCGAGAAACGCCTCCTCCGGCACTGCGCCGGGGGGACGAATTACCTGTGCCGGTAACGACGCGGCGCGCTGGGCATAGAGCCCCAGACCCAAGCCGACCAGGCCAACGCCGCAAGCGGTCCTGAACATGTTGCCCAGGAACTGGCGGCGGTTCATCTCGCTTTTTTTCTCTGTGTCCGACATCTCTTGTATATGCGTGATACGGCTTTTCGTTGCGTCTCATGGTTCAGCTGTTCGGTGGGGCAGGCTCCGTCATCCGGTGCTCGGGTAGGGTGGGGGTCCTGCCCCACCTTTATTCCGAACGGTCGTTTTTATCGGTGCGGCAAGCCGCACCCTACGGACCGGACATGCAGGGCGCGGCTTGCCGCACCGTACACCCGGTTCCCTCCCTCCAGCCTCCTATGCCCGTTCGATCTTGACCGCGCACTTCTTGTAATCCGTCTCTTTCGAGAGTGGATCGGTCGCATCGAGAGTCAGTTTGTTGACCAGCCGGCCGGCGTCGAACCAGGGTATGAAGACCAGGCCTTCCGGCGTCCGGTTTCGGCCTTTGGTGTCGACCTTGCAAAGAATATCGCCCCGGCGGGAGCTGATCTTGGCTATGGCTCCGTTGCGAAGGCGCCGCTGCTTGGCGTCTTTCGGATGCATGTAGACCACGGCTTCAGGAACCGCACGATGCAGTTCGGGTACCCGCTGCGTCATGGAGCCGGAGTGCCAGTGCTCGAGTACGCGTCCGGTGCAGAGCCACAGATCATAATCTTTGTCCGGGCTTTCGGCGGGTGGCTCATAGGGGCCGAAGATGATATTGGCTCGCTTGTCCTTCCTGCCGTAGAACTGATAGCCGCTACCCTTCTCGACATGGGGATCGTAGCCTTCGCTGAAACGCCACAGAGTCTCCTTGCCGTTGATCACCGGCCAGCGGATGCCGCGCGCCTTGTGATAGGCGTCGAACTCGGCCATTTCGTGCCCCTTCTTGATGATGTCGGGCGCCGAGTTGAACAGGCGGTACTCTTCGAACAGGCCTTTCTGCACATAGAAGCCGAAGTGCTCTGACTCGTCGTTGGCGTACTCGTTGCCGCGGTCGTCGACGATCTTGCCTTTGTAGGGGAACTTGTTGACCTGACCGTTCTCGTAGAGCACCTGATAGAGGGTCTTGCCGCGATACTCCGGTTTCTTGGCCAGCAGCTCCTCGGGCCAGACCTCTTCCATCTTGAAGCGTTTGGCGAACTCCATGGTTTGCCACAGGTCGGATTTCGCCTCCCCCGGTGCATGTACCTGCTGGCGCCAGAACTGGGTACGCCGCTCGGCGTTGCCATAGGCGCCCTCCTTCTCGATCCACATGGCGGTGGGCAGGATCAGATCCGCCGCTTGCGCGGAAACGGTCGGGTAGGGGTCGGTGACAGTGACGAAGTTGTCCGGGTTGCGCCAGCCGGGCAAAGACTCACCGTTCATATTGGCGGCGGCCTGCATATTGTTGTTGCACTGTTGCCAGTAGCAGTTCATCACGCCGTCCTTGAGCTTGCGGTGCATCAGTACGGCATGGAATCCAACCTTGGGGTTGATGGTGCCTTCAGGCAGTTTCCACACCTTTTCGGCAAAGGCCCGATGCTCAGGTTTCACCACTACCAGGTCGGCCGGCAGACGATGGGCGAAGGTGCCCACCTCGCGGGCGGTGCCGCAGGCCGACGGTTGGCCGGTCAGCGAGAAGGGACCGTTACCGGGTTGGGAGATCTTGCCCATCAGCAGATGAATGTTGTAGACCAGACCGTTCATCCAAACACCACGGGTGTGCTGGTTCATGCCCATGGTCCAGTAGGAGCTGACCTTCTTGTTCGGGTCGGCATAAACCTTGGCCAGGCGCTCCAGGTTCGCTTTCGGTACACCGGACATCTGGTGGGCCTTGTCGAGCGTGTATTCCGAGACCAGCTTGGCGTAGTCTTCGAAGCTGATCTTGTTGAACTTGCCTTTACCGGCGTTCTGCGCTGCTTGCTCCAGCGGGTGTTCGGGACGCAGACCGTAGCCGATGTCGGTGGTGGTGGCGTTGAAGTTGACGTGCTTGTCGATGAACTCCTGGTTATAAGCCTTGTTTTGGATGATGTGGTTGGCGATGTAGTTAGCGATTACCAGATCGGTCTGCGGGGTGAAGATGATCGGGTTGTCTGCCAGCTCGAAGCAGCGGTGGGTGTAGGTGGAGAGCACATGCACTTCACAGCCGGGTTTGGTCAGCCGCGTGTCGGTAAGACGCGACCAGAGAATCGGGTGCATCTCCGCCATGTTGGCGCCCCAGAGAACGAATGCGTCGGCGTGTTCCAGGTCGTCATAGCAGCCCATTGGTTCATCGATGCCAAAGGCGCGCATGAATCCGCCCACGGCGGAGGCCATGCAGTGGCGGGCGTTGGGGTCCAGGTTGTTGGAGCGCAGACCCGCCTTCATGAACTTGGAAGCGGCATAGCCCTCCCAAACGGTCCACTGGCCGGAGCCGAAGATACCGACAGCGCTCGGTCCCTTGGCCTTGAGCGCGGCCTTCCACTTTTCGGCCATGACATCGAAGGCTTCATCCCAGGAGACGGTTTCGAACTTGCCGTTCTTGTCGTACTTGCCGTTGGTCTTGCGCAACAGGGGTTTGCTGAGGCGGTCCTCGCCGTAGAGGATCTTGGGCAGGAAATACCCCTTGATGCAATTGAGGCCCTTGTTCACAGGCGCGTCGGGATCGCCCTGACTGGCGACCACTTTGCCGTCCTTGACCCCCATCAACACACTGCAGCCGGTGCCGCAGTAACGGCAGGCTGCCTTGTCCCAACGGATACCGTCATCGGCATCGGCGGCAGAAACCCCACTCATGGGCAAGGTGACGCCGGCAACCGATGCGGCAGCCGCGACGGCGTTGTTTTTGATGAATTCGCGTCTAGTTAATTTCACGGTTCATTTCCTCCATCGATTCCATGCCACCGTAGTGGTAAATCAAAGTCGTGCTGACGACCCCGGCCACGTCTCTCAATGCATTCATGGTTTCAGCGACGGGGGATATCGCCTCGCCCTCATCCTCGACAGTGACAATCAGTTTTCCGCTCTCCTGGCCTGCGTGAACCTCGACCCCCTCGAATGTCTCCAGCCGCCGAGAGACATTCGCCCCTTCCTCTGGTGCGGTATGAACGATCATGCTGCAAATATTCATGAATGAGTCACCCCTTAAGCGGCGTAATCCCGCTGGCTTGGTAGTATGGAAATCGACCGCTTGGGACAGACGGCGAGGCATTCGCCGCAACCGGTGCAGAGCTGCTCGACCACCTGTGGCACCGAACGCCCGCCGGTCTTGAGTTGGAAACGGATGGCCGCAGATTCACAGGCATCGCCGCAGCTGCGGCAGACGATGCCCTGAAGCGCCAGGCACTGCTCCGTGATGGCGACGTCCAGCCGCCAGGCGGGTTCGTCATTGTCCTGCGTCAGGGCGAAGGCCGAATGGCGGCATGCCTCGACGCAAGCACGGCAGAAAGTGCAGTGTCCGCGGGTGAAATCGACTACAGGAAAACCGCCCGATCCCTTGATCAGGATCCCTTCCGGACAGATCTTGATGCAGTCCCCGCTGCGCTCGCAACGCGCAGTGAAGAGCGCCTCGGGCATGGCCCAGGGCGGACGGATTCCCTGGCGACCGCCCCGCAGGTCACCGCGCAGAAACTGGGCTCGATTGATGGGTCTTTTCACTGTTCACCTCGAATCGGTAAGCAGTGTTTCACCCGAGGGGTGCGACGGCTTTGATGTTGATCAAGTATTGTGTGAGAAAAGGCTGGAAAAATGCAAGAAAAACAAAAAGATACCTTGTAATTGGTAGCTTGGGGTACCCTCTATTGGGTAGTTTCTATGATCTGTCGGGGAACCTTGATTGAATGGGGGATCCGTTGCCTCAGAGACGACGCAGCGCCCACACGGCGGCTTCGGTGCGCGAGTGCAGATTCAGCTTCTTCAACAGGTGCTTGACATGGACTTTGACGGTGCCTTCGGAGATGCCCAGCGCGTTGGCGATTCGTTTGTTGCTCATGCCGTTGGCGATCTGCTGCAGGATCTCCTGTTCACGGGTGGTGAGGGGGGCCTGGATGGATTCATCGGAGAGCTTGTTCTCGTCCCGCAGTGCCTTGGCCAGGAGCTGGGTCAGCCGTTCGCTGATGGCCACGGTGCCAAGCAGTGCCCTGCGGATCGATTCCAATATATCTTCCGGCTCCATGTCTTTGAGTAGATAGCCGTCGGCGCCGATGCGCAGGGCGGTAAGCACATCCTCCTCGTTATCTGAGACGGTCAACATCAGGATCAAGGCGTCCGTATCCTCCTGTTTGAGCGCTTTGAGAGTTTCCAGGCCGTTCATACCTTTCATATTGATGTCGAGTAGAATGAGATCCGGATTGAGACTTTTCGCAAGCGCCAGCCCCTCCTGGCCGTTGGTCGCTTCACCCACCAAAATGAGGCTGGGCTCCATGTCGATGAGATCGGAGACCCCCTTGCGGAACAGGGGGTGATCGTCGATGGCGAGTACGCGGTATGTTTCCTGGTTAGGCATGATTCAATCGCTCGGCGGGGTTGGCTTTGGTGGAGTTGCTGTTCGAGCTGTTGATATTAAAGCTGAGCAGGATTCGTGTTCCACCCGCTTTGGATTCGGTTACCTCCAACTCACCGCCCAGCCATTTGGCCCGCTCTTTCATGATCGGCAAGCCATAGTGTTGCATCATATCACTCTCCAGTTTGATGCCAACGCCGTTATCCTCGATGACGAGCTCGAACAGACCTTCCCTGTCACAGTTAAGATTCACACTCGCCTGCGTGGCGTCGGCGTGACGGGCGACGTTGGAGAGGGCCTCGCGGAGGATCTGGATGATGTGAATCTCCGCGTTGGGCGAGGGTTGGCAGTTGCCCATCCGGTTGTGATAGGTGATAGCGATGCCTGAGCGTTCGGCGAATTCATCCACGGTGGTCTTCAGTGCCGCACCCAGGTCGGCCTCTTTAATGCGTAGTCTGAAGGTGGTCAGCAATTCACGCAACTGGCGATAGGCACCGTTGAGCGCTGAACGCAGCACGTAGGTCAAATGCAACAAGTCGGACTGCTTACGCCCTTCATGGATCGCTTTGTCGAGGCGGCTGACCTGTATCTTCAGGTAAGAGAGCGATTGGGCGATCGAGTCGTGCAGTTCACGGGCAATCACATTGCGCTCCTCCAGCAGCGCCAGGCGACGGTTCTCCTTGACCTGCTGCGCCACATTGATGGCCAGGGCAATGTGACTGGCTACCGTCTCCATCAACCGCTCTTGCCAGGACTCCAGTTGCCTCTCGTGCGGGAACTCAATCAGCATGACGCCGAATTGCTGCTGCTTGTGCTTGATGGGAATGGAAAAGATCTGCGTCGGCCGGGTCTCATCATGAGCCGTGATCTGAAACCAGTGCGATTGACCCTCGCCGAGACAGCGGGAGCAGTCTTGTTCCAGATGGTCCTGGATCATGTGATCCTGTTCGCTGGTGCTGGCATAGCGGTAGGCCAGGGTGTCCCCCGGCTGGCCCAGACAGATGGTGCCGCAGTTGGCGCCGAGCAGATGTTCGATGTCGTGGATCACCGCCTGCAACGCCTCGGCGCTGAGGCTGGAGTCGCTCAGGCGCTTGGTGGCGGCATAGAGCAACTCGAGGCTGCGGTTGCTGCGTTCCAGGTCGTAGGTCTTCTCTGCGACGCGGGCCTCCAGATCGGCATAGATTACTGACAAATCCTCGGCCATCACATTGAAGGCGTGTCCGAGTTGCCCCAATTCATCCTCGCTGAGATATCGGCTTCTGACGGAAAAGTTCCCACGGCGGGCCGCGGTGGCGCAGGCCAGAAGATCATGCAGTGGCGCCAGCACATAGCGTTTGGTGAGATAGAGACTGACCAGGGCGAGCAGAAAGGTGAGAAACAGCAGAATCAGCTGTATCACACGCAATTGTTCGTTTTTGCGTTCGGCATCCATCTCCAGGGCAGCTACGAAGCGATGGATGTCTGCGACGAAATCATCCACCAGCATCAGGTGACGCTGTTTGAATTCAGCCACCTTTGCCATCCGTTGGGGTGAATGGTCCGTCATGGTGTTAAGGCGTTGGTAGTTATCCAGATTGGGCAGAATCACTTGCCTCCATTGCTGCTCGACCCTGATATAGGTTTCAAGAACTTCCCGGCTCGGTCCCTTGAGGAGAACGTCTTGGATACGCGGGCTATGCAGGCGCTGGTTGTACTCTTCGATCAGTTGAGCGGTTCGGTTGTATGTGCCTTGCAGCGCAATTTCGGTACCGTGCACCAGGCTGCTGGTAATGCGGTAGGATTGCATGCGCAGGGTGCCGGCCTGGTTGATTGCGGCGGCATAACCTTCAGCGGTCTCGGCGATGAAGACCGAACTCAGCATACCGAAGACCGCCGTCAGAAAGACGATGGTAATAACGGTGCCGAATCGAAGTAGCAGTGAACGTTTCAAAGGTCTGCTCCGGTTACCCTAGAGGATGCCGTGGTGCCAAGGCGGGCCGAAAGGTATCGGTTCGCTACGGGTTTGGCTATCCTTGCCCTTTATAACAGGGCACTATCAACTCGTTACAGTATACTCTAGGGTCTGTTACTTTCGGACCAGTAACACGAATCCGATAGGCCCTAGGTATCGCATCAGCCTCGGTGTGAGGGAGATCGCCGGGTTACTATTAACCCGGCAACTAAGTATGTCGTGTTCAGGGCTTCAAGCCTGCCCTTGATCAAGGCGTGGGTCGCAGGCAATGGCTGGCCCTTGTCAAGAGCCGCAACGCCGAGCAAGGGCAGGCTTGAAGCCCCTAACATTATGATTTTAGATAGACAGGCCGCAGTGTGTCTGCCTGCAGACTGCGTTATCAAAACTTGCTGTAGGCGTGCTACAGCGGCGTTTTGATGCCTTGCTGCAGGTAGGCACACTGCGGCTGAACACGACATACTTGGTTGCCGGGTTAATAATAAGCCAATAATAGATTTGATTAGACTACACAACCATCAGGCCTGGAGGCCGACTCGATGACACAATCCTCGGACACCAAGATCATGGCGCTGTTCTGCGACTTCGAAAATGTCGCACTCGGCGTAAGGGATGCCGACTATGCCCAGTTCGATATTATTAAGGTGCTGGAGAAGTTGCTGCTCAAGGGCAATATCGTGGTGAAAAAGGCCTATGCCGACTGGTCGCGATACAAGGAATTCCGTCCCCCCATGCATGAGGCATCCTTCGAGCTGATCGAGATTCCCCATGTGCGGCAATCGGGTAAAAACTCAGCCGATATCCGACTGGTAGTGGATGCCCTCGATCTCTGCTACACCAAGGAACACGTCGATACCTTCGTCATCATCAGCGGCGATTCCGACTTCTCGCCACTGGTCAGCAAACTGCGTGAGAACAACAAGACGGTCATCGGTCTGGGGGTGAAGAACTCCACCTCGGATCTGTTGATAGCCAACTGTGATGAATTCATCTACTACGACGATCTGGTCAAGCGTGAGCGGCCTCAGCGAAAACGCGCCGCTAAGACAACCAAGAAGTCCGCCAAGACCAGCGCAAAGGTCAATGAGATGCCGCCGGAGAGCAAAAAGCAGGAGGCCTGGAATCTGATTGTGGCCACCTATCAGGCGTTGTTGGAAGAGCGAGGCGAAGGCGAGAAGATCTGGGGTTCGATGATCAAGCAGACATTGAAGCGGAGAAAGCCGGGTTTCAGCGAGTCCTACTACGGCTTTCACTCCTTCGGCGATCTGCTGGAAGAGGCGCAGAGCCACGGCATTCTGGAGCTGGAGCGTGATGAGCGCTCCGGCGGCTATATTGTCCAAAGCTGCGTGACCGAGTGAGCCTCTTACAAAGGATCTTGCAACTGCCGAGGACCTATCGGATTCGTGTTAATAGATCCTAGCCGGTACCTGTTTGACGGATATTGTCCAAACAACAATTTTCGGCATGGATACGGTTACGCCCCGCGACCTTTGCCTGGTAGAGACAGTGATCCGCGTGCATGAGAAACTTGCGTGCATCCACCCCTTCGGTGGGCATGCCGGAGACCACTCCGATACTGATGGTGACCAAGCCGTCGACTCCCGCCTCGTGGGGGATCTGTTGTGCGATCACCGCGTTGCGCAATTTATCGGCAACCTTCTTTGCCCCCCTAATGTCTGTATCCGGCAGGATGCAGACAAACTCCTCGCCACCGTAGCGGGCCAGCAGGTCACTGGCACGGCTGAGCTGCGCCTGCATGGTGTTGACCACCAGCTTCAGGCAGTCATCGCCGGTCAAGTGACCATAAATATCGTTGTACAGCTTGAAAAAATCGATATCAATCATGAGGGTCGACAGAGGAGTTTCGGTGCGTCTGCAACGGCGATGCTCGCGGATCAGGGTGTCGTCGAAATGGCGGCGGTTGGCAATACCGGTGAGCCCATCCTGGTAGGAGAGGGTTTTCAGCAACTCCTTCTGCCGCTTAAGCTCCACATGCGTGTGGACCCGCGCCTTTACGATCTCGGGGTTGTAGGGTTTGGTGATGAAATCCACTGCACCGAGATGCAGGCATAGGGTCTCGTCCTCAGGCTCGTGAGAGCCTGTGATGACGATGACCGGGATATCCACAGTCTCCAGATTCTGTTTGAGTTCGTTGATCACCTGATATCCGCCGAGCTTCTCCATCTTCAGGTCGAGGAGGATCAAACAAGGTTGCTCGGAGGTGGCGATATCGAGCGTGTTGAGACTGTTGCTGTCACATATGACGGCATAACGTGTCTCCAGTAGAGCCTGCAGACTCTGTAGATGGCGTTTGTCGTCATCGATGATGAGGACCTTGGGTTGTTCCGTACTCATTCTGTCCATTCCAGCGGTATGCTTAAGCCGGGCTGGGGTCGGTACCCGTGCCTGGCGCAGAAGTAGGCGGGATCTTGTCGCTTACAACGCACTTGCACCCTGCTGGGCGCTGATTCAGCCCTCCTCTATTTTTTATTGTTGTCGGGCAGGTTAAGGCCGGTTTTGCTGATGCCGCCGTGCCTCGTCGTCAACATTATCTGGCGATACCGCTGCAAACGCATCCCATGCAGGATATGAGCGGATACCTCCTGATGTGCTCTTCCTACAAACTGTCTAGCGGCGGTATTGGCCAAATCTTAAACAACATTACGTGACAGGTATCCATATCCCAGATACGGTTTTTGGGAAAACCGGCGAGATTTCGAATATCGCAAACGCTGGGCTGTGCCAAGGGGGGCGGGCGTCAAGGAATATCTCCAAGATCTTTGCAGTTGGCGTAGTAGGTAGCCGTCGCCAGCCAATCGGAGAAGATCCCCTTGATGCCCACATCCTGGGCAAGTGCGTCGAGTAGTACCGCATGCCGCCGTCATTGTCGGTGGCGTCGGTAATGCCCTGGTAATACCAGCCGCCGCCACTCTTCAGCTGACCGGACCGCTCCAGCGTCCAGGAATACTGCCTGCTGCCCGAAGTGGGGTGCGATTTCAATCCAGTAGAGGAAATCATCCAGGTTGAACGACTGGGCGAAGACCTGTCTGGGATGCGCACCGGCAGCCTTGTATTCGTCGATCATCTGCTGGGCGTAGATCGCCTGTGTGTAGTCGCCCTCGAAGGGCATCGCCACGCTGGGGCTCTTCCGATCCGGTGTCATCCTGATGCCGAGCGATTTGAACAGCTCAATGCTCTCAGCATGGGATATCAGGGTGCTCTTCGCCGTGTAGAGGTCAGCGCGCCAGTCTGGTGTGGCGTTCATCTACGCTTCGACGGTGGTGGCAGTGTTGTCGGCTGCGTCCATCTTGCCTTTCAGACTCTTGAACTCCTCCAGGGTGATGTTGCCGGTGCAGCACTGTGCGCTGGCGGGGATGATCATCTTACCGGTGGCCGGATTAATAAATGAGCGGTCATGAATCTGATAAGCAGCATTTTCATTTCGCTCTCTTTATATATAAGGAGTAGCGCTGTCCAAGTCGGATCGCTCTATCCCGTGTCTCTTTCGCTATGGGAGTAGGCTGTTGCATCGATATGTCAGCGGGGTGACGGTTTTAACAATCATTGAGTATCAGGAAATGGAGGGCGCTTGCTGCGGTCGCATGTGGAGGTGCGAGTGCATCGACTCGTTTGGAGAAAGTTTTTTGCAGTGGAAAAAATTGGCCACCTATCGCCTATAAAGCCCATGGCCCAAGATGCTCTCGCTTCAAATTTATTTTTTTAGGTGAAGAAAATCCATGCTTTTAGGTTTACATGGCATGCCTGTTATTAAAGTTCAATATTCGATCAATCTACTTGATAAAAGTGTGACCCCCTTTGAAGTTATCGGAAAGCTGAACCCTTAATATCCGCTCATGCGATAGGGATTTCGGCAGCTCGTACGACAAGGGAAAGTCACATAATTTGGAATGCGTGCAGTTTATGTGCGGCATGACTGGAGTTTCTTTTTTTAATGGAAACTTCGTGGATTAATGGTTGCGCGACGTGTAGTCGCGTGAACAAAAAAATAAATCCTTAAGGAGTAGTTTGATGGATCCCAGATGTCAAAGGTCGCCATACGTGCGATTGGCTTTGGTTAGTGCGCTCGTTTCACTCGGCGCTCTCACTGTTTCCTTTCCGGTTCAGGCATCCAGGGGTGATCTCGCTTCATGGCGCTCCACCTACCCTAACTCGACGTCTGCTGATAACCTCTCGCAACCCTGTACGTTGTGTCATTCAGACAGCACAACGACGAGGAAAGAGCTGAATGGCTATGGGCTGGCCTATCGTCAGCAGGGCTACAGCTTCTCCGCAATCGAATCCCTTAACTCCGATGGTGATCCGGCGGGTGCGAGCAATCTGGAAGAGATCACTGCCAATACTCAGCCTGGCTGGACTGAGGGGGCGCACAATGTCATTACTGACTACAGAGCTGGTGAAGTCACTCAGACTGCACTCCCCGCTGCGATTGGAGCCGGAACGGTTGATCTGCCGGCGGCGAACCAGCCGCCTGTAGCCGATATCGGCGGTCCTTACAGCGGAACACAGGATATCCCGATAGCCTTCGATGCCTCCAACTCTTCGGATCCCGACGGCAGCATCTCCAGCTATGCGTGGGACTTCGGTGATGGCAGCAGTGGCAGTGGCGCCAAAGTCAACCATGCCTATGCGGATACCGGCACCTATACCGTGACTCTGATTGTCACCGACGATGCAGGTGATAGCAAAACCGCTACCGCCACGATTACCATCGGTGCCGGCAATCAACCGCCAGTGGCTGACGCTAAGGGCCCCTACACGAGTATCGTGGGTGAAGCGGTTCAGTTGGATGGCAGTGCTTCGTCTGATCCTGACGGTTCCATTGTCAGTTTCGACTGGAATTTTGGCGATGGTAGCAGTGGCACTGGCGCGAAACCGACGCACACCTATACGTCGAAAGGCACCTATAACGTAACCTTGACCGTGACCGATGATGGCAATGCGGTCGATTCCGCGGTGACTTCGGTCAGCGTTGATCCGGGCAATCAGCCGCCGAGCGCTGACCCCAGTGGCCCCTACAGTGCAAAGGTGGGTGAGCAACTCACGTTCGATGGTGCGGGGTCCAGTGATCCTGATGGCAACATCAGCAGCTACGCCTGGAACTTCGGCGATGGCAGCACGGGCAGCGGCGCCAAACCCTCTCACACCTATACTACGGCTGGTACCTACAACGTCACCCTGAAGGTGACCGACAACGTCGGTGCCACCGCATCGGGTATGACCACTGCCGCTATTGGCGAAGTCGATAAGCTGCCACCTGTGGCTAAAGTCAACGGTCCCTACACCGGTACCGTCAACATGGCGTTGTCCTTCAGCAGCGATGGCAGCGAGGATCCTGACGGTTCCATCGTAGCTTATGCCTGGGACTTCGGTGACGGTGGCATGGCGACCGGAGCAAATGTCTCTCACACTTACACCAAAGAGGGAAGCTACAACGTCACCCTCACAGTGCAAGACAATGACGGCATCATGGATACGGACTCTACGACCGCGGTTATCGGCGTAGGCAATCTGTCGCCAACCGCCGATGCCAAAGGGCCCTACAATGCCAAGGTGAACGAGGCGGTTCAGTTCGATGGTAGCGGTTCGTCTGATCCTGATGGTTCCATCGTTGCCTACGATTGGAGTTTTGGTGATGGTGCCACCGGTAGCGGAGCGAATCCTTCACACGACTATGCACAAGCAGGAACCTACAACGTTAGTTTGACCGTCTACGACGACAGCGGTGCCATGGATACGGATGCGACCACCGTGACGGTTACCCAAGAGAGCGGCGGCTCCGGTGGTGGCAGTGATCCTGTCCACATGGGCAAGGCCAGCATCAACAAGACAGGTGATTGGGGCGCCGGCTTCCAGGGAGAGGCGGTGATCGTCAACGACACCAACACCCGGATCGGCAGCTGGACGATCACCTTTGAAGCCGACTTCAACATAGGTCAGGTCTGGAATGCGGAGATCGTTTCGCACACGGGCAAGAGCTATGTGATCAAGGCGGCTGCATGGAACAAGGCGATAGAGCCCGGTGGCGAGGTCAGGTTCGGTTTTATCGGCAATCCTGGCGGTAAACAGATGCCTGCCGAGATCACTGTGGGCGATGCAACAAGACCCAACGCCAGTCAGGGCGGAGGAGGCAGCGATGCGCTCTCCACCCAGGTGACGATGAAGAACGCCAATGATTGGGGCGCTGCGTTTCAGGGAATGGCGACTGTCGCTAACAAGGGCTCGTCAGAGATCAACGGCTGGGAGATCGCCTTCGACGCCAGTTTCGAGATCGGGCAGATCTGGAATGCGAAGATCGTCTCCCATGAAGGCACGCACTACGTTATCCAGAGTGCCGGCTGGAACGACGTGATCGCCCCCGGAGCGGAGTCCAGCTTCGGCTTCATCGCCTCGCCGGGTGGATCGGCCATGCCGGTTGAGTTTAGCGTGAATGGTATGGGCTCGGGTGGTGGCAGCGGCACCAATCCGCCAACGCCAACGCCGACGCCGACGCCGACGCCGACACCGACACCGACACCGACACCGACACCGACACCGACGCCAACGCCTGGCAACGGCTGTACTGATGGCGATCTGTTCTGTGAAGATTTCGAATCCTTCACGGGTTCGAGCGCCACGAGCAACGCCTGGTCGATTGAAAGCCGTGCAGGAAACGCGAGCATCGATGCTGTCCATGCACGCGGCAATAAGGCACTGCATCTGACCACGACCGACAACGGTATGGCCTTCCTGGTGCCGAACAGCTTCTCACCGGCCGGCAACAGCTTCTTTGGCCGTATGTGGCTGTGGGTGGATGAATTCCCGACCAAGCCGGACTATGCCCACTTC
>JBNKOL010000098.1:0-4124 GCA_050294655.1 Sedimenticolaceae bacterium
TGCTCCGTCCTTGCTCCAATCTCCGCGGCGTAGGCAAATAAGCCATTGGCGTAACTGCAGTAGACGCAGTGCGTGCGTTCGATCCAGTTAAGGTATTGCAGCCGGTGGCGGTCAAACAACATGTATTCGGATCGTTTGACCTTGGGGATCTTGTAGAGAGGAAAACAGATGATCTGGTAAGCCGTGGCAAACAGGTCCATCAGGAGCAGCGGAACGATCAGGCTGTATACCACCGGCGCGGTAAGTATAAAGAGCAGGGAGGACTCCGCGAGATAGGTGCCGGCCTTGGTGGACAGCGCCTTGTGTTGCCGGGCAATCTCACGTTCCACCGAGATGCGGCCTTGGTGCAGGGTGTAGCCAAACTCCTCCGCCTCACGGCTGATCTCGTCCGCTACCCGCTGTTCCAGTGCGCGGATCTCATTCAGCAACTCTTGCATATCGGGAATCATCGCGTTCTCCGTGGTTGGCCGTTAAGCGTTAAGCTCCAGCGCCCGCTTCAGGCGTGAAACACACTCCGCCAATGCCTCTTTCGAATAGGGCTTGGGCGGATGCGCCCCCCACACCGGGGCGGGCCAGGCGATATCATCCCGGTAGCGTACGATGTGATGGATATGCAGTTGCGGCACCATGTTGCCCAGGGCCGCGATATTGATTTTGTCCGCCTGGAACTCCCGCTCCAGGAACGCGGATAGATGGGCTGATTCCCGCATCAACTGCTGCCGGTCCGCCTCCGCAAGTTGATGGATCTCGGTGATGCCTTCCCGGTCCGGCACCAGGATCAGCCACGGGTAGTTGGCGTCTTTCATCAGTAGCAGACGGCAGAGGGGAAACCGCCCGATCAGGAGGCAGTCTTTTTCGAGCTGCGGATGGAGTTCAGCCATGTTTTTTGGTGGAAAGCTCAGGTTGCAGTGATGACTGGCGTCAAAAGTTCATTTTCCTATTGTGCAGGTCTGATCTTAGCAGGATTGCAGTGGAGTGTATTCAATGGATTCGTGGCATGGCTAACTTGTGTGGCTTGCTAGATTTCCACTTCCTTGAGCCGATCAAGGCTCTCCTGAATTGAGTCAATGGATTTGGCAACATAATCAGTGATTTGTTGGCTGCTCGTGTTATCTGGGTGGTGGTGGCTTTGGAACATCCGAATACCGTTGCGCATTTGCCAAGTAAGTTCTTTGATAAGAAGTTCGACTTCATTTAATTCCGCATGAATTAGGTCGGTGATCTCGTTGGGATCTCTTTCCTGGTTGAGCCACTCAGCCAATTCTTGTGACAGCACGCCTGATTCATGTATCGATAAACACATCCTGTTTATGATCGCCATGAGAGTCGAGGTCTCTTTTTTGAGATTCATGGTTTTTTCAATTTTGGAAAATCCATGATGAATAACTTCAAATGACTCTTTAGCTTGGTACAGGATTTCGACCTGTTTACCAAGCTGTTTGGCATATATCGTAGAGCAGTAATCAGGTCGATGCAGGGTCGGTTTTAAGCCGGATTTCTTTATAATCGATATAGTGGCACGATATACATCCTGGCCCTGGGTGCCGGGGTTAAGCTGGAGAAAGGGTTTTATATCGCCGAGAGTTCGATTGGTGCTGCGAAAAGTATTGATTCGGATGGAGTGGATGCTGTCGGTCATACCTATGATTCTGCCAGGCAGGCCGAGTTTGTCGCTATTTATGGCGAATGGATATCCGGAGCCAAAACAGTTCTCATGATGTTCGATGACCGCGCGAGGGACATCCGGCGAAATCCCTGAAATAGAGTCGGCGATGAGTTTACTGATGATGACATGTGCCCGTAGTGTTTTCCATTCTTCCGCTGTCAGTTTGCGATTGCTGCAAACTATTTCCGGATCTAAATGTAGTAGCCCGATGTCATGTATAAATGCCGCCACCAGGATGTCGCGCATCTCATTGGTAGTGAGCCCAATCTCCCGTGCGATCATCGTAGACATCCAGGCGGAAAAGATACATTTTTCAAATTCCGAGCGCATCTGCGAGCCCAGGACGGTAAGTTTTTGTGTCAAAACCGGATGCAGCCGTTCTACAGTCAGTAGCTTTTCAAACACTGGTCCGAAATCCAAGGCGTCGTTGACCTGTTTTAGATCAGGGTGCTTGTCCATGAGCTGTTTGAATTCCTGTATCAGGGATTGCGCGTCTGCCTGATGTTCTAGCGTTATGTCTGAGTCAAGCGGTTTGAATAGTTTGTGTTTAAGTAGCCTGTTGCGTACCTCGTGATTGATAGTAGTGCCCTTGCGAGCCAGGAGAACGCCATTGTTGTTCACAATATCGGAGGTGGTATAGGCCTGATTGCCAGATTCCGATAGCTTGGATAGATAGTAGGCATAGTAGCCACTCGTCGCGCTATCTTGGTATTGTTTAAAGATCTCTTCGCTCATGTTGCTAGTCCATCCTGCTATAAATGCAGTATGAGGTTTGCGTGAATTGGAAATTGCGCCCGGTAGCAGTTCGGAGACTGCCGTGGCTGGCAAACATTCAAGTACGAATTACAACTCAAATATGCAGCCGGTTCCCATAGGCCTTATGGGGACGGCTGGAGTTAACTCGTAATCATTTAAATGCGAAGGAGTACTGAAAAGAGTTTGATGTTGCACGTTGGCTACCTGCTGTTATTTTTGTTATCTAACAGGCTAGTTTATTACCACAATAAATTCAAGGGAACGTAATGCGGCAAGGTGTGGCGACGCGAGGCGCGTTATGCATGCGCCATCGTGTTTCTGTGTGTTTGGAGGTCCTTTGCGGAGGAGATCAAGAGAAATGTGCGGGTGGGATGGGGTATTCGTGTGGATAAGTGTAGTTGCAGGAGTGAATACTCAGGAAATCAGCCGCCAGCCACCCATTTAGCTGCTAGATACTTACGTTAAGTATCGCAAAGTAGCTCCAATTTTTCCTTACGCTTCAGTCGCTTGATCTCACTCTCCCGCCGGCAGGCCTCGGAACGGCTGTGGAAACCCTCCTGGTAGACCAGTTCCACTGGTCGGCGGCCACGGGTATAGCGGGCGCCCAGGCGGTTGTCCGTGTTGTGCTCCTCCACGCGCCGCTCCACATCCTTGGCCACGCCTGTGTAGAGGCTGTCATCGGAACAGCGGAGGATATAGACATTCCAAGGTTTCATCGCTGCGGGAACTGTCGCATAGTAGCTGCTGGAGCAATCATGAGAACACAAGCCGGACCGGAAATGAACAGATCGACGGAGATACCTTGGCTGATCGTGGGGCAGGGCCTGGCGGGTACCCTGCTGGCCTGGAGCCTGCTACGCCGCGGTGAGCGGGTGCTGGTGGTGGATGACGCCCACCGCACCGCGGCCTCCCGCACCGCCGCGGGCCTGATTAATCCCGTGACCGGCATGCGGCTGGTAAAGACCGAACGGGTTGAGGAGTGCCTGCCCGCCGCCAAGCTCACCTACCAGGAACTGGAGCAGCGGCTGGGGCGGGAACTCCGCTTCGAGATCCCCATGCTGCGCCTGATTCGCAACGATAAAGAGATCGCCGCCTGGGAGAAGCGCCGCCAAGACCCCGCCTATGAACCCTATCTGGAAAAGGTGCTCACATCGGATGAGTGCCCCCGGGAGGTGATCGCCCCGGACGGCGCATTCGTGCAGCGGCATACGGGCTATCTGGACACCTGCGCCCTGATGGACGGCTTCCGTGACTACCTGCTGGCGCGGGAGAGCTATCGGGAAGCGGCGCTCGACCCCGCGGAACTCACGCCACGGGAAGAGGCCGTAGAGTGGAACGGCATCAGCGCCCGTTGTGTGATCTTCTGCGACGGCTACCAGGCCATGCGCAATCCCTGGTTCCGCTGGCTGCCGTTCCAGCCCGCCAAGGGAGAGATCCTCTCCGTGGAGATCCATGAGCCGTTGCCCAACTACATCATCAACGGCGGCCGCTGGCTCATGCCACGGGGTGACGGCAGTTACCGCCTGGGCGCCACCTATGACCGCGAGCAGCTGGACGAGGAGCCCACCGCCGCCGGGCGGGAGACGCTGCTGGCCGCCCTGGGTGAACTCTTTCATTCACCGCCTCGCGCCGGGGTGCTTCTGCACCAGGCCGGGGTGCGGCCCAACACCCTGGACAAAAAACCCTTCATCGGCCTGCACCC
>JBNKOL010000099.1:0-31304 GCA_050294655.1 Sedimenticolaceae bacterium
GGTTCCGCCAAGCAGCGGGTAGCCCGGCTGCTGCTGCGCATGGTGCGCAATGAACAAACCAGCGAATGCGACCTGTTCAGCCGTGAAGACATGGGCGCCATGCTGGGCATCACCACCGAAACCGCCAGCCGCACCATTGCCGAATTCAAACGCCAAAGCCTGCTGATCGAAACCGCGCCCAATCAATTCCTGCTCGATGTCCCCAACCTCAAGCGTCTGGCTGAGGATTGATCATTTTCAATGCCCGGAATCTCATCCGGGCAGTATTCTGGCCTCTGTTTTCCACAAAACGCCAAACCCTGCATGAGAGTTGGAGAGGGCACTTTGAAACAGGCCATCGCGCAAACAGAGCTTCCCGTCTTTACCCTGCAATTGGAACCATCTGAATGTCGGTTCAACTCAGTGGATGAGATCGTCGGATACCTTAAAAAGAAGATCGAGTCGCACAAGGCGGCCAGTTATATCGCCACCTTCGATCACCTGGAACATACATTGCGCCTGCCTGAAGGCCAGGTGGCCGAAGGCATTGATGCCGCGGTCAATCTGGTCTTCTGCTTCGGCTTCACCCTGCAGGACCCGTCACAACTGGCGACCCGTCCCCGCTCCATTGGTATTTGCCACAGCAATGAGGGATTTACCATCTCATTTCTGGAGGCGCCGATGCCGCTGGTCAACGCCTTGATGGAAGAGTGGGCGACAAGCTTGAAGCGGCAAGCGGCCTGAGCGTTCCCCGAATCCAACTAAAACATCATGGTGGTCATGCGCCACCGAGGTCTGCCTCTATGAAAATCGCAGTCACCAGCCAGAATTTCCGCAGCATCACCCAACATGCCGGCAAGTCACGCCGCTTCCTGATCTTCGAACAGGACGCAACTACCGGCGAGGTACAAGAGATCGCCCGTCTCGACCTACCGAAAGAGATGTCCATGCATGAATTTCGCGGAGTAGACCATCCACTCTTCGAAATGGACTGCCTGATCACCGGCAGCGGCGGACAAGGCTTTATCCAGCGCATGGCCGGGGCTGGGGTCCAGGTCGTCATCACCGGCGAGCAGGACCCACTGACCGCGGTGACGGCGGTGATCGAAGGCAAACCCCTGCCACCTGCGGCCCCGCATAGCCACGCTCACAATCAGGCGCCAATCATGCCGCGTTTGTGACGCCGAAACCGGGTGGCCGGTATTAAAAAGCCTCTGATGACATGGCAACTGTCTCCGTTTTCATAACCGCCATACGGATCAAGTTCCAGTCGCACTCCCTACAACGCCATTTCGAGATCATCGATCACCTTGTCGATGCCCGCTTGCGCGCAGCGCTCATCGGTTTCGCCCGCGGGGGCGCCGCTCACGCCCACAGCCCCCAACAACTGCCCGCCCGCCTGGATCGGCAGCCCACCGGCTGACATCACCAGCCCGTCGATGCGGCCGATGGGGCTATCCGCCCGTCCGCTCTGACCCAGGGCCGAGGTGGCGGCATTGAAATTGGCCGCGGTGAAGGCCTTCTGACGACTGATCGACCCAGTAATCTGGGCGGCAATGGTGTCGCGCATCACCACCTGCACGGTACCGTCCCGATCCACCACCGTCACGCCGATCTGAATCCCCTCCTTGCGACAGGCCTCGATGGCGCCCAGCGCCACCTTGTTGGCCGTCTCCAATGAGAGGCGTTTGAGGTTCACTGTGGGTGAGGCCTCATCCGCCGATACCGGGAACACCAATGTCATCATTAAACTCAGTATCAGGGGCAGTAGGATTCTTTGCATGCTCTCTCTCCGCTCGATCTCTGGTATTAACTGCTGGATTGAAGGATGGACTCCGTCCTGGTCCTCCGCCTATCGATTCGTTGTCGAATAGTGTTGTTTTACATACTTGTCGACCAGCGCAATAAACTGGCCTGCGATATCGTCGCCCTTGAGGGTAACCGACTTCTCTCCATCCATATAGACTGGCGCCGAGGGCGACTCACCGGTACCCGGTAAGCTGATGCCGATATTGGCATGCTTACTCTCCCCCGGTCCATTCACCACGCAGCCCATGACCGCCACCGAGAGGTTCTCGACCCCCGGATAGCGGCCCCGCCATGCGTGCATACGATCCCTGAGATGCCCCTGCACCTCTTTGGCCAGGTGTTGGAAATAGGTGCTGGTGGTACGGCCACAGCCCGGACAGGCGACCACCATTGGCGCAAAGGCGCGGATACCCATCGATTGTAGCAGCTCCTGGGCCACCACCACCTCCTGGGTCCTTGCACCGCCCGGTTCCGGTGTCAGTGAGATACGGATGGTGTCGCCGATGCCCTCCTGCAACAGCACCGCCAAGGCGGCGCTTGAGGCAACGATGCCCTTGGATCCCATACCTGCCTCGGTGAGGCCGAGATGGAGGGCATAGTCACAAGCATCGGCCAAGGCACGATAAACCGCAATCAGATCCTGTACACCACTCATCTTGCAGGAGATGATGATACGGTCATCGGAGAGCCCCAATTCCTCGGCACGCCGGGCACTCTCCAGAGCCGACACCACCATCACCCGGTGGACCATCTCGGCGCTGTCGATGGGGTTTTCAGAGCGGGTGTTCTCGTCCATCAGACGCGTCACCAATCCCTTGTCCAGACTGCCCCAGTTGACGCCGATGCGGACCGGCTTGTCGTAGCGACAGGCGGTCTCGATCATGCTGGCAAACTGGCTATCGCGCTTCTCTCCGCTGCCCACGTTGCCGGGGTTGATGCGGTATTTCGCCAGCGCCTCGGCACAGGCGGGATAGTCGGTCAGCAGACGATGGCCATTGAAATGAAAGTCACCGATCAGCGGTACTTCCACACCCTGACCCGCCAGCTGATCACGAATCTCCGGAATGGCCCTGGCCGCCGCCTCATTGTTCACCGTCAGGCGCACCAGCTCCGAACCGGCCTGGGCCAGCGCCTTGATCTGCTCGACACTGGCGCTGACATCCGCCGTGTCCGTATTGGTCATCGACTGCACCACCACTGGTGCGCCGCCGCCGATCTGCACGCCGCCTACCCAAACTCCACGGGTATTGCGTCTGTTGATTCGCACTGTCATCGCCTCGCTTATGCCTGCCGAGTACGCAGCATAGCAAAACTGCGCCCCACTGATTAACCGCCAAAGGGCCATCATGCCTGAGACAAGGCGCTTGCTTCACCCCATCGCAAGCAGGGAAAACCAAGCGAGGGTACGGGGTGTCTGAAATTAACAGCGAATTTTGGATGCCAAGGACACTGTCAGGTCACATGACCGATATCATCACCACAGCCACCTTCATTTACGAAAAAAAAAGCCCGGTCGTTGACCGGGCTTTTTTATCTGCGACAAAGGCCGTCTATTTCAACTTGCCGATGCCGAGCATCTTGAGGATGTACTTTTCGTAGATCGGTTCCGAGGTACCCTTTTTCATCTTACGGATGAAGTACTTCTCGAAGGCGATCTTCGCCATATGCACCCACTTGCCCTTTTTAAACCAAGCCACGTTACGCGGCGGGATCTGCGGCAGCGCCACGAAAGCGGCGCCGGTGTCACCCATGTCGGCCAGGCAGATGGCGTTCCAGGTCGCCAGGGTGGTGCCCTCTTTGCCCGCCAGTTCGTCGGCAATATTGTGCACGATAGCGGTCACCATCGACTCAATCATGTAACCGGTCTTGGGTGCGCCGGTGGGAACAGCGGTGGCCTCCACCGGAGGAATGGCGATACAGACACCGGCACCATAGATATTGGGATACTTGGGATTGCGCTGATGGTCGTCAACAAAGAGGAAGCCGCGCGGATTGCAGAGCCCTTCCACATTGCCCACCGCATCGACGCCCTTGAAGGCGGGCAGCATCATGGAGTATTTGAACTCCAGCTCGTGATCCTTGATCTTGTGGCCCGAATCGTCGTATTGCTCGACATACATCTTACCGGCTTCAACCTTGATGACCTTGGCGTTGGTGATCCAATTGATGTGGTGATTACGGAAATCACTCTCGAGAAATCCCTTCGAATCACCCACTCCACCCAAGCCAAGATGGCCAATGTAGGGCTCGGAAGTCACAAAGGTCATCGGCACCTTGTCCCGGATCTTACGCTTGCGCAGATCGGAGTCCATGATAAAGGAAAATTCATAGGCAGGGCCGAAGCAGCTGGCAAACGGCATGGCGCCGATGATGACATGGCCCGGATCGTCCAACAGAGCCTGATAGGCTTTGTAGGACTTCTCCGCGTGGTCCACGGTACAGATTGACTCGGTAAAGCCTTCGGGGCCCGATCCTTCGACCTCCTCGAAGGCCAGGCGCGGACCGGTGGCGATGATGAGGTAGTCGTAATCGACCGTGTCACCGCCATCCAGTGTCACCTGATTTGCCTCCGGGTCGATCTTGTCGACACGTTTGGCGATGAAGTTGATACCTTTGCGTTCCAGATGTGGACGGATGTCGAAAGTTATCTGTGAACGTTCACGCCAGCCGACCGCCAGCCAGGGATTCGACGGGACGAACTGAAAGTAATCCCGTTCATTAATGACTGTAATCTCATGCTCGCGACCGAGCTCCATACGGAGTTCGTACGCGCAGGGCATGCCGCCTGTACCTGCACCCATGACAACGATATGTGCCATTCAAAAAACCCTCCAATTCTCCTTGTGTTATTCGCTGTATCAGTGCGATCAGGAGAAACGCCGCACCGTCAGTATAAAAACCCCATGACTCTACACTCAAGATACTGAAAACTAAAGCATTCGATATCCATTAACAGGTACTAATAAAGCGATTGTGCCTGTTTGCGGGCTGTCTCAAGCCACCACCAGAACATGCGAAGTTCCTGGGATATGAACTGACATCTGCTTATGATTCATAGGCTTATCCGCTATCAGTCGAGGTCAAACCACCCGTTGACATCATCCTGACAGGCAAAGTGGAGCCTCTGTTCAAGGGAAGGTAATTCCTCCAATACAGCATGCCTTACCCGCTCAACACTGTTGTTCTTTTCACTCAGGTGGCACGCCAGCAAGTACCTGACCCGCTCAAAGGGGAGTTGAGTCAACAGCTCAACAGACTGGGCGTTACTCAGATGGCCATGCCGACCGCCAACGCGCGCGCGCAAGCGGGGAGGATAGGGTCCGTTGGCCAGCATCTCAATATCGTGGTTGAACTCCAACGCCAGGCAGTCACAGGCTTGGAGGTTTTCCCTGATATGGGGTGTGATGTGGCCGGTATCAGTCAGCAATCCAAAGCGTAGTCCACGGCTCTGAAACAAGAACTGGCAGGGTTCCCGGGCGTCGTGCGGCACCGGGAAAGGCAGCACTTCGAGATCGCCCAGACAAAACCAGCCGGCATGGCAGTCGATACGCTGCAATCCATTGATTTCACCAAGGTTTCCGGCACGGAAGGTTCCGGCCGTCAGCCATACCGGCAGGCTGTAACGTCGCGCCATGGCGCCCACACCTCGTATGTGGTCGCCGTGTTCGTGGGTCACCAGTATGGCATCAAGGGATTGCGCATCGACGCCCAGCCTTCCCAGGCGGGCCTCAATCTCCCGCGCGGGAAAACCGCCATCGATCAGTACGCGAACCTGGGACGTCTCCAGCAACAGGGCATTGCCACGACTACCGCTCCCCAGCGAGGCGAAGCGCAGCGACACAACTCAGCGGATCTGCTCGTTGATAAGGGTCAGAATCCGTTGCGCGATCTTGGAATTGTCTGCCTCGCCAGCCTCGTTGCGAACCACAACCCGGGTCTCCGTATCGAGTTCCGTCAGCTTGACCTGGTACTGGACCTTGTCATCGATCTCAGTCTCGTCATCCCGCCAGAAGGCCAGTTTGGAGAAGAAACCACCCGACTCCTCCTTGTCGCTCTTCAGCTGATTGTAACGGACATAGTAGATCCCGGCGCTGCGATCCCGATCCTCCACGGCAAAGCCGACCCGATCAAGTGCCACGCCGGTGAGTCGCCAAGCCCGAGGAAAAGCCTCGCGAATATAGAGCATGCTGGTATCGGCGGTCTTCACCAGCCTGGAGCGCGGCGCGACCTGCTGCTCCTGCGCCATAAGCGCCTCTGCCTGCGCCTTGCTGACACCCAGGTGGACCATCAGACTGCGCAGCATTGCCGCCTCGATGCCGGGATCGTTCGGACGGGGAGTCCAGTAGGTGGTATCAGCCTCGTTCCTGATATTCTCCACCAGCTTCTCCTCCATGCCACGGTGGGTCAGGTAGAGTTCGGTGGTTCCAGGCTCCTGGCCTGGCTCGAGCCGCACACGGAACTGCTCGCGTGTGGCGGAGGAGTAGATACCGCCAACCGCCTTACGTAAAAACTCGGTGAGAGTACCTTGCTTGATATCGGCGCGGCTCTCCAACCAATCGGTCTTCATCACGCCGATGGCGGGATCCTGCTCCACCAGCAGCATGCCATTCTTGCGCCAGAAATCGACCACTTTGGGCCAGATCTGCTGAGGTGTGCCCTGAATCACCAGCCAACGCTGATCCCCATCGCGGTGAAACGTCACATTCTCGAAATCGGGCAGCACCGCCTCGTCGGAGGCAGCCGTTGTGCTACCGCCCACCTGTTCGCGACGGGTGGTGTACTCCTCGTAGGAAGCAGCGCCGGTCCCCGGTACCGCCATCGCATCCTGAATTGCTGAGCGGGTCAGATCCGGTGGCACTTCAAGATCGTCCACTGCCTCCCGCTGGGTGCGGTAGACGCGTTCAGAATCGGAGAACAACCCACCGCCGGAGCTACAACCGGCGAGCGTCAGCGACAGAAGGAGGAAGGCAAAATAGGGAGGCTTATACTGCATGTCAGGATAGATCAATCTGGAGGTAATCAGTTCCCGTCATTTGACGGATCGTTTTCTGGCCCCAGAGGCAGGCCCCTGGATCGATGGCAATGGAACGCCAGGCGATCTTCGTTTCAAAGAACACCCGCCTGCTGCATCGCCGCTTCCACCTCGGCTTCGGCGCTGGAGCTCAACCAGGTCAAGGGCAGACGGATCCCCCTGCCTGCCAGCCCCATCCGATGTACCGCCCACTTCACAGGTATCGGACTCGATTCAACAAACAGCGCCTTGTGCAACCCCACGAGACGGGCATCCGCCGCCTGGGCAGCGTCACGCTCACCTGCCAGAGCCAGTGAGACCATCTCGTGCATCAATCCGGGCGCCACATTCGCTGTTACCGAAATCACGCCATGACCGCCCTGCAGGAGGAACTCACAGCCGGTCGCATCGTCGCCGCTGTAGATCTTGAAATCAGCGGGACAGAGCTCCTGAATCCGGTGCAATCGCGAAAGTTCGCCAGTGGCCTCCTTTATGCCGATGATATTGGGGACGACAGCAAGACGGGCGACGGTTTCCGGCAGCATGTCACAGGCAGTGCGTCCCGGCACATTATAGAGAATCTGGGGGATATCGACCGCCTCGGCCACCGCTTTGAAGTGCTGATAGAGCCCTTCCTGGGTCGGCTTGTTGTAGTACGGCGTAACCAGCAGACAAGCGTCGGCGCCGGACTGCTTGGCACAGCGCGTCAGAGCGATCGCCTCCGTCGTGGAATTGGCGCCGGTGCCGGCGATGACCGGTATCCGGCCGGCCACATAGGTGATGGTGCGCGCAATGACATCGCAGTGTTCCTGGCCATCCAGCGTCGCGGACTCCCCCGTGGTACCCACCGACACAATGGCGTCCGTGCCTTGTTCGATATGGAAATCGATCAGCGTTTTCATGGCGGCATAGTCAACGCTGCCATCTTCCGCCATGGGCGTAATTATCGCTACCATACTGCCGTGAAACATAGAAAAGGCACTCTTATGAGATGAATCAGTAATGGTATCCTGTGGCTTGCAAGTATGACAAGGGTTGAAAAACGGGCTTGTCGCTGAGTGCATTTTTCGATAGATATTCCACGCAGATGTTACAATTCCGGAAATTACTCCGAATAACTCCAAATGGCAGCAGCCCCATGTCAACCACACCCAACAATTTTCTGGTCATTTCAGCGCTCGGCAAGGACCGCCCCGGCATCGTTAAGGCCCTGTCGAAAAAGATCCTTGACGAGGGCTGTAATATTACTGACAGCCGCATGACCGTGCTGGGGGGTGAGTTTGCCGTACTGATCCTCACAGAGGGTCACTGGAACACCCTGGCGAAACTGGAAAATGCCCTGCCCGAGCTGCAGAGCGAACTGGGGCTCACCATTATATGCAAGCGCACCGAGGGCCGGCCCAAATCGACCAATCTGCTGCCCTATATGGTGGAAGTGGTCTCCATGGACCATCCGGGCATCGTCAACCAGTTAGCGGAGTTTTTCACCGAGCGTAATATCAATATCGAGGACATGATGACCGCCAGCTATTCTGCGGCACACACTGGCACACCGATGTTTTCCGTCCACATGAGCGTCGGCATCCCCGCCAACATCCACATCGCCGGGCTGCGCGACGAATTCATGGACTACTGCGACGCCCTCAACCTCGACGCGGTCATCGAACCGATAAAGGGCTAATGTACACTAAATGAGCAAACTCGCTATCGGCAAGCCCGTACCCGACATCGAACTCCCCGCCACGGGGGATAGCCGCATCAAGCTCTCGAACTATCTGGGCAAGTCCGTGGTGCTCTACTTCTACCCCAAGGCGAGCACCCCGGGGTGCACCCAGGAAGGGCTCGACTTCAAAGCGGCTATCGCCAAATTCCGCCGCCAATCGTCGGTTATCCTCGGGGTCTCCCGGGACAGCCTCAAGGCGCAGGAGAACTTCAAGCAGAAGCAGGGATTTCCCTTCGACCTGCTGTCAGACCAGGAAGAGTTGTTGTGCAAGGCGTTCGACGTGATAAAGATGAAATCGATGTATGGCAAACAGGTTCGCGGCATTGAGCGCAGCACCTTTCTGATCGATCCACAGGGCATCCTTCGCCAGGAATGGCGCAAAGTCAAAGTCAAGGGACATGTGGAGGAGGTGCTTGAAGCCCTGAAATCGATACGCAGCGGTGAACACAGCTGAACACCTTTCTCATCTGCCCATATACCCGATCAATCACAGGTTCCCGGCGCCCTGGCGGACCGGCCCCAGGCGCCTGTGGATCCACATCCACCCAACCCCCAGAGATCAAGCATGCCTGAGAATTCGCAGGAGAGACCCCGACTCTACGTCCTCGACACCAACGTACTGATGCATGACCCCACCGCCCTGTTCCGCTTCAAGGAGCACGACATCTTCCTTCCGATGGTGGTATTGGAAGAGCTCGACAAGGGCAAGAAGGGTATGTCGGAAGTGGCGCGCAACGTACGTCAGACCAGCCGTTTTCTGGATGAACTGATGAGCCATGTGCCGCAGCATGATTTCAGCCACGGTATCCCGCTCAACACGCTGCAGCTGAACGGCTCTGTGGAGGTGCTCAGCGGCCATCTGTTTATTCAGACCAAGCCCGTCACGATGGACCTCCCTGCCGCCCTGCCCGGCAACACGCCCGACAACAATATTCTTGCCGCCGCCCTGAGCCTGCAGACCGACCACACGGATAAACGCATCATTCTGGTATCCAAGGACATCAATCTGCGCATCAAAGCCGCGGTGCTCGGTATCCGCGCCGAGGACTACTCCAATGATCAGGTGCTCGAGGATGTCAATCTTCTCTACAGCGGATTAGCCCAGCTGCCCGACGATTTCTGGGAACAACACACCAAGGAACTGGAATCCTGGAAGGAGGAGGGGCGCACTTTCTACCGCGTAGCCGGTCCCGAGACCGCGAACTGGTACCCGAGCGAATGTCTCTATATGCCCAACGGCGAGGGCTTTCAGGCCATCGTGCGGGAGAAACAGGAAAACAACGCCATCATTGAGCTGGCTGCGGATTTCTCCAATCCCAAACATGCGGTCTGGGGCATCACGGCGCGCAACCAGGAACAGAACTTCGCCCTCAACATGCTGCTCGATCCAGAGCTCGATTTTGTCTCGCTGCTCGGCACCGCGGGCACCGGCAAGACCCTGCTTGCCCTGGCGGCCGGACTGGTTCAGACCCTGGACCTGAATCTCTATCGCGAAATCATCATGACGCGGGTAACAGTGCCCGTGGGCGAGGATATCGGCTTTCTGCCTGGCACCGAGGAGGAGAAGATGACTCCATGGATGGGCGCGTTGATGGACAACCTGGAGGTACTGACCCAGACCGAGGGTGGAGAATGGGGGCGAGCCGCCACGGAAGACCTGCTGCGCAGCCGCATCCGCATCCATTCGCTGAACTTCATGCGTGGTCGCACCTTCCTCAACAAATACATCATTCTCGACGAAGCACAGAACCTGACGCCGAAACAGATGAAGACACTGATCACCCGGGCTGGCCCCGGTACGAAAATTGTCTGTCTCGGCAATGTGGCCCAGATCGACACCCCCTACCTCACCGAGACCAACTCCGGTCTCACGTTTGCGGTTGACCGGTTCAAGGGTTGGCCCCACAGCGGCCACATCACCCTAATGCGAGGTGAACGCTCACGTCTGGCGGACTACGCCTCGGAGCATCTGTAACGGGTTCGAATGTCCACCTGCGAGAGGAGGTTGTAACCCGAGTGCTTCATTCGGGTTATAGCGCTTCAAAGTGCGAACATCGCAACGTAGAAACGGTGCATTATAGCGGCAGATGTCGGACCAGACTTGATCAGCGGTTCCTTAACGCCATGACGGGATGCTTAAGTGATCAGACCTTGCCGGCTTCGACTATCGCACGCAGTTCAGCAACGCTCTTGCGAAAGACTTCGGCGGTTTTGTTGTAGCAATTGACCAGATCGCCGGTATCGTTTTCCCGCCCCTTGAATTCAAGCTCGCGCGACAGCACGGAGAGATCCATCGCACCCACATTCGCACTGCTCGATTTCAATGGATGAGCCGACTTGACCAGGGCATCCATATCCCGGTTCTGTACGGCTTCACGAATACCATGCATCAGGTTTGGAGCGCTTTTGAGATAGCTCTGGATCACCGAGACGAAATCCTCTTCCATGATCTCGTACAATTCACCCAGCACGGCTCGGTCAATAACCCCTTGGGTACTCATCGGCGCCACCCCAGCATCGTAGGTTGTCTTTCTTGCCACCTGCGACGAAGGTGGGCTGTAAGGCTCCGCCTCTGTCGACAGGACAATGTGTTCCGCGCCTGCACCGGCCAGCATTGCCTGTTCGTTATATTGCTCACTCAGCACATCCTCCATTGGCAGCCATTGACGCAGCATGTTTTCCAGCTGCGATGGTTTGACCGGTTTCGATAGGTAGTCGTCCATACCTACGGCAACGCAGCGTTCCCGATCCCCCGCCATCGCATTCGCGGTCATCGCGATCACCGGCACCCGCATCAGCCCTTGGCGCGTCTCTCTTTCGCGAATTGCCTCGGTGGCTTCGTAGCCATCCATACGCGGCATCTGGCAGTCCATCAGCACCACGTCGAACTGCTCATTGCGCATCGCCTCCAGCGCCTCGTGCCCGTCGTTGGCGGTGATCGGCGACAAACCCGCTTTCTCCAGGATCTTCTTGACCACCGCCTGATTCACCGGGTTGTCCTCCACAACCAGTACCCGCCCGACCAGTTTGGTATGCCGTTGGGACGTCATATTGGTCTGTGCCCCATCTTCTGCAAACTGAGAGGCATCCTTTTCGACATTGACCTGCTTATCCAACCAGTTGAGATGATCATCCGGCAACCGCGGTACCGGCTCGTCCGCCGGTTCCAGATGCACGCTGGAACCCTGTTCCACATCCAGCAACCGCTCCAGACGCTGTTTGACCTCGTTGCGCCTGACCGATCCCAATACACACTCCACACCCAGATTTTCCAGCGACCTCAGCTCGCTCTGCGGGGTGTTCATGACGAGAATATTGACCTCCCTCATATGGGGAATCTCTCGTGCCGTAGTGATGACTTGAAGCATGCTGGAGGCGTGCAGACCGGCATCAATGATAAGTACCTCATAACGCCAGCTGTGGCCCAGATTGGCGGATGTTTTGAGTTTGTTGAGGGCGTCATACTGGTCGTCCGCAAACTCCAGCAACATGCCCGCGTCGCGCAACATCGCCCCCAACTCGCGGATCTCGCCAGCCTCTTTCGATGCCAGGATCAGGGTGCGTATATTGCGCAGATCGCGCCGACTTGAAGGCATATCCTGCAGCGACTTGCGCATCGGCAGAATGAACCAAAAATAGGAACCCTGCCCCTGCTGGGACTTGACCCCGATACGCCCACCCATCAATTCAGTCAACCGCTTGCAGATCGCCAGGCCAAGACCGGTGCCGCCGTGCTTGCGGGTGGTAGAAGCATCAGCCTGGGAGAAGGGCTCGAACAGACGCTGCACCTGCTGTTCGGACATCCCAAGGCCGGTGTCGCGAACGGCGAACAGTAGATCCACCTCGGTCTTGGAGGCTTGCCGGCAGGATGCCTCGACACAGACTTCCCCATGCTCGGTGAACTTCACCGCATTGCTCACCAGGTTGGTGAGAATCTGGCGCAGACGGATAGGATCTCCACGGACGTTTTTGGGAACGTCACTGGCTATTTTGAAAGTCAGTTTCAGTCCGCGGCGATCGGCCGCATTCTTCATCAATGAGGTCACCTGTTCGATAATGCTCTGCAGGTTGATTTCGATAAACTCCAGATCCAGCTTGCCGGCTTCGATCTTGGAGAAGTCAAGAATATCGTTGATGATGCTGATCAGCACCTGGGATGAGTTGAGCGCCGTGGTGACCAGTTGGCGCTGCTCCTCGTCCAGTTGAGTTTCGCGCAGCATCTCAAGAATCGGCAGAATGCCATTCAAAGGGGTGCGAATCTCATGACTCATGGTAGCCAGGAACTCCGACTTCGCCATATTGGCGCTCTCGGCCGCCTCCTTGGCGAGAAACAGCTCCTGTTCGACGGTCTGCCGCTGGTCATTCTCCTCGATGAGCCGGTTGCGCAGATCATTGAGTTCGTTCTCCGCCCCCACCATGCGTTCATGCAGCAGAGAACGGTTGGCCGCAATCAGCAGATATCCCTGCTGATAGAAGGTCATCCAGGCGGAGAGAACCAACAAGGCCAAGGCGTAGGCGATGACCCCGGACAGCACGTCCTCGGAGAGCACCTGGTTGCTACTGGTAAGATTCCAAATCAACAGGCTGGAGGCTGCCAACACAAAAAATATGCTGAAAAAGGTGTCCACTGTCAGCAACATAGCGGTCATCAAGAAGATGGTGCCTATCACCACCACATCCATGGTCAAGTGAGGAGAGTACTCCTCATGCTGAAACACATGCAACAACGCACCGCCCCAGAGCGCACCCAGCAACAGTACTCCGAGGAGGAAGGCATAACGCCATATCTGCAGGCGCACCAGCGAGATGTTTCGTACGAAAATGGTGAGGATGATCTGTCCCAGCAGGACACAGGCAAGCATGCCACCCCACAACAGCCCCTCCGGCCTTTCCCAGGCGTTATTGATGTAGATGAACAACAGGCCGGCAAACAGATTCGCCACAATCAGAGTAATGCCATTCGAATAGAGCAGCCGCACCCGCTCTTCTCTCACTTGTAAGGCTTCGTTACGCTCTTCAGACATATTGACTTCGGTCAGGCCTCGTACAGCTGCTTACTCTGTTACACAACCTGAATCCCTGGGTTCAGGTTTAAATCATTATCCCGGCAACTTACTATATCGTGTTCAGCCGCTGCGTGCCTGTTTGCAGCAAGTTTTCACACCGCAGTCTGCAGGCAGACAGTGGCCCGTCTTTTTTAATTCAATTGGTTAGGGGTTTCAAGAAGGCCCTTGCGATACGTTGCGGCACTTGCCATGAAAATCACCCCTAACGCAGTCAAAGGACCTTATCGAACATTTTCCAACCACGCCAGACGGCCAACTGGCAACCTGCTTGCTTCTTGGCATATCATATTAGCCTGGCGACACCCAACATTCCCAACCCGTCAGTATCAAGGCGCTTGATTTCAGATACTCCCAAAATCGAATTGCTGATCCGCCAGCTTCCTTTTCTGCAACTCGCGGACAAGCGGTTCCAGGACAGCTTCTTTGAACAGGCGAGCGCAACCCGTATACCGGTCGGCAGCCCGATTTGTGATCAGGGCATGCAGTGCCAACACCTGGCCCTGATCATCTCCGGTATCGCGCGGGTATACAAATTGGGAGAGAACGGCCGTGAAATCACTCTCTACCGCATCGGGACGGGAGAGAGTTGTATCCTGACCGCTTCCTGCATCGTCAACGGATCCCCCTTCCCCGCCTTCGCCGTCTGCGAGGAGGAGATCGAAGCCCTGGTGATCCACCCCGCCAAGGTCAGACAGTGGATGGACGAATCCCCCATCTGGCGAAGCTACCTCTTCAGCCTGATCAGTGATCGTCTTGGCGATGTCATCAGTGTCATCGAAGAAATTGCCTTCCGCCGGGTCGATCGGCGCTTGGCCGGTTACCTGCTCCAGCGAGTCAACAACGACAACCGGAACAAGATCAAAATCACTCATCAGGCCATCGCCTCCGACCTTGGCACTTCCCGCGAGGTGATCAGCCGGATCCTCAAGGAGTTCGAACATCAAGGCTTGATCAGCGTCTCCAGAGGACAGCTACAGATCACCAACGAGCCTGGTCTGTCGAACAAATCCCAAGAAAACTAAGCCGCCTCCGGTTCTTTCAATCGAGGGGGTTGTGAGATGAAGATTTTGAATCAAGGCGGAAAACACATGCAGTGGCCGACGGTAGCGAAACCTTTCCAACCCGAGCCGGCGCGTTCCCGTCAGCACACACCGATAGACGATTTTTCAGCGATTGCCTTATGCTCAGGGTATGTGACAAAGTCACATACATTCCCCGGAGCTCAATTTATGATGTGACACATCAGCTGATTGATCAGTCTGACTGACGATCCCGGGCTTTATAACCTCTATCTGATCTCACAAAGGAGATATCCATGAAACAGAATGTTGGCGGCATCGACAAGATCCTGCGCATCGTAGTAGGTGTTGCATTGTTGGTATGGGGCTTCGTACTGAGTCAACCGCCTGTCTGGTGGGCTGCCATCGGCGCGGTTCCGCTGTTGACAGGGTTGATCGGCTGGTGCCCGGTCTATCTGCCGCTAGGCTTCAGCAGCAAAAAAAAATAGCGCATGTACTTTGCGGGGGCGGCCGGTCAGCCGGCCTCCTCAGTCAGGCGGTGCAGGTTCCTCACTGCTCGGCCAGGCTTCCAGCACCGCCTGAACCACCGTCGCCAACGGGATAGCGAAAAACACCCCCCAAAAACCCCAGATCCCACCAAACACAAGGATCGCCACTATGATCGCCACCGGGTGGAGATCGACCACCTCAGAAAACAGTAGCGGCACCAATACATTGCCATCGAGCGCCTGGATCACGAAATAGGCCACTGCCAGCCAGGCGAAATCCGAGCTCCAACCCCACTGAAACCAGGCCACGAAGAGCACCGGCAGAGTCACCACCGCGGCTCCGATATAGGGAATGATAACGGAGAGTCCGACCATCACTGCCAATAACAGGGCATAGTTGAGCCCAAGCAGAGTGAACGTCACCAGGCTGGCAGCCCAGACGATAATGATCTCCCAGAACTTACCACGCACATAGTTGGCAATCTGTCGGTCCACATCTTTCCACACCGTACCGGCAAACTTACGGTGCTGCGGCAAGTGCTGAACCACCCAGCCGATGATCAGCTGCTTGTCCTTGAGAAAGAAAAACACCAGTAGCGGCATCAGAATGAGATAGACAATCAGCGTGATGACACCCACCACGGAGGCCAGTGACCAGGTCACCGCCTGCTGGCCGAACGAGGCGATATCGTTGCGGATCTGGCGTATCAGCTGATCTACCTGATCCTGTGGTATCAGATCCGGATAACGCTCCGGTAGTTGCATTAGCGCCTGCTGGCCCATCGAGATCATGGCGGGCAACTGCTGGACGAATTCGGTGACCTGTCGCGATAACAAGGGCAACAGGCCAAGCAGCACCAGCGCAACGAACAGCATAAAGAGGATAAATACAATGATCACAGAGAGCAGCCGAGGCAGCGCACGGCGTTCCAGCAGAGCGACCACTCCTTCGAGGAGGTAAGCGATTACGATACTCGCCAGCACAGGGGCCAGCATGTCCCCCATGGTGATGACGATGCCGAAAAAGAAAAGCAGAAAGAGCGTCAGAAAGACAATCTGTGGATCAGAAAAATAGCGTTTGAACCAATTGGTTATGACCTGCATCAGTTACTCCCGTCTCAGGCCTTACATACTCTACCCATCTTCGTGCCGTTGCAGGTAGCGCTCATAGTGTTCACTGAAGACGACTTCCAGTTCGTCGATCACCGTGACTGCATCTCTGCCCTGCAGCACGTGAGCCATCATCAGTGAGGAGGTCTGATCAAGCAGATGCTCTCGTTCCAGCATATGATAGGTCTCCGAGAGACGCTTGATCGCCTTCACCACCGACTCCTTGGCTGGCCGCTCGATTGACTTGGGCTGTTGCACGGCGCTGGTGTCAGCAAGGGCCTCGTCAGTAACGGTCTGCCGCCCATTGAGGAATTCAGCAAAAGCCAACAGCGTCTCACGATCCTGTGCATTAAGAGCATCATAAAACGACAGCAGGCGACGTTGCTCAGGTTTCAGATTATGCTGTTTGGGCACGAACTGCACAGTATTGAAACTCCTGACAAGGGCATGCTGGAAGCCCTGAGCACGACATAGTTGGTTGCCGGGTCAACAACATCCCTGGTGAATCATCGGATCGGGAGGGTATGTTTTCTGTGATCGGCGCAATCTTGTAAATCTGGGGAGAAGAATCGCGGGGTGCGGCATGCCGCGCTCCCGACTCGATTCAGAGCGCCTCTCCCGCGTGATCCTCACAGTAACTACGCGCAAAATCGAGCAGCTCCTCCATGGCACGCAACCTGAACTTCTGCTTTTGGTGCACAAAGGAGAAGGGGCGCTCCAGCTTGGGCGCCAGATTGACCGCCCGTAGCGTGTCGAGCTTCAGCTCTTTCTGAATCGTTGCCCGTGACACCACGGAAACGCCCATTCCCGCCTCCACAGCACCCTTGACCGCTTCCGGGCTGCCGAGCTCCATCGAGATATTCAGGGGGGTGTTGCAGTTCTGGCTAAGGTATTCGTTGATCACTTCCCGAGTTCCGGAACCCTCTTCACGGCAGATAAAGGGAAACTCCAACAGTTCATCGATGCCGACCGACTCCCGCTCAGCCAAGTCGTGATTGGGCGGCACAATGGCCACCAGCCGGTCCAGTCGACAAACCTCGACCACCAGATTCTTGTTCCCTACAGGGGCCTCGACCACACCCAGATCGATAGTATTGTTCTCCACCATAGAGACGATTCCATCGGAATTGGAGACCCGTAAATGGATGGTCACCTCCGGGTAGCGAGTACCGAAATCTCCCAGCAGAGCCGGCAGCATATACTCCGCAATAGTGGTGCTCGCACCGATGGTTAGCGCCCCACGGATCTCACCGGTCATCTCACGCACCGAATTTTCCATATCGTTGTAGAGATCGAAAATACGGTCGGCATACTCGTATACCCGCTCCCCGGCCTCAGTGAGACTGATACGGTTGTGAGTGCGATCAAATAGCCGGGTGTTGAAATACTCTTCCAATTGACGGACCTGGAAGGTCACCGCCGGTTGAGTCATGTGGAGAGTTTCCGCCGCCTTGGTGAAACTCAGCAGCCGGGCCACGGTATGGAAAACCTGTAATCTACGATCCGCCATGGTGTCGACGCCTAATCAGTTGTTCTTTAGATGGATAAACTCAACTTATATCATAACTCGACAACCGATGGGAGCAACAGGTGGTATCTGATGGCAATCCATCTGAAAGTTCCTTGCGGAATCGCCTCAAAACCCATTCCAAACACCAAAAGTGTGGCTTTTTTCAGCAAATTCTTCTAGCCTCTCAAGAACCTACCGACTGAGTCCCATTACATGAGGATTCAGAATGGGCGGTCGGTTACGCGCCTCGACTCCCACAACACAACAGCATGGAGTCGACGCGGGGGAAACTATAACAGATAACTAGATAGACCACGGCGGAGGTAGCTGATGCTCGATAACAAGATCTTCTCTCGATCTCTCCTGGCGCTTGCTTGTGGCGCCGCCCTGATGACAACCTATCCATCGGTCCAGGCCTCCGGATTCGCCGTACCTGAACTGAACCCCGCCGGCCTGGCGCTCTCCAACGCGCTCGTGGCTAACCCAGAGATGCTAGCCTCCATCGCCTACAACCCGGCAGCCATGTCATTCCATGAAGGAACATCACTGTCACTCGGAGCACTCACGGTCGTACCAGACCTCTCAGTGGATACCGGATCAGGCTCCGTCGACAGCAACGCCAATGATACTGTCGCCATCCCCTCGCTCTCAGTCCATAGCACCCTCAGCGAGAGCTGGGCTATGGGCATCGCCGTGAATGCCCCTTTCGGGCTCGAAACCGAATGGCCCGCAGGCACTTTCGACAGTCAGTATCCGGGGGGCGCCACCATACCCACCCAGAGTAAGCTGGAAATCCTCGCTTTCTCCCCCAGCGTGGCCTACAAACTTAGTGATAACGTCAGTTTTGCCGGCGGTGTGGACATTTACTGGATGCGCAAAGTCATTTTCAATGGTGTCGTCAATGCCGGCACCCCCGGTTCCAATCCCGCCGCCAACTTGAAAGGCGATGGCAGGGGCGCCGGCCTCAACCTGGGATTGATGGTAAAGCAGGGGAGCTGGACCTTCGGCGGCAGCTACCATTCAGAAGCCAACATACCGGTCGAGGGCACGGTTGAACTCCCCGCCGGCGCCTTGCCATCCTTCTTCTCCAACAATGTCCATGCCGAACTTAAACTCCCCTCACGTCTTCAGCTGGGAGTGCGGAACCAGACCACGGACAAGTTGGCGATCGAATTCGACATCACACGTACAGGTTGGAGTTCGTTCGATCAGCTGGTTGTCGATCATGATCAGTATGGGGTCAACATTGTTACCAGCACCAACAACTGGGATGACGTCAACGCCTACCGGCTAGGCGTTACCTACGACATTACCGGAGCCACGCAGTTGAGGGTGGGATACACCTTTGATGAAACACCGCAGGAAGACGCCTTTTTCAGTCCACGTATCCCGGATGCCGATCGACAACTCTTCAGTCTGGGCATAGGCCATACACTCAGTAACGGCGTGACCTTAGACGCGGGCTACATGTATGTTAAGTTTGACGACCGAACGCTCAACATCGACCCGAGCTTTGCCCATTCGGCTCCCTACAGCGGCGAGACAAATGGCACCTCTGCGGTCAATGGTACTTACGAGTCCAGCGTGCACCTCTTTGGCCTGGGCGTTACGAAGAAGTTTATGTAACAGCCTCTGCCCGAGCCGTCGAATGGAAAGCCCCGCCTGAGTGGGGCTTTTTTTAGGCGCAAAAAAAAGCGCCGCCCTTGTGAGGCGGCGCCGACTGCACTTTACAACAGGTTAGATGTAAAGGCAGATATCACTTTCACCGGCAAACTCGAAGAAACGAGCTGCTCCGGCGTACTCGATACCGTCGATGAATTCCGCGGTATTGAGCTCGAACAGATCAACGGTCATCTGACAGGCGATCAGCCTCACTTCAGCTTCCTGGCAAAGCTCACGCAGCTCCGCCAAGTCCGCCACGCCTTTTGATGCCATCTTCTTTTTCATCATGCTGGTCATCATGCCCTGCATACCTGGCAATGCCAAACCGAGCACCGGGAACCACTTATCCATACCCAGCGGCATCGGCATGCCGGGATTTCCAAGCGGGGTCACTTCTAGCGCCAGATCTTTCTTCAACAGCTGCAGGCCATAGAAGGTGAAAAAGATCTCGGCCTCATAACCCAGGGCCGCCGCCGTAGAGGCCAGAATGAAAGGGGGATAGGCCCAATCGAGAGAGCCTTTCGTGGCTATGATGGCTAACTTTTTTTCGTCCGACATCGTGCTTCGTCTCCTAAAATTTTTAGGGACTGATCAGGTTGTTAAGCCTTCTTGATCAGAAATTCGAATTTACCACCCACTTCTTTGGATTCCATCAGCTCGTTTCCGGTCTGATTGGCGAAGGCCTCGAAGTCCTTCACTGATCCAGGATCAGTCGCGATGATATGCAGCACCTGACCGGATTCCATACCATTGAGGGTTTTCTTCGCACGCAGGATCGGCAAGGGACAGTTGAGCCCGCTTGCATCCAGTTCTTGATCAAAATCTGCCATGGTATGACCTCCAGCTGTTTATCAACATTTTAATATATATTGGAAATAACTCAGACGGGGTGTTATATGTCATGCGTCTGTGAAACGCAAGATAAGCACTCGCCAAGTCTTTTTTATGGATGGATAACCTTTTTTTAATGCCCGTTTTTCATCAATAGGTTAGCTGGCCAGCCTCGTTGCCAGCTGATAACCGGATCTAGCCCAACCCAAAATGCCCCCTCTCAGATTAAGGACATTGTCATAACCCTGCTGTGCGAGATAGGCACATGCATGATATGAGCGGGCGCCACTGTGACAGTAGAGAATTACGTCCTTATCCTTAGGCAGATCACTGAGACGCATGGGTATCAGGTGCATGGGCAGGTGTTTCGCATCCGGCAGGACACCTTGTGCCAGTTCTCCGACGCTGCGGATATCCAGTAGGATGAAGTCATCGCCCCGGGTAATGCGAGTCTGCAAATCGCTAGCGTCGATCTCTTTGATCATCATCGAATTGACTGCCTCAAAATGGAAATAGAAGATGTATTAGTATATTAATGTGTTTAAATATTGCAACCCGGATCGTTCCTGAAGATCCGGATTTCACGCAGAAATTGACTCGTGCTAAAGTCTCCTGTGCCTCTGACCTGACGGCGACCAAATAAACTAACAGGCTGAATAACATGGATTTTTTTCCGATATTTCTTGACATAAAAAATAAACGCTGCCTGGTAGTCGGCGGTGGGAATGTGGCGGAGCGCAAGACGGCTTCCCTGCTGAAATCGGGAGCAGATGTCATCCTGGTATCACCGGACTTGACCCAAAATCTGTCAACCTGGCGAGATATGGGACAACTCAGCCACCAGCCACGGGAGTTTCTTGCCGACGATTTACACGGCTCTCACCTGGTGATCGCCGCGACCAACAAGCCAGCAATCAACCGACAGATCTCGGAATTGGCAAACCAGCAGCGGATCCCGGTCAATGTAGTCGATCAGCCTGAACTCTGCAGCTTCATCCTGCCCTCGGTCATCGACCGTTCGCCAGTGGTGGCAGCCATCTCCACCGGCGGTGCGTCACCCGTGCTGGCCCGTCTGATCCGCTCCCGGCTGGAGTCGCTGATACCCGCCGGTTACGGTCGGCTGGCCGACCTCTGCAACCGCTTTCGTCAACGGGTCAAGGAGACCTTTGTCAATCCGGCCGATCGCAAACTGTTCTGGGAGCGAACTCTCGAGGGTGGCGTTGCCGAGCGGGTCTTTTCCGGACACGAAAACGAGGCCAACCATCTGATGGAGAAGGCCCTGGCCAATTCCCGTGTGTCGCAAGCTATCGGCGAGGTCTATCTGGTCGGTGCCGGACCGGGCGATCCGGATCTGCTCACCTTTCGCGCACTGCGCCTGATGCAACAGGCAGACGTGGTGGTCTACGACCGCCTGGTGGCCAAACCGATCCTGGAGATGACCCGCCACGATGCGGAGCACGTCTACGTGGGTAAGGAAAGGGACAAACACACCATGCGCCAGGAGGAGATCAACAAGCTGTTGGCCCGCCTGGCAAAGCAGGGCAAGCGAGTGCTACGGCTGAAGGGCGGCGACCCTTTCATCTTCGGTCGCGGTGGAGAGGAGATCGATACCCTGGCTGCGGAGGGAATACCGTTCCAGGTAATCCCCGGCATCACTGCGGCCGCCGGCTGCGCCTCCTATGCCGGCATTCCACTGACGCATCGCAACTATGCCCAGTCGGTGACCTTCGTCACCGGACATCTCAAGGACGGCAGTATGAATCTGAACTGGCAGATGCTGGCCCAGCCCAACCAGACCATCGTCTTCTACATGGGGCTGGTAGGCCTGCCGGTAATCTGCCGTGAACTGCAGGCCAACGGCGTATCCGCCGACATGCCGATCGCCTTGGTTCAGCAGGGCACGACTCACATGCAGCGGGTTTTCACCGGCACCTTGGAGACCATCCAGGCTATCGTGGAGAAGGAGAAACCCAAGCCGCCGACCCTCATCATCGTCGGCCGTGTAGTGGAGCTGCAGGAGAAGCTGGCCTGGTATGAGGCGCCGCCCCATTCGGAGCAGGGAGCCACTTCGCCGATCGACTTCTGATACGGAAGCGTTTTGACGCTGAAGAGATTTGAGTTGTGAGTTTTTAGTTTTAAGTGTTCGCTTCGCTCACAGGGTTTATATCCCCCTCTCCCTGGCCCTCTCCCGCAAGGGGAGAGGGGACGTTCCATTCGAGAACACGGATAGCTTCCAGTCAAGTTATACAAACAAGCTATCCGCATACATCCGTTCCTGATCTATGCATCCCCTCTCCCCTTGCGGGAGAGGGGGTGAAAAAACATCCTGCGCAAAGCGCAACTCAACACGCAAAACTATTCAGGCCAATACGCAATTCTCGCTTCGAACGCCGCATGGCTGATTATGCTGGGCAATCAAGAAACTCTATTGTTTCGGGCTCAGCTGATCCTGTTGCAGCTTCGGTGTGAAGTAGTCGTCCGCCAGCTCGATATCGACTGGCTGCCCGGACTTATCCACCAGTGGTTGTTCATAGTCGTTCCAACCCCGTAGCCCGGTCTTCAGGGAAACCACATTCTGGAAGCCAAGCAGGTGCATGGAGAAGGCCGCCAGCACACTACGATATCCGGAACGGCAGACCACCACGATTTCCCGCTCACGGGCCTTCACCAGCTCGGGGATGGTCTCCTCGTAGTCCCATTCGCAGGCCGACTCGAGAATGCCGCGCGGGGCCGGGATGGAACCTTCGATATGCATGGCGTCGTACTCATAGGGCTCGCGCACATCGACCACCAGCAGGTCGGGATTTGCCGCCATGCGCTCTTCCAGATCCCACGGCATGATCTCCTTCACATCAACCAGACAGTCGCTGATCAGGCCAAGAAAATTCTTCATATAGTCGTTTCCTAGACAGGAGATGCAGATGGCACTCCCGGGTATAACTCGTTGTTCTATGAACCTCGGGAACAGAAGTTCTGCTCCACGGCGATCACCGCCGCCTCGACCCGCGAATGCACATTCAGCTTGCGCAGGATCGCCTTGACGTGGAGTTTGACCGTACCGTCCGAAATGCCCAGATTGCGTGCGATCACTTTATTGCTCTGACCATCCGCCAGGTGGCAGAGGATCTCCCGTTCACGGGGTGTCAGATCGTCGAGTGAAGAGGTCGGGGCGCTACTGGGGTGAGTCTCCCCCTTTACCGCCTTGGCCAACACACTGGTCAGCTCCTTGGCAACCACGGTATTTCCCTTGACGATCTGCTGCAGGGCGTCAATCAGCTCGTTGGGCTCCATATCCTTTAGCAGATAGCCCTGGGCGCCGGTCTGCAACGCCTCGATCACATCCGACTCCTCGCGGCTGGTGGTCAACATACTGATCGGCATCTGCGGATAGTGCTTACGCAGCACCGATAGCACCTCGGTACCGGTCATGTCGGGCATGCGCATATCGAGCAGCACCACATCGGGTTTCTCCTGGGCCACGATCTCAATCCCTTTCAGGCAGTCGCCCTCAGCGACCACCTCGATACCCCGACGCTCCAACAACTCCTGCAGCCCGACACGGAACAAGGCATGATCGTCAATCACCAGCACACGCATATTAATCCACCCATGGGAACATTACAGACTCATTTCACTTTTCGCGTTACGAATTATCAACTCAACCCGGGTCCCCTCCCCGGGTTCGCTTTCGATCGAAAACTCTCCGCCGATACGCCTCGCCCGCTCCTGCATGATGGAGAGACCGATATGTTCGCCGGGATTACCCTTGGGGGAAGATCCCTCGAAGCCGACACCATCATCCTCGACCAGGATCAAATACTTGCCCAAACCGCGACAACGTAACAACACCCTCACCGTGTGGGCCTGGGCATGCTTGCGGATGTTCGCCAGTGACTCCTGCACGATGCGCAGGGCTTGCATCTCCTGGTTGGTGTCGAGGTCGATCTTCAGGCAATCGGGCTGGAAAAAAGCGGCAATCCCCGTCTCCTGATTGAACCGTTCCACCAACTTGCCCAAGGCCGGCACTAACCCCCGCTGATCCAGCCGCGCGCGAAAACTGTTAATCAACTCGCGCAACTCGTCATGCGCCTCATCGAGACCGTTATGGATGCGCTGACCCTCCCGTATGGCCTTCTCGGAGGCGCCGGTATCCTGCAGCGTCTCCTCCAACATGCGTACCTGAAAACGCAGACTGGCCAGGGTCTGGGCAAGGGAGTCATGAAGTTCATGAGCCAGGGAGGTGCGCTCCTCGATGATGGAAAGACGACGCGCCTCGGTATCAGAACGCTGCTTGGCCACCGCCATGCCGAGATGTCCGCCGATGGTATTGAGTATGTCGAGAACATCCTCGCGGCCGTCGTAGATGCCGGGCCTGTCCACATAGAGGTGGTAGAAACCGAGCACGTCACCGTGGTACCACATCGGTACCGAGACCCGCTCCAACTCGTCGGGGCTGAACATGCGCCGGCCGTTGCGTTTGGAACAGGCCTGCGCATCCTGATTGCAGAGGATATCGCCGGGCGAGAGCGCGATGCCGCATTGGCAAAGCTTGATTGGCAGCAGATCCTGTTCGTTATAGAGCCGGCCGTTCTGATCGATGCATCCGACCTGGCGCAACCTTTCGTCCTGCAGCACCAGATGAACGGTGGCGGAGCGGGCGTTGACCATGCGTTTGAAGATCCCCATGTACTCCAACAGCAGCTCATCGAGATTTTCCGACTGATTGATACCGGCAGCCACATCATAGAGCGCCTGCAGGGAGGTGGTCTTCTGGGCCAGACGCCAGGTCTGACGCGCGACTCGCACCTCCATGTCCTCGTAGATGTCGGTCAGCTCCTCGTTCAGGCTGTCGATATCCCTGGCCATGCCGCTGAGTACGCCGGCCTTCTCAGAACCCCGGTTCGCCACCGGCTCACCCTGACAGATTTGGTTTACCGTCTGCTCCAGGGTCGAGAGCGGGCGTAACAACTGGCTTCGCAGCCTTATCAGCACCAACAGCACGGAAAAAAAGGTGACCGTACTGGCGATCAGAAGCATCACTTTTAGCGTCGGTTGACTCGCTGACTCCGTAACCAGCAGCAATGCCAGGATCAGGCAGAAGACAGCACTCGTCCCCAACATCAGGATCGGCGCCAACAGGTTGCCGGCAAACAGGATACGCAGACTCGGCCAATGACTCGGATCGACGATTCCTTCGAGCCTGCTCATCCTGCCCCGCTCCCGGTGATGATCGTTGGTCTGGTCTTCAGGCAGTGTCTGCTGCGGCCTTTTCTCTTCGGTTTGCATAAGCGGAAACTCTAACACGAACCGTCCTTATCAACCTTGCCTTGCCCCTCTCGCAGCATCTCCCGCAGCGTCTCCTCACGCCAAACCAGCAGCGCCCGGCCCAAAGCCGCGCCGGAAAGGCCCTGCCGGTAGATGGGTTCTGGCGGTTTTCGCCGCAGCACTTCGACGGCCGCTTGCAAGGGTCCCAGCAACCGCGGCGCGATCGACGGCCAGACAGCACTCGCCGCCAGCAGAAAACGTTCCAATCGAAGCGGCTGCTGGACCGGTTTCAAATGACTGGCGAGCCGCAACAGACTGACCGCGTCGTCCGCTGCAGGCAGCCGAGCGTCAACATCGAGCAGATCCCGCAGTAGCTGTGCCTCATCACGCCCTGCGCGCAGGGATTCCAGCCAAGGATCGAGCTCCGCCACCCGGATGGCGGCGGGATAGAGGGCGGCAGCCGCCCGCACCACCGGGTCTTCAGTCATCGAGGCGGCAACCTTCAGTGTCGCCAGCCCCTCCTCCTCATCCCCCCCGTGGCTGGCCACCTCACCCAGGGTTCGATCGACTTCGGGCATCAGCTGCGCCAGCACACCACAACGATGCAGCACCTCGAAGAAGCGCCAGGGCTGGGTCTCACCCAGCGCCTTTCCCATCTCCATCCAGATCCGTTCCGCCTTCAGGCTCTGCAGATCCGCAGAGACCGCCATCTGCCGCATCAGGCCATGGGTGCCGTGCGCCACGCGGAAACCCCACTGCCCCAGCTTGGCCGCGAAGCGGGCTACACGCAGTAGCCGCACCGGGTCCTCGACAAAGGCTGGAGTGATGTGACGCAACAGGCCCTGATCCAGGTCATCACGGCCATCACAGACATCGATCAGATTGCCGGACTCGTCCCGTGCCAGAGCATTGATGGTCAGGTCCCGTCGCAGCAAGTCCTGCTCCAGAGTCACATCTGGACCGGCACCGACCGCAAACCCCTTATAACCGGGTCCGGTCTTGCGTTCGGTGCGCGCCAGGGCATACTCCTCACCGGTCTCTGGATGAAGGAAGACGGGAAAGACGGCATCGACCTGGCGGTAACCCAGCTCGCCCATCTGCTGTGGCGTGGCGCCCACCACCACCCAGTCCCGCTCATGCACAGGCAGACCAAGCAGCTCATCGCGCACCGCACCGCCGACCAGGTAGATCTTCACGGAACCACCTCTGCGCGGGTCATCTCCGCCAGCGCCCGCTGCTCCTTCTGTTGCAACTGCCACATCTGCCGATAGACCCCCTGCCTCGCCAGCAGCTCCTGATGGGTACCGTGCTCCACGATGCGCCCCTGTTCCATCACCAGAATACGGTCGGCGTCTACCACGGTGGAGAGGCGGTGGGCAATCACCAGCGTAGTGTGCGCTTTCGCCACCTCCCGCAAGGTCTCCTGGATCGCCTGTTCGGTCTGAGTATCGAGGGACGAGGTGGCTTCGTCGAAGACCAGAATACGCGGCCGCTTGAGCATGGCCCGGGCAATGGCGACCCGCTGTTTCTCACCCCCGGAAAGCTTGAGGCCCCGCTCACCGACCATCGTCTGGTAGCCCTGCGGCAACTGGTCGATGAACTGAGCAATATGGGCCATGCGGGCCGCGGCCTCGATCTCCGCCTGGGTAGCGTCGGGGCGGCCATAAGCCAGATTGTAGAGGAGGGTGTCGTTGAACAGCACCGTATCCTGGGGCACGATGCCGATGGCTGCACGCAGGCTGCGGCGGGTAACCTGGCGGATATCCTGGCCATCAAGGGTAATGCGGCCGCCGCTGACGTCATAAAAGCGGAACAGCAGCCTTGAGAGGGTCGATTTGCCGGCCCCGCTATGGCCCACTACCGCCAGCTTCTCACCGGCACCGATGGTGAAATCAACCCGATGCAGAATCTGGCGCTCCGGCTGGTAGGCAAAATCGACCTGCTCGAAAGCGACCCGACCGCCACTCAGATCCAGTTCGACCGCATCGGCGGCATCAGTGATCTCCGGCCGGCGCTCCAGCAGCTTGAAGATCAGATCCATATCGGCCAGTGAGTATTTGATCTGCCGGTAGACGATGCCGAGAAAGTTCAGCGGAATAAAGAGCTGCAACAGGAAGGCGTTGACCAACACCAGATCGCCGATCGACATGCTCCCCTCCACCACCCCGTTGGCGGCGAAGATCATGGTGAAGGTAACGCCGACGGCAATGATGCCGCCCTGGCCGAAGTTGAGCAGCGACATGGAAGTCTGGCTCTTGACCGCGTTCTCTTCCCAGCGGGAGAGGGTCTCGTCAAAGCGACTCAGTTCCAGCGGCTCGTTACCGAAGTACTTCACCGTCTCGTAGTTGATCAGGCTGTCAAAGGCCTGCTGGTTAGCCTGCGAGTCGAGCCGGTTCATCACATGTCGATACTCCATGCGCCATTCGGTGATGGCCAGGGTAAAGCCCACATAGACCGCCACGGTGCCGAAAGTGACCAGGGTAAAGACGATGTCGTACTGAGTCAGCAGCACCGCCGCAACCAGGCCGAACTCCACCAGCATCGGCAGGATACTGAAGACCATGTAGTTGAGGATGGTGCTGACCGAACGGGTACCCCGCTCCAAGTCACGACTGATGGCGCCGGTCTGGCGCTCCAGATGAAAGCGCAGGGAGAGCTCATGCAGGTGGTTGAGCACCCGGTTGGAGAGGTTACGCATGGCCCGGTAACGCACCCGAGCGAAGATGGCGTCGCGCAACTCGTTGAACAGGGAACTGCCTAGGCGCAGCGCTCCGTAGCCGAGCAACAGGAACAGGGGCAACACCAGCACCGTCTGCTGATTCTGCTCCAGACTGTCGACGATCTGCTTGAGCAGCAGTGGAATACCCACATTGGCCAGTTTGGCCAGCACCAGACAAGTGAGCGCGAACAAAGCGCGCCCGCGATACTCCCAGAGAAAGGGAAGCATGTTACGCAGATTTTGAAAATCGCGCCGATCCTTATGCACCGGAGCCTGGGCTTGGATGTGATGGGCCATACTGGTATTGGGCGTTCCCTGAACAGCGGACGGTAAATTAACCCGGCACTCTATTTGAGTGCCGGGTTAATATTATCGGAATTCGGCTCGGCGTGCGTATTACTGGTCCGAAAGTAATATAGACAAGCCCGCAGGGAGCCCCAGGGATACTCCGGCTCTGCGTTGCGACGCTTGCCTATATTACTTTCGGATCAGTAAGGCCCAGATTCCATCAGGTTATAGGGCAGGCCTATGTGAATATCGGTTACAATTTCCTTTGGCTTGATTGGCACATCCATAGCGAAATGACATGAACAACGATTGCAGTTACAACGAACTCTATCCCCTACAGGTACTGGACGACAGCATGGAGCCGGAATTTCCGCAGAAGTGCATTGTCGTCATCGAACCCTCTGACGTCTGTGCCACAGGCGCCTACGTGGTGGCCGAAACCCATGGCGACCGCTGGTTCCGCCAGTTCATCTCCGAGGGTTCGGGGAGCAAGAAACTGGTCGCCCTCAAGGAAGGATATCCGGACATGGATCTGGTGGAGGGTGAATACAAGATCCTCGGCGTGGTGGTCCAACGTAACCTGGACCGCAAGATCAAGCACTATTTTCCCTATGTACCCGGTGGTGTACCGCCAAAAGACATTGAGCTCAACTAGTGGTATTCACCCGTCGATTTCCGACTATCCTCATAGGTAAGAGGGTTACTGTTCCGACCGGCCAGCACAAGGCTGGCAGAGCCGTAGACATTCGCAGCCACCAAACCGTGTAAGGAGGGGATGAGATGAATATCGATCTTGCTGATGTGACCCTGCATGTGGATGAAACCCTGGACAGTGACAAGCTGGGACAACTGGAAAATGCCTTCCGCCAGCGCGAAGGCGTGGTTTCGGTGCATGTGGACCAGAAGCGGCCCCACCTGTTCGTACTGGAATACAATCCAAAGCTGGTTCACAGCAGGGACCTGGTGAAGATTCCCGAATTTCAAGGGCTGCATGCCGAACTAATCGGCCTCTGAATCAATCTGAGCCATCAGTCGGCCGGGCGCCATCTCAATCCCCTGATGAGTGGATTTCGCTGATGGTGACGGGTCCATTATGACATCTCCCGCCCCACTCGGTGTAAACTGGTGTACTCCATCATAGATTCTGTACCATTCAGAGCCGCCCCAATATGCCAGATCAAGGCGTGGCTCGCAGGGAATGGCGAGCCCTTTGCAAGAGCCACAACGCCGAGCCGGCGTATTGGGGCGGCTCCCTTCGGGCGAGCCAGGAAGGGGCATGCCTTGCACCCCAAGGGCACTTCCTTCGGGGCGCGGCCAGCCCCTTCCTGACTCGCTGAATGGTACAGAATCTATGATGGAGTACACTGGCCCCAAGGCCACGAACTCAGATGGCCGCCTCCGTTCGAGACCAACCAGGAACTGTAGATGCAGAGAGTGACTATCGTTGGCAGCGGTTTCGCCGCCCTCACCGCTGTGAAGACCTTGCGCAAAGTGGACCGTTCGCTCGAAATCACGGTCGTCAGTCCCAAATTGGAATTCCACTATCTGCCCGGTTCTATCTGGATCCCCTCAAAGATTCGCGAGCCGGAAGATTTGATCATCTCCCTGCAACCCTTCTTCACCCGCATGGGTATCAAGCATGTCAAGGCCAAGGCCCTGGGGCTGAGCGAGGACGGCCGCCAACTCAAGACTACCCAGGGAGAGATTGAAAACGACGGTCTGATCATCGCCTCGGGCGGACGTTTCATTAAAAAGCTGCCGGGGATCGAACACGCAATCACACCCTGCGAGGGGATCACCGCTACCCTGAAGATCCGCACCCGTCTCGCCGCCATGGAACAAGGCACCATTGCCATCGGTTTCGCCGGTAACCCGAAGGAACCAAGCGCCATGCGCGGTGGGCCCATGTTCGAATTCCTGTTCGGCATCGATCGTCAGTTACGGCTCGAAAACCGGCGTGACAAGTTCAAGCTGATCTTCTTCACCCCGGCGGAGAATCCAGGACAGCGGCTGGGCCCCAAGGCGGTCACGGGGCTAATGCGTGAAATGAACAAACGCGGTATCGAGACCCATCTCGGTCACAAGATGAAGGCCTTCAGCGAAAACAGCGTGACGACAGAGGGCGGCACTTTCGATGCCGACCTGATCCTCTTTATGCCGGGTATGACAGGCAATAAGTGGTTCGATGACACCGCCCTGCCCCGCTCCCCCGGTGGCCTGATCAAAGCCGACGCACAGTGCCGCGTCGAAGGCCTGTCACGGGTCTATGTGGCGGGCGACTCCGGCAGCTTCCCCGGCCCGGAGTGGATGCCCAAACAGGCCCACATGGCCGATCTGCAGGCCGCAGCGGCAGCCAAGAACCTGCTGGCGGAGCTACGCGGGAAGCAACCGACCGAGACCTTCAAGGTGGAACTGGTATGCATCGTCGACAGCCAGACCAGCGGCATGCTGGTAGCGCGCACCGCAAAACGCAATATCGTGATGCCTAACATGGTCATCTTCCACTGGCTCAAACGTTTTTTTGAATGGTGGTATCTACGCCGGTACCGCTGACCGCCCCCCTTCATTTCGGCTAGCCCGCATGTTTCATCCGGGAACGCGATGATCGCGCCGGGATCGTTGTTCTGATGCGGATTTGCGATTGAATCAATAGCACAAGCTATTGATGATTGAGCAAATATCGCAGCTGGACGACGAGACCGGTGCGAGGGCGCGTTCAGCGAAGCTCGCTGACACGCTGTACTTTGCGAATAGACCAAAATGAACAAACAAAAACCTTACGTTTGTCTTTTTTCTCAGCGGCCGGATGAAACATGCGGGCTAG
>JBNKOL010000100.1:0-88450 GCA_050294655.1 Sedimenticolaceae bacterium
CCACAGGTATCGTTTGGGCAAGTTGCTGCTGCAGGCGCAGCTAAATCATCTAAGAAACGTTTGTATTCCTCCGATATCGATAGATTGCTTTTGATAGGAGGGACTTCTTTACAAATCTGACAGTGAAGCGAAGCTGTTCCTGTTCCGCCATTGACAGAGCGGTAGTTGTCACCTCGTAGCGCACGCTTGCGTCCTGCAGCACGCTCTTTAGCAGGAATGCCGAAATTCGGGCAGGCGGGATTCTTGCAGAAGTTGACCTGGATTTCGTTGACTGCCGGCGGAATCCGTGATGGCTTGATGCCGAAAATATTCTTGGCCATAGAAATCACCCCTGAATCTATGGATTCAGGGGTATTCTATGCCATTTTTCTCAATATTACACACTTTTGCTTAACGGCTAGTGCAGAACCGGCCGTGTGTTTCGCCACAGGCCGCGTTACCTTAGTACGCACAGACACTTCTCCACCGGAGCCCGACAAACATGCCCCAAGACAGCCTGGACAACCTCAATACCCGCCTCAAGACCTTCGCCCAGACCCGCAACTGGGAACAGTTCCACTCACCGAAAAACCTCGCCATGGCGATGATCGCCGAATGCGCCGAGCTGGTGGAGCACTTCCAGTGGCTGACCCAGGAGCAGAGCATGAACCTGCCGGAAGAGAAACGGGAAGCGGTCGCCATGGAAATGGCCGATATCCTGATCTATCTGATACGGACTGCGGAACGCCTCGATATCGACCTCATAGCGGCTGCGGAGCGCAAGATCGCCATCAACGAATCACGCTATCCCGCCGACAGGGTCTACGGTGACGCCCGGCGGGCTTCGGAGTATGACTGAGCCCGCGCCACAGACTTGGCCAAGCGCAAGCCCTTCAGATAAAAAACCATATCGGGTTACCTACGTCACACAACCAAAGGATCAGTCGCTAACAGCAGTTTGCCTGTTGAGTGGATGAGTTCGCTTCGCTCACGGGCTTTATATCCCCCCTCTCCCTGGCCCTCTCCCGCGAGGGGAGAGGGGAATCGCTTTGCGAGTCCATCGGGCACTTTCTGTCAGGTAGTGGAATCAAGCGGTTTGTTCGCTCAGGCTCTTGATTCATGCGTCCCCTCTCCCCTCGCGGGAGAGGGCCAGGGAGAGGGGTGAACCAATAATCTGTGAGAACCGCGAACATCTAAACTCAAATCTCATCACGAAAAATCCAAAACGTTTCAAACCAATATTCAATTCCTCACACTTCCAACCGCATGGCTGATTAGGGTGGGCAAACAGGAAACCATAATTATTCAAAGTGTTACTGAATGCTTTCCCCAATCTTTACAGGGTGGAGCCCATCCCCTTCTGGCGCTACATTGAAATCAGAGCAGCAGACACGGCATGCAATCGGAATGGGGGGGACGCATGAAAAGATACCAGTGCATCGTATGCAACTTTATCTATGACGAGGCCGCCGGACTGCCGCAAGAAGGCATCGCCGCCGGCACCCGCTGGGAAGATATCCCCGACGACTGGGAGTGCCCGGAGTGCGGCGTCAAGAAGTCCGATTTTGAAATGGTGGAGATGGTGGCCTGACCCAGGCACAGGCCGGCACTTATTCCTGTCGCCGGCAGGCAGCCAGCCGCTCCCGCACCGCTTCCAGACCCATCTCCCTCAGCAGGGCCACATTGCGTTCGGGAATTGCCTCGGGGTTGGGATAGTTCTCCAGCGCCCGGGCCAGCGGCGCCTCCCGGATCAGATGGAACATGGGGTGGGGTGAGCGGTTGGTGTAGTTGGCGGGGTCATCTGTTGGGGCACCCTCGAAGCAGTAGTCGGGATGGAAGCTTGCCAGCTGCAGGATGCCATCGAGTCCAGCCTCCGGAATCACCGCCTCGGCAATCGCAAACAGCTCCAGATAGGCGTCAAAATCCTCCAGGCCCACAGGCACCACAAAGAGGCAGGTCTCCGCTTCCGACTCCGGCAATCCAACGAGCTGCTCCATCTCCGTCAGCAGGGCACGATAGATCCCCTCCGCCTCACCCTCGGCGCAATGCACATAGCGGATCCGCTCCCCTTTCACTGGCGCCGCCGCGAAGGGGCAGAGATTGAGCGCCACCACCACCTGTTCCACCCAGCAACGGGTCTCGTCGAGTACCTGCTGTGGCGCTGTCATTCTAGGATCTCCAGGGGCATTCCCAAGGCCAGCTCACCAGGACCGTCATGTAGCAGATTCTGACCGAAGTAGACCTGATTGCCACGGCGTCGGTAGCTGGCCAGGGTCTTCAGGGGTTCACTCCCGGTCTCTGCGGTATAGGGATCGACTGTGGTGATTTTGCAGCGGGAGCAGGGCTTTACCACCCGCAGTGTCAGCTCACCGATCCGAATCTGTCGCCAGCCATCCTCGGCATAGGGCTCACACCCCTCCACCACCAGATTGGGTCGAAATCGAAGCATTGGCAGCGGCTCGGCGAGGCGGCTGTTGAGGTCATCCAGCGAAGCCTGGGAGATAAGCAGCAAGGGGAAGCCGTCCGAAAAGGCGGTCTGATCCTGCTGTGTGGCATAGCGGGAATCGACCCGCCGCACACTCTCATCCGGCATGTAGACCAACCTGCAGGGCAGGCCAAGAAACTCGCTCAGCCAGCGGTTCGCCGTCGCTTCGGCGAGTTGCGCCTGACAGTGATCATGCCACACCCGTACCCGGATCCGTTCGGCCCCCGTATCGGGTCGTCGTACACTAATCGCCTGCATCCCCGGTGTCTGCAACAACAGCCCCTGCGCCTCCAGGCGGGGTGTGATCAGCGCCATGCGCGGCAGCTCCCGCTGACTGAGGAAGCGTCCCTCGCGATCCACCAACATCCAGCGCCGATCCGCCTGCAGGCCGAAGCGATCCAGCCCGACCTGCTGCAACGGCTGCCCCGCGAGAGACTTCACCGGGTAGCGGTAGAGCGCCGAGAGCCGCAGCTCGCTCATGCCGTGCCCCGATATGTTGGATCTGACATCATTTTTTTCTTATTTCACTTCATTCTTTCGCGGATCGGCCGATAGCCAGTAGCAAACCACTTTACCCTGGCCCGTCATACTTTGGCCAATAAAGCACGCTTGGAGGAAGTTGCATGGACATCGTTCCCTACCTGAAACTCATGGTTCAAAAGAACGGATCGGACGTCTTTTTCAGTACCGGCGCGGCGCCGCACTTGAAAGCGGAGGGCGAAACACGCCCCATCGGATCTTCCCCGCTACAGCCGGGCCAGGTGCGCAAGCTCGCCTACAACATCATGAGCGATGAGCAGATCAAGGAGTTCGAGGCCACCTTCGAGTGCAACCTGGCCATCTCCATTAGCAATCTGGGCCGTTTCCGCGTCAACGTCTTCAAACAGCGGGGCGACGCGGCAATGGTGATCCGTTATATCAAGGGCGTGATCCCGCCGGTCGAACAGCTCAATCTGCCGGTCATTCTCAAGGACCTGATCATGGAGCCCCGTGGACTGATTCTGGTGGTCGGCGCCACCGGTTCCGGTAAATCCACCACCCTGGCCTCGATGATCGAGTACCGCAATCAGAACCGGGCAGGGCACATCCTCACCATCGAGGACCCTATCGAGTACCTCTACACCCATAAGAAATCGGTGGTGGATCAGCGCGAGGTGGGCATCGACACCCTCTCCTACGAAAACGCACTGAAGAACGCCATGCGCGAGGCGCCCGACGTGATCCAGATCGGCGAGATCCGTGAAATGTACACCATGCAGCACTCCATCGCCTATGCCGAGACCGGTCACCTCTGCCTCTCGACGCTGCATGCCAACAACGCCAACCAGGCACTCGATCGCATCATCAACTTCTTCCCCGACAGCGCCCACCAACAGCTCTACATGGATCTTTCGCTGAACCTACGGGCGGTCATCTCACAACGTCTGGTGAAGGGCAAGAATGGCCAACGTATCCCGGCGGTGGAGATCATGCTGCTTACCACCTACATCTCGGAGTTGATTCAGAAAGGCGACATCCACGCCATCAAGGAGGTCATGGAACAAGGCGGCGAGCGCGGCATGCAGACCTTCGACCAGTCCCTCTACATCCTCTACCAGGAGGGTAAAATCACCCTGGAGGAGGCACTGGCGCATGCGGACTCCCGCAACAACCTCTCGCTCAAGATCCGACTCTCCGACAGCGGTAGTGTAGAGGCCCCCGGCGGACTGGGCATGGCTGAGACTGACTTCTAGGCAACCGCGTAATAAGTCACGGACCGACGCTTGCCGCCAGATCAGGCTATTGCGTGCGATCCGTGATTTGAATTGGGCTTTTTGATCGAGAATCAGCTCGCTCCAGGCTTTGTCAGAGCCTCTCCGGGTATACAAAACCCCGAGCTGTACGGGGCATTCCCGGCCAACTCGATCTGGCATTCTGAGGCAGACCATCGGCATAATGCGGTTATACCCATTGCCACCGGTCTGCCGACATGCCCAAGAAACTCAACCACAGCGTGCCCAGTATCAGCTGCGATTCACTGACAGAACTGCCACCGCTCGGCATGGATGCCGAAGCGCTCTCTCACGATTTTCGTCGCTACTTCGCTCACACCTTGGGCCGGGACAACCAATGCACTTCCGCCCACTACCCCTATAAGGCCCTGGCATTCGCCATCCGTGACCGGCTGGTGGAGCGCTGGAAGCAGACTCGCGCCGGCTACGAAGCCAGTGACTGTAAACGCACTTTCTATCTCTCCCTCGAGTTTTTGATGGGACGCGCTCTAAGCAACGCAATACTCAACCTGGAACTCGACGATTCGGTCAGCCAGGCGTTCCAGACCCTCGGCATGGAACTGGAAGAGATCCGCGAGAGCGAACCCGATGCCGGCCTGGGCAACGGCGGTCTCGGCCGCTTGGCCGCCTGCTTTCTCGATAGCTGCGCCACACTCAACCTACCGGTGCGCGGCTACGGCCTGCGCTATGAGTACGGCATGTTCCGCCAGCACATCAGCAACGGGCAGCAGGTGGAGGACCCGGACCATTGGCTGCGTGACGGTAATCCCTGGGAACTGGAACGACCCGAATACACCCAGCGCATCAAGTTCGGTGGCCACACTGAACACAGCAACGGTCGGGTGCGCTGGATCGACACCCAGGACGTACTGGCGGTCCCCTACGACCTGCCGGTTCCCGGCTACCGCAACAACAGAGTGAACACCCTGAGATTGTGGAAAGCGGCGGCAACCGATGAGTTCAACCTGGACGAGTTCAACGCCGGCAGCTACCCCGAATCGGTGGAGGCGAAGAACGATGCCGAGCACATTACCATGGTGCTCTACCCCAACGACGCGAGTGAGTGCGGCAAGGAGCTGCGTCTCAAGCAGCAGTACTTCCTCGCCTCCGCCAGTCTGCGCGATGTCATCCGCGAGTGGGTTGTCAACCACCCGGACTTCTCCAATTTCGCCGACAAACACTGCTTCCAGCTCAACGACACCCACCCCAGCATTTCGGTTGCGGAGCTGATGCGCCAACTCATGGACGAACACGCGCTGGAGTGGGACGAAGCCTGGGAGATTACCGCTCGCACCATGGCCTATACCAACCACACCCTACTGCCTGAAGCGCTGGAGCGCTGGCCGGTTAAACTGTTCGAAGTACTGCTGCCGCGGCTGCTGGAGATCATCTACGAAATCAACGCCCGATTTCTCAGCGAAGTCGCCGAGAGCTGGCCTGGCGACACCGACCGACTGAGGCGCATGTCCTTGATCGAAGAGGGCGCACAACCGATGGTGCGCATGGCCTACCTCGCCATCGTCGGCAGCTTCTCCGTCAATGGCGTAGCGGCGCTGCATACCGAGCTGTTAAAGAAAGGGTTATTCCACGATTTCAACGAACTCTGGCCGGAGCGCTTCAACAACAAGACCAATGGCGTCACCCCACGACGCTGGCTCGCCGCCTGTAATCCGGGACTGCGCAACCTGCTCGACGAGACCATCGGAAACGGTTGGATCTCTGACCTGCCGAGCCTGACCAAGCTGGAGAAACTCGCCGACAATCTCGACTTTCACAAGCGCTGGACGCAGATAAAACTCGCAAACAAACAACGGCTGGCACACATGATCAAACATGAGTGCAAGGTGGATTTCGATACCGACGCCTTGTTCGATGTGCAGGTGAAACGCATCCACGAGTACAAACGGCAGTTGCTCAACATCCTGCATGTGATACACCTTTACAACCGGATAAAGCACGGCGACACGGCGAACTGGACCAAACGCTGCGTGCTGATTGGCGGTAAGGCAGCGCCCGGCTACCAGATTGCCAAACTCATTATCAAGCTGATCAACAACGTGGCTCGGGTGGTCAACAAGGATCACCAGGTCGGCAATCTGTTGAAGGTTGCCTTCATCCCCAACTACCGGGTCTCCGCCATGGAGGTGATCGCCCCCGGCACCGATCTTTCGGAGCAGATCTCCACCGCCGGCAAGGAGGCATCGGGAACCGGCAACATGAAGTTCATGATGAACGGCGCCGTGACCATCGGCACCCTGGACGGCGCCAACATCGAGATTCTGGAGGAGGTGGGCGAGGCCAACTTCTTTCTCTTTGGCCTTACAACCACTGAGATCGAGGCGATGCGCGGCCACTATGCCCCGAATGCCATCATCGAACAGGATTCGGAACTGAGGCAGGTGATGCAACTGCTTGAAAGCGGTTACTTCAATCAGTTCGAGCCGGGTATTTTCGATCCCATCATCGAGTCGATCCGCAATCCTTACGACCCCTGGATGACCGCCGCCGATTTTCGCAGCTACCTCGACACCCAGGAGCAGGCCGCCATGGCCTACCAGGATCGTGAGCACTGGACCCGCATGAGCATAATCAACAGCGCCAAAAGCGGTCGCTTCTCCACCGATCGCACCATGGAAGAGTACAACCGTGATATCTGGCGCCTTGAAAAGGTCACCATCCAGGAATGAACGACGAGGCCGGTCTTCCCTGCTGGGTCTATCGCAGTTCACGCCAGCAGGAGATGTATCTCTATCTGCGGCAAGAGGATGACTTCTCCTGCCTACCGGAGGCGCTGCTCAGCCGCTTCGGCCAGCCGACGAAAGTGATGGAGCTGACCCTCACGGCACAACGCACCCTGGCCAGGGAAGACGTAGACAAAGTCATGCAGAACCTGCGCAGCCAAGGCTTTCATCTCCAGATGCCGCCGAAGCTGTGGGTCGATCTCTACGAGGGTGATTGAAGCTTGTTTGCGCCTGGTTTTTATATCGCGTTGAACAAAAAGATCGTCTGGCGGATTGGAGTGTGACTTCTCGGTAGCCGCCAGCGGCTAATCTCAACCGTGTAGTGTGGAAATGAAGTCCGTCACAAGAGACCAAGCCGAGACAATGGTTGAAATCCGTCACGTATGCTCATGCCAAGCAGTTACTGACTAGGCGTAAGCAGTTGATCAGAAGCAAGTAGTACTTTTGGAAAGGCGGTTATTCTTGTAATTACAGGATGTACTCTCATAAAAGGATCTATTCCGCACTTAAGCTTAATGAGAATTGTTACGTGGTCGGCATATCACAATATTGGTGCCGGTAGCATATTATATTTGTTGTGCCGTCCACATAATCACCAGGAGGTCAGCACATCACGTTATGAGAAATTCTCTTAAATGTAATATACGTGGCTTCTTCGATGAGACATTAAGGAATAGCGAATCCTATAAGAAAACACTTCCTCTTATTGCTTTGGATGAGTGTCTCAACAGCAAAGAATTGGACCAAAAACTTGGTGTGCTAGTTTACGATGGGTTCGCGCATGGCATTGAGAGGCTCTGGTATCAGGCTAGAGAAACTGAATCTGGAGAAAAAGCAATGCTGCATGGAAGCAAAGTTCCGAGACACAGAATCTTTGATATTGGAAAGCCCGTAAAAAATTACTCATTTCCAGATGCGGATGTAATTTGCTTCTTAGTCGCTCATTTCTATACTTATAGCCATATCATATTTCTCACTCAGGATAACAAAGAGAATCAAAATGGGATTACCAGTCTCCTAAACAATGAAGTAAAACCTGTTATAAATGAGCTAAACTTTAACCGTTATGGACTTACAGCAATAATCAAGAAGCCACAGACATCAAAGAATGATCTAGTGGCTGTTGTTTCTGAGATAGTGAAAAATCCAATTCAAAATACAGGTTATGAACAAATTAATTTGTAAGCCAACTCCTAACAAACCAAGCAAGCGGGACGCCGTAAACGGCGCCCCTTCTTGAAGCGTTATGGCTTGAGAAACCGAGAAGAAACATCCATGCGTTTGTGGAGTACGCGGATTATTTCAACGATATTTCCAGTGCCTATTTTGTAAAAAACCAAATGGCTACCTACCGGAAAAACTCGATAGCCCGACCGAATATGGTCACCGGCTTTGCCAAGTTCGGTGTTCTCAGCCAAGCAATGGAACGCTTGGTCAAGTTCTTTCAGGTAGCTATTACGCTGTTCACGGTTCCACGTCTGCTCTGTGTATTTGGCAATCCCTTTCAAATCCGCCCGAGCAGCGGCTTTTATCCGGAAGCGAGGCATTAATGGGTTTCGCTATCCAGCTCTTCGATCAGGCCGCTAAGCGAGTATTCAATAAACTCGCTTGCTTCACCTTCTTCAAGCAGCTTTCGAAGTGTAGAAAGCTTAGTTTCTTCCTCTTCCAGCAAACGGAGCCCCGCCCGAATAACTTCACTAGTCGAGGCATAACGGCCATTTTTAAGTTGTTCGGTAACAAAGGAATCGAAGTGCTCGCCAAGAGTAATACTGGTGTTTTTGCTCATTGAAAAAAAATCTCAGAAGTACCAATATTTGGTATTGTAGTCGGCCATAACAAGGTGGTCAAGGCGTTCGCTTGCTCACTCGGACGCCTGGTACTGCGCGGCTTTTTGCGCATGGCATCGCCATCTTTGCGCAAACTCTGCTCCGTACCAGCCGCCGCTTACCACAGCGATATGCCATGAAGGAAGAATAGTTTTATGGCGAAAGCGGGACAGATTTAATTTTTCAGTTTAAGAGCAAAAAATCAACAAATAACCTGATTACCCATATTACTCAGCCAAGGGATCACTAACCCACAACAGTTTTGCTTGAGGTGTTCGTTGTGCTCGCGGGTTTTATATCCCCCCTCTCCCTGGCCCTCTCCAGCAAGGGGAGAGGACCAGGGAGAGGGGGGTGAAAAACATCCTGCGCAAAGCACAACTCAACACGCAAAACTATTCAGGCCATTACTCGATTCTCGCCTCTAACGACGCATGGCGGATTATGGCGGTTAATCAAGATAAATAATCTGTCCTTGTTTTGTCTGGTGTTATAAATCGCGATGAGCGAAAAGATCGAGAGAGAGAGTAGGGTGACTTCTCAGTAGTCACCAGACGGCATTTCTCACCCAGCAGCCCACTGTTTTTTAAACAACTTAGCGCTTCATTGCTCGCTTTGCGTTAAAAAAATCAGTAATGCGGCGGCGGTGGCTCTGCTTCACTGCTATCCAGGGGGGATGGGGAGAGGCTTTGCAGGCGCTTCTTCAGCGCCTGCACCGTCTCCGTCAAAGCATCGATCTGGCGCTGCTGCGCGGTAAGGATTTCATTCTGATGGTGAATGGCGTCTTCCTGGAACGCCAGGCGGGTCTCCAATTCGACAATGCGATCTTCCATCTGTCAGGATTTCGGAGGATAACGGTCGTCGAGATTGGCCGGACAGAGTACGTTGCGCATGATGCCGATCAAATCGAGCAACTGGTCATTGCGTATCCGGTAGTAGATGCGGTTGGCCTCTTTGCGCGAGACTACGATATTCTTGTTTCGCAGCTGCTCGAGGTGCTGGGATATGTTGCTCTGGGAGGTACCGGTCCGCTCCACGATCTCGCCGACCGACAGTTCATTGTCGCCGAGGGAACAGAGGATCTTCCAGCGCAAGGGGTGCGCCATCGCCTTGAGTGCATTCGCCGTGAGGGACGTGTCCTCGTGTCCCGAAAGCATCGGATCTTCGTTTGATTGATTCATTGATTGGCTCCTCTGGAGAGGGATTCCACCATCTCCATCTCACGGATATAACCCGTCATATCCTTGGCGATACAGATAATATGACTGATATCGCCATCTCTGTCTTTGACCGCGGTACGGGAAAATAGAATTGGCACGCGACGCCCGTCCTTGGCGATGAAGCGCGCCTCGATGCGACTCAGAGCGCCGGTACGGATCAACGCTTCGAGCCAGGTACCGAAGAAGGCACCGGCCTGCTCCTCCTCCTCTTCCTCGAAAACATCACCGATCGACAGTTCGAGCAGGTCCTGTTCACTGTAGTTGAGCATGGCGCAGGCCGCGGGATTGGCCGACTCGATGCATCCTTCCGGATCGAGCACCAGCAGCGCCTCGCCCATGTGGGTGATGATGTTTTCCAGATGCTGTTTGGCGGCGGCCAGTTCCATTGTGCGCTCCGCCACCTTTTGCTCCAGGATTCGATTGAGCTCGCGTTCCTTCTCGATCAGCCGGAAGTAGGTGCTGATCTTGTTCAGTAGCTGATTGTCGTCGATCGGCTTGAGCAGATAGTCGACGCCACCGACCTCGTAACCCTTCTGCTGAAACTCCTCGGTCTTGAAGGCGGCAGTGAGAAAGATGATCGGGATATCCTGGGTCTTTTTGCGGATTTTCAACATCGAAGCGGTCTGAAAACCGTCCATCTCAGGCATCTGCACATCGAGGATGATGAGGTCGATACCGGGCTCTTTGACCGCGATATCAAGGGCCTGCTGACCCGAAGTCGCCTCGAATATCTCCACGTCCATGTAGCGATGTATCAAGCTACGCAGGGAAAAGAGATTGTGTTCGTGGTCGTCCACGATCAGCAGTTTAAAGCCGGCGTATCGTTTCATATGTCTATTCAGAGGCCCTAAAACCGCGCATGCGCCAACAGCGCCTGCGCGATGACATCATGCTTCTCCAAGATGCTTTTCAATGATCCGCTTCAGTGCCAGTGGGTCATTGCGGTCAGCCAGGCAGTCATCTGCTCCGGCCGCCAGGCAACGGGTATGCTCATTGGCCGAATCCCCGGCGCCCATGGCAATGATTGTGAGTGCAGTCAGCTGCATCTTGTTGCGGATCTCTCTGATCGTATCATAGCCATCCCGCTCTGGCATCGCGAGGTCCATTAAAACCAGTGAAAAGGCACTATCCTCGTTCAGCGTCTCCAGGGCCTCCTGGGCATCACCCGCGGCAACCACCTGCATACCCCAGGCCTCCAGCCGGGGAGTAAGCGCCAGCAGGTTTCTCAGATCATCATCCACCAGCAACACCCGATGACCTGAGAACGGCATCTCTATGCTCTCTTTCTTCCCCGTCCCATCCACTCGTTGCCGCAGCAGGACAGGGTCCTGGGTCGTCGATGTGTCCAGCCCGGCAATCTCCACCTGTTGCTGTGTCGGCAATCCCTGGTGATCAAAAATCAGTGGCAGGCAGAGGGTGAACTCCGCGCCCTCTCCCTCTTCACTCTGCAGCGTGATTTCACCACCGAGCAGATGGGCCAGCTCCCGGCTGATACTGAGGCCCAGCCCGGTACCGCCATAGCGGCGGCTGGTAGAGCCGTCGGCCTGTTTGAAGGCCTCGAAAATCAGCTGCTGTTTGTCGGACGGTATACCGACACCTGTGTCATGCACACTGAAACAGATCGGTTTGTCCGGAGACTCAGGCCGGTGCCACAACCTCAGCGTGACCGTGCCCTGGTGGGTAAACTTGAGGGCATTGGAGAGGAAGTTCTTGAGAATTTGGCGCACCTTCTCCTGATCCGAGACGAATTGTGTCGGCAGTGTGGCATCCCGCTCTAATGCAAGCTGGAGCCCCTTGGCGTCGAACTGGGGTCCGACCAGGTCGATCAAATCGCTAGCCAGTTGATATGGCTCGATCGGCTGCAGGCTGAAACTGGCCTGACCCGCCTCAATCCGGGATAGATCGAGAATGTTGTCGATCAAGGCCCGCAGATCGCACCCGGCGTCATGGATCACCTGCAGCTGTTGCTGCTGTTCCTGGCTCAAGCCGCCGTCCCCTTCATTGAGCAGTTTCGAGAGCAACAGGATCGAGTTGAGCGGGGTGCGCAACTCGTGGCTGACATTGGCGAGAAATTCCGATTTGTACAGATTCGACTCCTCCAGCTGCCGTGCATGCTGGCGCTCCACTTCGGCTTGCTGGGCGTGAGTTTCAGCCAGCTCAGTCAGCTGCTCGCCCAGCAGCTGGAACTCCTTTGGACCGTGCCATTCAAAACGAACCGGGGCATTCTCACTCAACACCTTACCGACACCATCCCGCAACTTCTTGCCGAACTGTTCGGCGCGCAGGCCAAGCCAGCGCGCCACCAGCAGCAAAACCACCAGTGAGATCACCACCACGGTCATTACCCGACTGATCAGGACATTGCGGAACTGATCCAGTGGCGAAGGATCGACCCGCCGACCGACCCACAAGGGGCCAGACCCCTCAGTGGCAAACAGGGGCACCCAGATGACCTGCTCTCCCCCGCCCTCCCATAGCGCCAGCTTTCCCGCCTGGAAAATCTCGCTGAGGCGCTCGAAATCCTCGAACGCCTTGGGTTCATCGGTTCCAGCCAGGCGCTCCTCCAGATAGACCCCGTCACTGGTCACCCAGAGAGTGTTACGATAGGCCCTCGCCATGCCGCCCACATCAATATTGATCACCACTGCCCCCACTGATCGCAACCGTTCCTCATGATCCGGGCCGATAATCGGACTGATCATACGCATGGTCATGAAACGACGGGGATCGGTCAGGGCGGCGCCGGGATTGAGACTGATCTTGCTCACGGCAACCCGGCCAAACTCCTGATTGACGCTGCTCTGAAAAAACTCCGGGCTGGGCATGTCGGGCTTTTTCAGGGTCGGCTCCCACTGCCGGGTGCGCGCATTGAGCTCAAGCCAAAAGCGCGGCTTGCCCTGCATATCGAGGAAAAGGATCTGAAAGATATCAGGGTGATCGCGCAGGATGCGATTTAACCATTCGGTGTAGAGCACCCTTGACTCGTCGATCTCCTGGGCCGTCTTGTCTCCCTGTTCACCCAGGATAAAACCCGGTTCCGGGAGTTTGGCCAGCAGACGGAGCATTTCGTGGCGGCTGGCCAGGTGTTCATCGAGATCTCGGAAATCGGCACGCAGATTCTGCAGATGGGCCTTATGGTAGAAGAATTCCAACCGCTCCAGCACAAAAGGCAGATTGCTGACCACAATGGCGGTCAGCGGCGCAAAGCCGAACAGGAACAGCAGAATGAGTATCTGGGTACGGAGTTTCACAGCAACCGATCACGGGGCCTCATCGGATGGAACTTACCACAGTATACATCCAGGCTCAGTGCCGCCACGAAAAGGGGGTTAGCTAAGCGTAAAATCCCCGAATGAACGCCAATTCCCGCGCAAGCGAACAAATCCAGGATCTCCCTGCCGGCGGGCAACGGCGGCTGTTTACGCCTCACAACATCAGGCCGGCCGGGGTGACCTGAGCTATGTCAGGGATCGATCCGGGGCAATCTCGACCGTTCGGACAGGCAACGCCTCAGGCAATCTGCTTGACCAGCTCCAACACCTGAGCCGCATGTCCTTTCGGCTTGACATCGTAGATCGCTTCGCGCACGACCCCGGACTTGTCGATAATGAAGGTGGAACGCAGGATGCCCATGCGCTTCTCTCCATTCTTCTCCTTTTCGCGCCAGACGTCATAGGCGAAACAGACCTCGCCATCGGTATCCGCCAGCAGGGTGACAGTCAGGCCATGTTTATCGCGAAACGCGGCGTGGCTGACACAGTCGTCCCGGCTGATGCCGATCACCTGAGTGTCGAGTGCCGCGAAATCCTCCATCAGGTCGGAGTGTTCCACCGCCTCGATAGTGCAGCCCGTGGTGTCATCCTTGGGATAGAAATAGAGCACCAGATTGCTGGTATTGAGAAATTGCTCGGAACTCACTATGTGCATGTCGGAATCCGGCAGCTCGAATGGGGGGGCTTTATCGCCTGACTTCAGCATCACATCTCCTCGATCTTATCGTTATCGTTCAGGGTCGTTTGTGAAGTGAAGATAGTTGACACAATGGAAGCGGGTCAACCATCGATGCCCCCTTGCCGGCCGATGGATTATCTCGCCGGAAGCTATTCACCCGGCAACCTGATTGGTGAAGTTCAGCTGCAGCGTGCCTCTCCTTTAGGCATCCGAATGTCAGGGCCTTCAAGCGCACCCTTGCTCGGTGCTGCGGCGTTTGCCAAGGGAGTGAACCTTGCCGGCGAGCCGCGCCTCGAGCAAGGGCATACTTTAAGTCCTGAACTTCACCTCCTTTGCCGTGGTAATAATACCGTCAGCCCGCCCGCAAGGTAGGCAGTTTCGTCGATAAGATGCATAATAGGGAGTGTTGGAGTGTGCAGGAAGACTGCGGGGCGCTTCCATCTAGCACCGCCGCTATTGCGGCGGTTTTCATCTCAGCCAACAACACATACTGAGATTGCGCAAGTAAGTGAAGGCATATCACTATGTATGACGATTTTTACAAGCTCACGGGTAAACCGTTCCAGCTGACACCCGACCATAAGTTCTTCTTCAACAGTAAGGGCCACAACCGCGCTATGGCCTACCTACGCTATGGTCTTGAGCAGGGCGAGGGTTTCATCGTCATCACCGGTGGTATCGGCACCGGTAAAACCACCTTGGTGCGCAACCTCTTCGACGAGATAAGCGGCATGAACGTGATGGCCGCCCAACTGGTCACCACCCAGGTCGACCCCGACGACATGTTGCGCATGGTCTGTGCCTCCTTCGGGCTCGCCCATGAGGGGCTGAACAAGGCCACCCTGTTGCACAACCTGGAGGCCATTGCGCGCGCGCGCCACTCCGAAGGCAAACAGATGCTGCTGGTGGTCGACGAAGCACAGAACCTGCCCGCCCGTTCCGTTGAAGAGCTGCGCATGCTCTCCAACTTCCAGGTCGACAACAAGGCACTGGTGCAGACCTTCCTGCTCGGTCAGGAGGAGTTCAAGCGCACCCTGCAGAGCCCTGGTATGGAGCAGGTTCGCCAACGCATCATCGCCTCCTACCACCTGGAGCCATTGAGCCCTGACGAGACGGAAAAATATATCATGCACCGGCTGCAGCTCGTCGGCTGGAATGAGGATCCCACCTTTGCGAATGGCGTGTTCCGTATGATTCACGAGTTTACCGGTGGTGTACCACGTCGCATCAACGCCATGTGTGACCGGCTGATGCTGTTCGGTTGTCTGGAAGAGCTGCACAACCTGGAGAAGGACGCCGTTCTCTCCGTGATGCAGGAACTGGAACAGGAGGTCAGTTTCGACCCGCCGCCCGGCGAAGCGGATCAAGCGGAGAGGCCACCGTCAGCACAACAGAAGGCCTCGGTCTCCCCTCTGCGGCCTAATGGCAAGGGCGCAGGAAATCAGGTCACCGCAGCAGCACGCCCGGCCATGTCACCCATGCCCCATGCGGACGAACTGATCTACCGGATCCAGGAGTTGGAGAAGGAACTCGACGACCTGCGCCAGACCATGCGCAACGAGCAAAAACTGCTACGCAAGGCGATTCTGCTACAGATGGACCTGGACGAATTCGAAGACTTCAAATAGGGATCACAAGGAGACTCAATCGAGCGCCGGCCCAATAATCACGTCGACCGGCTCGAAACCCCGCGCCTCGAGGGCTTCGGCGATATCCTCCCAACGGCAGTTCTCGGTACACTCCTCGGCTTGCGCTATGATGCCGGTGGCAAACCGATAGGCCTCGTTGCGTTCCAGATCGTAGGGTATCCGCACCAGTCGGATACGCTCGAATTTCGCACTCGGCAACACCATCAACTTGTCGTTCATGCTATCTCCAGCCCATCTTGCTGTTGAATCCACTCATTTCTCTGCTGATGATAGTCGAAAACCCTGCCTAACTCACTGACCTGAGCAGCTCAGTCCACAATCCGGCAAGCTTCCAGAATTTTGGAAAATGGGTGCTCGGCCAACAAGCTTGCGATCTGTTGCGCCGGAAGTGGCGCTGAGAAGAGATGTCCCTGTGCCTCATCACACCCGATTTGGCACAAAAAGGCCAGTTGGGAGGTCTGCTCCACCCCCTCAGCCAACACCCTCACGCCGAGGCTCTGCCCCATCGCCACCATGGTACGGATGATTGCTCGGTCATCATCATCGGTATCGATGTCGCGTATGAAGGATTTATCGATCTTGAGCGAGGTCACCGGCAGCTGTTTGAGGCGAAGCAGCGACGATTCACCAATACCAAAGTCATCGATGGAGAGCTCGAAGCCCATCTCGACCAGCAGCTTCCAGAACTCGTCATCGAAGCTCTTCTCCAGCAAGCCACTCTCCGGAATCTCCAATTCGACCTTATGGGGTGAGATGCCGGAAACCTCCACCGTGCGACCGATCTGATCGTAGGCATCATTGCTGTTGAATGTGTGTGAGTCGATGTTTATGGCGAGACGTCCGGGCTCCAGTCCCTCATCCAGCCACTCCTGCATCTGGCGACAAGACTCGTTGATCACCCAATGGGTGATATCTCGCATCATGCCCCCTTCATGCGCCACCGCAAGAAACTGAGACGGCGTCAGCAAGCCATGCTTGGGATGCCGCCAACGCAACAACGCCTCCAGCCCGGTGATCCGCCCCATTCGCAGGTCCACTTTCGGCTGATAGTGAAGCAGGAACGCCTCATCGCGCAAGGCTGTGTGGAGATCGATCTCCAGGGCAAAGCGATTCTCCTCCCGCTTGGCCATTGCCTGTGTGAAGTAGTGGAATCCGTTCCGCCCTACCTGTTTCGCAATGTACATCGCCGCATCCGCGTTCTTCAGCAAACTGGTAGCATTCTGACCATCATCTGGATAGACCGCGATGCCGATACTGGCTGTCATCTGCAGTTCATGGTGCTCGATCCGGATCGGCTGGCTCAACAGGCTTAGAACCTTGCGCGCCACACGCGCTGGGGTATCTGCCTGGACGAAATCCTCCAGCATGATGATGAATTCATCCCCACCGAGCCGCGCCACTTCGTCATCACTCCTTACCGCCTCACTTAGCCGCTTTGCGCACTCCTCCAACACCCGGTCGCCGATTACATGGCCCAGGGTATCGTTGATCTTTTTGAACCGATCGAGGTCGAGATAGAGCAGCGCCAGTGGCCGTCCATGCCGCTCTGCGTGGCCCAAGGCGTGGTCGAACATCTCAAGAAAGGCGGCTCGATTGTGCAGCCCGGTCAAGGGATCGTGGTAAGCCAGTTTGCGCAACTCCTGTTGCTGTCGGAACTTCTCGGTAATGTCACTGAAGGTAGCCACATAGCCTGTGATCACCCCGTTCGGCTGCTGGACTGCGGCAATCCTCAGGTGTTCGGGGTAGATTTCACCGTTCTTGCGACGATTCCACACCTCGCCCTCCCACCCCTCTCCCTGGCTGATGCAATCCCACAACTGCTGGTAGAAGGCCGGATCATGGCGTCCCGACTTGAGAATCCGGGGTGTCTTTCCAATAACCTCCCGCTCCGTATACCCCGTAATCTGGGTAAATGCTCGGTTGATCGCCTGGATCTCCCCACCAGGGCTCGTCACCATCACCGCTTCCGCCAAGCTGCTGAAGGCAACATCACTGCGCTGCAGACGGGCTTTGTCTTTGTACTCGTCGGTAATATCGCGGAACAGCACCACCGAACCCGATAGGGTGCCGTCCGACCAGAACGGCGAGCTAACCTCACTCACCCGGATTATCTCCCCGTCGCGGCAAAGGTAATACTCATCCTCACTGCGGTAGATCTCACCCGAGAGGGCTTGCAGGCGGCTTGGGCAGAGTCCGGTAACAGGAGGATGAAGCTTTTCGTGGGCATGGAAAAGCGTGTGTGCCTCAGCGCCGACCAATTCATCTTCGTCATAGCGAAGGATCTTGCAGGCCATCGGATTGACATAGATGATCTTGCCCACCTCGTCCATCACATACATCCCCTCCGCCATGTGGTCGCTGATGGTCTGCAGACGGCGGGTCGAATCGAGCCAGCGACGGCCCGACACCACCGCCAACAGGATCAACAGGGCACCTACTGAAAAAGCCCCCAGGTGAGAACGTCGCAAATGGTCCACTTCCGGCACTGGTATGGAGCTGAATATATAGGCGGCGGGGCGATCCCGGCTGTCCATCACCGGCCGCAATAAAGCCACATGGCAGTCACCAAGCCCTCGACAACGGACATCGGCCAGCGGACGACCCTCTCTAAGACTCTGTTGAACCTTGGAATCTTGATGTAACTCAAGCTGCAGCCACTGGATCGCAGGAGTCGGCTTGGACAACCCCTCTCCCCCTCGTTCCACAACGAAATCACGGCTGATCTCCGCTTCACGGAACAGGAGCCGCGAGCTCGGGTGACTGACACTCTCATACAATGTTTTACGCACCATGAACTGGGTATAGATATCCGCACGCTCTTCGCTGTCGGTCAATGCCCGGCGAATCGCCTCGAATGAGAGACAAAAATCGACCGCCCCCACCACATGGCCGTCATCGCGCAGCGGAAAGGCAAAACGGAAGCCGGGATAGACCCGACCGTTTTCCAGTACAGCGCCATGCACCGCACCCTGCAGCACCTTCTCCAGTAAGGGGCGCTGGCGGGTGATGACATCATCGTAAAGATCGGGACGGTTGAAACGCAGAAACGAGCGGCCATCGGCAAGTACCAGCTGGAGTTCACGAAAATCGTCGCGCTTAAGGACTTCGAAGGTCGGGTAGTAGTCCCGGTAAAGTTTGGCGCGTAATCTTGCCTGCTCATCCACGTCGGCTACCAGCGCCTGCACCATCACAGCAGTCACTTGTGGCCGATTGAACAGATTTTCATGGAGCACTTCCAGCAAGCCCTGATAGCTGCGCAGGCGACTGTCTAAAGCCCTCTCCTGGGAACGCTGAATGAAGCCTTGGCGTGCCTGCACTTCGCGGCCGTAATTCGCCTGCAGTACGAGGGCCAGCAAGATCACAAGCCCAAACACGATGAAATGGAAGCGCAATCCTTTCACGGGGCTAGCCTCGGCAGCGCAGGCAGCTCTTCAAGCGAGACAGCGAAATAGCCACAGCTGGAGAGGGGCTGGGTTAAGCCGATATGCAGCCACTGTGTCACCGCCATATCGATCCCGTGCCCACCGATAGCCACCCATGAAGAAGTGGTCTGACTCAGACCATCCGCCTCTCGGAAATAGACAACCGGCTCCACCTCAGCATCGGTTTGGGCCAACAGCGCATAGGGTAGGGAACTGAGGTAGGCAAGATCGACATCACTGCCGTGAAAGGCCAGCAGCAGCTCACCGTCGTCATCGGAGTCGACCATGACGACAGGTCGATCGAGAACCCGCTGCAGATAGCCGACCAATCCAAAAAACTGTTCATGGAGGATATTGCTCCCCTCCATCGGTGATGGCGCAAACCGGATTGGCTGCCTGGCACCATCTTCAGATGCGGATAAAAACACCGGACTACAGATCAGAAGACCTAAAATCCCGGCGCGGTAGATAGACATTGGCACAATTCCTTCGTGCATTCCTTTGTCCAGGAAACCTCTCTATGGCGAGGCCCCTTCAGGGAAGGGAAATGCCCCCATTTTCAATCATTTGAAAATATAATGAAAACGGCGGCGACTGCAGTCGCTTATTTTCTATCCTTGACCTGATGAACCATGGCGGGTCGATCTGGACTTCCATGAACGGCCGAGGGAGTCAGCGGCACGGCTGATTGCCGACGGCTTTAACCCGACCTGACCAACTGTACCGTCCAAGGCAGCCACTTCTTGACGTAATCACCTGACAGCCTGGGCCTATTGGATTCGTGTTAACAGGCCCTAGTAGACAGGTAAGTCGCTTCTGCCCATCAGGTATTCATCCACGGCGCGGGCACACTGGCGCCCCTCACGAATGGCCCAGACCACGAGGGATTGGCCACGACGCATGTCACCCGCGCTAAACACCCCATCGAGGGAGGTTTTGTAGGCATTCGCTCCCTCGGTGGTCGCCTTGATGTTGCCACGCCCGTCGAGCTCGACGCCCAGTTCTTCCAGCATGCCTTCATGCACAGGGTGGACAAAACCCATGGCGAGGGTTACCAGATCGGCCTTCAACTCAAACTCGCTACCGGCCACTTCCGTCATCTGCCAATTACCCTGCTCATCCTTGTTCCACTCCACCTTAACGCATTTCACGCCGGCCAGATTTCCCTTGCCATCGTCGAGGAATGATTTGGTCGCCACCTGCCACATCCGCTCGCAACCCTCCTCCTGAGAGCTGGAGGTACGCATCCGATTGGGCCAGTTGGGCCATGTAGTGCCTTTGTCCTCTTTTTCAGGCGGCTTGGGCAGAATCTCCAGCTGGGTCACCGATGCCGCACCATGGCGATTCGAGGTGCCGATGCAGTCGGAGCCGGTATCGCCACCACCGATCACAACCACATGCTTACCCTCGGCGGAGATGAAATTCTCTACCTGGTCGCCCTGCACCCGGTGACTGTTGCTACGCAGGAAGTCCATGGCGAAATGGACCCCGTTCAACTCACGACCGGGTATCGGCAGATCACGGGACTTTTCGGCGCCTCCGGCGAGAACCATTGCATCAAACTCGTCGAGTACATTTTTCACCGGGATGTCGACGCCGATGTGGATATTGGTCTTGAACTCGACACCCTCGGTGCGCATCTGGGCCATGCGTCGATCAATCACCTTCTTGTCCAGTTTGAAATCTGGAATACCGTAGCGCAGCAGCCCGCCGATGCGGTTCTGCTTTTCATAGAGCACCACCGCATGACCGGCGCGTGCCAACTGCTGGGCGGCCGCCATGCCGGCGGGGCCGGAACCGACCACCGCGACCCTTTTGCCGCTCTTGTGCTCGGCGATCTGGGGTTTGACCCAACCCTCCTGCCAAGCCTTTTCAATGATGCTGTATTCGATGGTCTTGATAGTGACCGGCGCATCATCCAGGTTCAGCGTACAGGAGGCCTCGCAGGGAGCCGGGCAGATGCGGCCGGTGAACTCGGGGAAGTTGTTGGTGCTGTGCAGCACCTCGATGGCGGCGCGCCAGTCGCTATGGTAGACCAGGTCGTTCCAGTCCGGAATGATGTTGTTCACAGGACAGCCGTTGTGACAGAAGGGGATACCGCAATCCATGCAGCGGGCGCCCTGCTGGCTGACCGCCTCGTCGGTCAGCGGAATCACGAACTCCTGGTAGTGGGTGAGGCGGTCGGCGACCGGGGCGTAGGTCCGATCCTGACGTGCGATCTCTTTGAATCCCGTTGGCTTACCCATGATCAGTGACTCCCCTTACTGTCGGCACCAGCGACCTTCTGCTGGGCCTGCATCTCTTTCAGCGCGCGGCGGTATTCGACCGGCATGACCTTTACGAACCTGGGCAGCGCGCTGCTCCAGTTGTCGAGAATACGCTTCGCCACTTCGGAGTTGGTGTAGTGGAGATGCTTCTCGATCAGCTGCTTCAGGCGCAGCGCGTCGAAGCGGGTCATGTCGTGGCTCAAGTCGACCCTGCCGTGACTCTCCAGGTCGCCGCCCTGGTGGTCCAACTCCTCCAGCGCGATGTCTTCGTCCTCGATCGGCTCAAGCTCCACCTGGGCCAGGTTGCAACGTTGGGCGAAATCGCCCTGCTCGTCGAGCACATAGGCGATGCCGCCCGACATGCCGGCGGCGAAGTTGCGCCCGGTGGAACCAAGGCAGACCACGATGCCGCCGGTCATGTACTCGCAGCCGTGGTCGCCCACGCCCTCAACCACGGCGGTGGCGCCCGAGTTGCGCACGCCGAAGCGCTCGCCGGCCACGCCGCGGAAGTAGCACTCACCGCTGATGGCACCGTAGAGCACCGTGTTGCCGACGATGATGTTCTCTTCAGCCTTGCCGATTTTCGACTCCACCGGCGGATAGATCACCAGACGTCCGCCCGAGAGCCCCTTGCCCACATAGTCGTTGCCTTCTCCAGCCAGTTCCAGGGTGACACCCTTGGTGACCCAGGCGCCGAAGGACTGACCGGCAGTGCCCTTAACCTTGATGTAGATGGTGTCGTCGGGCAGTCCGGCGTGACCATATTTCTCGGCCAGGCGGCCCGAAAGCATGGTACCGAAGGTGCGGTTGTAGTTGTGGATGTCGATCTCGATCTTCACCGCCTCGCCCTTGTCCAGGGCCGGCTTGGCAAGCTCGATCAGCTTCTTGTCCAGGGCCTTGTCGAGGCCATGATCCTGCCCCTCACAGTTGTAGATGGCGACACCCTCGCCCGCCTCCGGCTTGCGCAGCAGCCGGCTGTAATCGAGCCCTTTTGCCTTCCAGTGGTTGATTGCCTTGCGCATGTCGAGACGGTCGCTCTGGCCGATCATCTCGCTGAAGCTGCGGAAGCCCAGTTTGGCCATCAGCTGGCGCACCTCCTCGGCGACGAAGAAGAAGTAGTTGATGATGTGCTCCGGCTTGCCGGTGAAGCGCTTGCGCAGCTCCGGATCCTGGGTCGCGATGCCCACCGGGCAGGTGTTGAGGTGGCATTTGCGCATCATCAGGCAGCCCTCTGCGATCAGCGGCGCAGTGGCGAAACCGATCTCGTCGGCGCCCAGCAGGACGGCCACCACCACGTCGCGGCCGGTACGCATGCCGCCGTCTGCCTGCACCGCTATACGCCCGCGCAGCTGGTTGAGCACCAGGGTCTGGTGGGTCTCGGCCAGGCCGATCTCCCAGGGCGAGCCGGCGTGCTTGATGGAGGTCAGCGGACTGGCGCCGGTGCCGCCGTCGTAGCCGGAGATGGTGACATGATCGGCATGCGCCTTGGAGACGCCCGCCGCCACGGTACCCACGCCCACCTCGGAGACCAGCTTGACCGAGATGCGGGCCTTCGGATTGGCGTTCTTCAGGTCATGGATCAGCTGCGCCAGGTCCTCGATGGAGTAGATGTCGTGATGCGGCGGCGGCGAAATCAGGCCCACGCCCGGGGTCGAATGGCGCACCCGCGCGATCTGCTGGTTGACCTTGTGGCCCGGTAGCTGGCCACCCTCGCCTGGCTTGGCACCCTGGGCCATCTTGATCTGGATGTCGTCGGCGTTAACCAGGTACTCGGTGGTGACGCCGAAACGGCCTGAAGCCACCTGCTTGATGGCGGAGCGCTCCGGATTGCGCGAACCGTCCGGCAGCGGATTGAAACGCTCGGGCTCCTCGCCGCCCTCACCGGTGTTGGACTTGCCGCCGATGGCGTTCATCGCCTTGGCCAGGGTCGAGTGGGCCTCATACGAAATGGAGCCGAAGGACATGGCCCCTGTGGCGAATCGCTTAACGATCTCGCTGGCCGGCTCCACCTCGTCGAGGGGGATCGGGTTGTCGGCGAACTTGAACTCGAACAGGCCGCGCAGGGTGAGCAGGACTTCATTCTGCTCGTTGATCGCTCTGGCGTACTCCGCGTAGGTGTTCCAGTCGTTGCTGCGCACCGAATGCTGCAGCTTGGCGATGGTCTGCGGGGTCCAGTTGTGATCCTCTCCGCGCAGGCGGTAGGCGTAGTCACCGCCCACATCGAGATGGCGTTTGTAGATGAGCTGATCGCCGTAGGCCTTGTCGTGCCACTTCACCGCTTCGGCGGCGACCTCGGGCAGGCCGGCACCTTCGATGGTGGTCGTGGTGCCGGTGAAATAGGCGTCGACCAGCTCGCTGGAGAGACCCACTGCGTCGAAGATCTGGGCGCCGCAGTAGGACTGATAGGTGGAGATGCCCATCTTCGACATCACCTTCTTCAACCCCTTGCCAACGGCCTTGATGTAGCGCTTCTGCGCCTCGCAGAATTCGAGCCGCTCGGGCAGTGTGGCCAACTCGCTCTGAATGGTATCAAAGGCCAGATAGGGATTGACCGCTTCCGCGCCATAACCGGCGAGGGTAGCGAAGTGATGCACCTCGAGGGCTGCGCCTGTCTCCAGTACCAGACCTGATTCCGTGCGCAGTCCCTTACGTATCAGGTGGTGATGAACAGCGGAGGTGGCCAGCAGCGCGGGAATGGCAACATTGTCCGCGTCGACCCGACGGTCGGAGAGGATCAGAATGTTGTAGCCTTCGCGCACCTGCTGCTCGGCCAATTCACAAAGCGCCTCCAGCGCCGGCTTCATACCAGCCGCGCCCTCGGCCACCGGATAGGTGATATGGAGGGTTTTGGTGCGGAAAGCACCCCCTGTATTGTCCTCGATGTGGCGAATACGCTCCAGATCCTCGTTGGTCAGGACGGGCTGACTCACCTCCAGGCGCATGTGGCTACCGGCATCGGCCAGATTGAGCAGATTGGGCCGGGGACCGATCAGACTGACCAGCGACATCACCAGTTCCTCACGGATCGGATCGATCGGCGGATTGGTGACCTGGGCGAAGTTCTGCTTGAAATAGGTCGACAGATGCTTGGCCCGCAACGAGAGCACCGAGGGGGGATTGTCAGCGCCCATGGAACCGGTCCCTTCCTGGCCGGTCAACACCATCGGGGTGAGCAGGAACTTGATATCCTCCTGGCTGTATCCGAAGGCTTGTTGGGCATCCAGCAAATCGTCCTCGCCGGGGGCCATAGGCGCCACGTCGGAGGGTAGCTCGTCGAGAAGGATCTGGGTCTGATCGAGCCAGTCCTGGTAAGGTCTGGCGCTGGCCAGCTGGGACTTGATCTCGGCATCATCGATGATGCGGCCCTGCTCCATGTCGATGAGGAACATCTTGCCGGGCTGCAGACGCCACTTTTTGACGATCTTCTCTTCGGGGATGTCGAGTACACCCATCTCCGAACCCATCACCACCAGGTCGTCTTCGGTAATCAAATAGCGGGCCGGACGCAGGCCGTTACGGTCCAGGGTGGCGCCGATCTGGCGTCCGTCGGTGAAGGCCACCGCAGCGGGGCCGTCCCAGGGCTCCATCAGCGCCGCGTGGTATTCGTAGAAAGCCCGGCGCTCCTTGTCCATCAGCTTGTTGCCGCCCCAGGCCTCCGGGATCAACATCATCATGGCGTGGGCCAGGGAGTAACCGCCTGCCACCAGGAGTTCCAGCGCATTGTCAAAGCAGGCTGAGTCGGACTGGCCCTCGGGGATCAGCGGCCAGATCTTGCCCAGATCCTCGCCGAGGATCTCCGAGGCCATCGAGTTCTTGCGCGCACTCACCCAGTTCACGTTACCGCGCAGGGTGTTGATCTCCCCATTGTGGGCAATCATGCGGAAAGGATGAGCCAGGTCCCAGGTGGGGAAAGTATTGGTGGAGAACCGCTGATGCACCAGAGCCATGGCGGTCACCATGCGTTCGTCGCGCAGGTCGAGGTAATAGTCCCCCACCTGATCCGCAAGCAACATACCTTTATAGACCAGCGTGCGAGAGGAGAAGGAGCTGAAATAGAAGGCGTCACCGCCCTCCAGCTCCGCCTGCCGCACGCGGTTTTCAATCTGTTTGCGGATCACGAAGAGTTTGCGCTCGAAGGCATCCTGATCGGCGCAGTTCTCTGCGCATGCAACAACGATCTGACGTACGACAGGCTCGGTCGGCTTGACGCTGTAACCCAGACCCTCATTGTTGACCGGCACATCCCGCCAGCCCAGAACACGCTGTCCCTCTGCAGACACCAACCCCTCGATTGCCTCTTCACAGACGTTGCGGCTGGCCTCATTGCGCGGCAAAAACAGCATACCAATAGCGTATTCGCCCTCAGGCGGAAGCTCGAAGTCGACCACTTGGCGAAAGAAGGCGTCAGGGATTTGAAACAGGATACCTGCTCCATCACCCGCTTTCGGGTCGGCCCCCACCGCGCCACGATGGGTCAACCGCTCGAGAATACCCAGCCCCTGCTGGATGATCTGATGGCTTTTGACCCCCTTGATGTTGGCAACAAAGCCGACACCGCAAGCGTCATGTTCATTGGCGGGATCGTAGAGTCCCTGTTTAGGTGGAAAAGCACCCTGGTTCATTACGCAAACCTCATTTTGCCCGTACCTGCCCGGCCGTGGCCGTGACGGTAAGCCCAAGCAATTACTGAAGAAGGAGTTATCGGCGGCGATTCACAGCCACGCGCATACATCTTATTGAGACGCAGAACATCGTAGGATACTTGAGAATTCGTTCTCAGGCCAGTATACCGGGAATTTCCCTTAAATTCCGACAACATCCAGGCCGAAATTACCCCATGTCAGTCACCCAAGGCAACCCGGGCTAGCTTTCCAGGGTCCGTTAAAAGCTGCGACTTACTGCCTTAGCGACGCGATGGATCGAACCCAGGCGCCACCCTTCTGCAGTTTAGGCGGCAAACCTTTGATCGCCTCCGTAGCCGCCGCCCGATTCGGATACTCACCCCAGAGCAGAGGATACCAATCGTGACCCTGGCGTTCAGTCTTTACGCTAAAGGCCTTGCTCTGCAGATTGTGTTTCGAAATAACCGCCTGTAACGACTCAACATTTTCAACCGCCAACAGCTGAACCGTATAGCTGCCCGGGGGCTGCTCATCGACCCATTGCGGAGACTTCACTTGCACAGGGGCCAATGCAGATGTTGTAACCTTTTTCGTTGTTTTCTCAACCGGCAACTCCGCGGGAATCTCGGGCTCAACCGCGGGAGCTGGCGTCTCAACCACCAGCGCTTCTTGTTCAACCTTATTCTCAGCACTGGCACTCACGCTTTCGGGGGGCGGAGAAGGGGCAGCGTCCCTTGCCGGTGGTGTAGGTGGCGTCTGTCCGGTCACCTCCTCTTGCGTCGACACAGCCGAATCGGTGTTGGCTATATTCTCTGCGAGGCTTGGTGGCGACTCGACTTGGCTGCTCGAATCCTCAGATCCAGGTTCAGTTGGCTCTGGTGTCTCCTTTTCAAGCTGTGAGATTGGGTCTATCTCCACAGTTGGAAGCGAATTTAGCGATTCAGCCGGCACGGGGCCATCCGGCAGCTCTCCCGGCCGGGAGGTGTTGGCTGTCGTAGCCGCCACTTCTGGCTGGCGCTGTGGCATTGTTACAACGACAGCTTCGTCTGAAGGCGGCGTGTCCGGTGAAAACAGTCGATTTATCTGCGCCTGGAAGAGCAGGATGAGAAGCACCAGAACCCCTAGGGGTAGCACACTCCAGACGAGTGTTCTGCTGAGCCGAGAGGCGGCCTGACCTGAACCGCCCGATTCCCCCACAGCCTCGAGAATTGCGCTGGCCAACGGACCTGGTGCGCCGCGGGATTCACGATAGAGGCGCGACATCCTGCTTGGATCCAGCGCCAGCTCTTGATCCAACCCCTCCACCCTCAGCAGATAGCGCATGAAGTCATCGGCCTCTTCCCGTGTAAGCGGCGGCAGGTCGATGACCTGAATCGACTGGGGTGACATGATCTGCAACTGCGGAGTCGAAAGCAGCATGTCGATCTGCTCATTGGCGAACAGCACCAGGCTCACCAGCGGCGCGGCGTCAACCTGCCGCTCATACAGGCGAAGCAGCGTTATTAAGCTGGTTGGGGGTAACTCCTGGGCATCATCAATCAACAGCACCGGTACAGCGCCACGCTTTCGCAGCATCTCAAAACGGTCCACCAGCCGCCGGATATTATCCTCTTTGGCGTCAGGCATCCCGTTGCAGCGCGCGATGTGCGCAAGCATTCGCTCCGGCTGCATCATCGAATCAGCAGAAAAATGACAGACAATCCAATTCTTCGGAGCGCTGGCCTGTAATCGGGAGGCGAGCAGGCTCTTACCGATACCGGACATACCTCGCACCAGCGGAACCAGCTCACTGTTCTCGATCAGATGTCTGATCAGATCGAGCCGCGCCTCCGACTCCGGCGTCGAAAAAATTTCTTCTATGTCTGTCAAGCGACGTTCCTAGCCCAGAGAATTAACGACCATACTTCTCAAGCGTCTCATGTAATTTCAGCAAATCGAACTCATCCGTCACGCAAGCAGAGCCAATCGCATTCAGCAGCACCAGCCTCAACTTACCATCCAATACTTTCTTATCAATCGACATCAGTGAGAGAAATTGCTCCGCACTCAATTCAGCCGGCGGCCTGGTAGGCAAGCCGGCCTGCTCAACCAGCACACAGGCGCGCGTCAACTCCTCAGCCGAGAGCCAACCAAGTCGATGCGAAAGATCAGCCGCCATACACATACCAGCGGCCACGGCCTCACCATGCAACCAGGAACCGTACCCCATGCCGGTTTCAATGGCATGCCCGAATGTATGACCGAGATTGAGAAGGGCGCGCTGCCCAGCCTCTCTCTCATCGGCAGCTACCACCCCAGCCTTACACTGGCAGGAGCGTTCGATCGCAACGGCTAGGCGCAACGGGTCACGCGCACAGAGAGCGCCCATTTCGGCTTCCAACCAAGCAAAAAACTCAAGATCGGCTATCAAACCATACTTCATGACCTCGGCCAATCCGGAGGCGAACTGGCGATCATCCAGTGTATTCAGTGTAGCGGTATCGGCGAGCACTGCCAGGGGCTGATGAAATGCACCGATCATATTTTTGCCCAGCGGATGATTGACACCCGTCTTTCCTCCAACCGAAGAGTCGACCTGCGAAAGTAGTGTTGTCGGAACCTGGATGAAATTCACCCCACGCTGGTAGGTCGCTGCAGCAAAGCCGGTCATATCGCCGATGACACCTCCGCCGAGCGCAACCAAGGTACACTGTCGGGTGAAGCGATGTTTCAGCAGGGCGGTGAATATTTCATTCAATACTTCGAGTGATTTATACTCCTCACCGTCAGGCAGAATGACGTGCGCCACCTCAAATCCGCTCATCGCAGCCAGCGTCGCATCCAGATAGAGCGGCGCGATGGTCTCATTGGTGACGACCATAAGCTGCTTACCTGGCACGTGCTTCATATAGTAGCTTGCATCCGCGTGCAGATTTTCACCGATGTAGATGGGGTAGCTGCGATCCCCCAGGTCAACACTCAAGGTTCTGATACTAGTACTCAAATTCACTCCACAATTGAAGGTCTACTGCGACGACTCCAGGCGTCTGATTATTTCACGGACAACCGACTGCGTATTCCTGCCCTCGGTACTGATCACCATATCAGCGACCTGCCGGTAGAGGGGGTCCCTGACCTGCAGCAACGAGCGCAACTTTTCGAGAGGATCTTCCGTCTGTAACAAGGGACGGTTCTTGTCGCGGCGAGTCCGCTCGAACTGCTGTTCCGGTGTGCATTCCAGGTATACCACGAACCCCCTGGAAGAGAGGTGCTGGCGATTCTTCTCGCGTAGAACCGCACCACCGCCGGTGGCGAGTATAATACCTTCTATCGCCGTCAGCTCGTCGACCATCGCCTGCTCTCGGTTTCTGAACCCCTCCTCACCTTCAAATTCAAATATGGTGGGGATATCCACTCCCGTGCGGCGCTGGATTTCATGATCGGAATCGACAAACTCCACCCGTAACGCATCAGACAACTGTCTTCCGACGGTGGATTTACCGGCCCCCATCGGGCCTACTAAAAAAATATTTTGGAAAGACATTAGTCGCCCGAAGAATCAGCGCCTCAGTTCAAAGTTGTTTTGGGTGCACTAAAGGATATGCCTGAAAAGCAGATAGTAACAGCCTTTCCCATAGCGCGAAAAAAAAGGCGTGCTTGAAGCACGCCTTTTGATCACTCGGCAGTTTCCTGATTATCTGACGCGAAGCGTCTCTTTGAGAATCTTTGGCGTGACAAATATCAACAGTTCACTATTCTGGTCTTTCGCCTCGGTTCTGCGGAATAACACCCCTGCATAGGGAATATCGCCGAAGAAGGGGATTTTTTCCGTATCCTTCGTTTTGGTTCGCTCGAATACACCACCCAATACAACAGTCTCACCGTTATCGACAAGGACGGTAGTTTCGATTCTTCGCGTATCCAGGGGGGGCACACCGAGTACCGAGCGTGAAAAGTCCGGACTATCTTTGTTGATTACCAAGTCCATACGCACCCGGTCATCCGGCGTAATCTGCGGTGTCACGTCAAGCTTGAGCACCGCCTCCTTAAAGCTGACTGTCGTTGCGCCACTCGAGCTGGCTTCCTGATACGGGATCTCTACACCCTGCTTGATCGTAGCCTGGTTCTGATCTGAGGTTATGACTCGAGGACTGGAGATAATTTCACCGCGACCTTCGGTCTGCATCGCAGACAGTTCCAGCTGGAGGAGATGATGCCCTAATTTACCCACCAAGAGGTTGATGGCGCCGGAGGGTGATGTCACAGGCAAATTCACCATCAGGGCTTCCTGCTCACTGTCCGCCGGATTTTCAATACCCCCAACGAACGGGTTGGTACCGGCGATATAGCCCTCTGTTCCGCCCGTCACAAGAATCACATCGTCTCCATCCACCTCATTCGAGGTGGCGCCAAACCGCACACCGAGATCCTTCGCGAAATCGTTGTTTGCGATAACGATCCTGGATTCAATCAGAACCTGCCTGACCGGAATATCCAGCTTCTGTAGAAGTCGACGGATTTCATTCAACTTTGCCGCAGTATCCTGTACCAACAAGGTATTTGTTCGTGAGTCGACCGTGACATTGCCTCTTTCGGACAGCAGCCGATTCTCTTCGGATTTAAGCAAGGCAGCCAAATCATCCGCCTTGGCGTAGTTGACCTGGATGAAATCGGACTTCAGCGGCGCAAGCTCCTCGATCTTTTGCTGAGACTCCAGCTCCAATTGCTCTCGAGCGGCTATCTCTTCAGTAGGTGCTACCATAATGACATTATCGACCTGCCGCTTGGATAATCCTTTGGATTTGAGAATGATATCCAAAGCTTGATCCCACGGAACATTTTTCAGGCGCAGGGTGATTTTTCCGTCAACGGTATCACTGGTCACCAGATTCAGTTCAGTAAAGTCAGCAAGTAACTGCAGAACCGCTCTTACCTCGATGTCCTGGAAATTCAGGGACAACCTGTCCCCGGTGTAAATCATGCGCTCCTTCTGCAGGGCCTCTTTTTCCTCTTTCGTCAATGACCGAACTTCGACAGCAAAAGTTTCATTTGCCTGATATGCCAGGTAGTCGTACTCACCTGTCGGCGTCACATCGATAATGACATTATTGCCACGCGCTCTCGTCTCGATTTTGGTGATGGGTGTGGCAAAATCCATCACATCAAGCGATTGAAGAAGTGAAGTGTCGATCGTTGCATCGAAGAATTCAACGATAATACGCCCGGCTTCGTCCCGTACATCGACAGGTAATGTAGGATCGCCTAAAGTCACCAGGACACGTCCTTCACCCTCTTTGCCGCGTCGAAAATCGATATTTCGAATATCTGTCATTGGAGCCACTGCTGCTTCCTGTGCAGCAACAGCAACCGGCTCAACTTTTCGCGGCTTTTTGACGACGGCTGCCGCCTTTGCCTGGCCACTGATATCCAGTGTCACTAGAACCTGGTTACCTTTTACCTCTGTTGTATAGCCAATGGTGTTTGTTAAGTTGATGACCATGCGAGTACGAGAGCCCGCCTCAAGTGCCGTCACACTGTGCACAGGGCCCACGCCAATCAATTTTGTTTTGTAGCCAAGCTCACTTTTGACGCCGCTGAAATCCATGGAAATACGCGCCGGATTTTCGGTCACGAAGCTGTTGGGTTCAGATACCTCATCACTCATGCTCAGAGTAAGCTGAACACGATCTCCCGGTAAGGCGGAAAAGTCGATTGACTTCAGTGCTGTTTCAGCAAACGCCACCACTGGAAAAGAGCAGCAGGCCAGGAGAACCAAGATCCCAAGCGCCCTGTAGCGATGTGAGCCACGCGCATTGATCGATTCGTTCCAATACTGTCTGAGTGCCATCGGCAAACCTCTCATCTCGAATTCCCCTTGCTATTCCGCCAAAGCCAGCGATGCCTGACGCTCACTGTAACCGCCCATACCATCCTGCACGATCTCGGTCAGTTCGATCTTGTCTTCTGTGATCTGCAGGATACGGCCGTGGTTCTGGCCCATATAATTGCCGTTTCTGACTCTATGGATGGTACCTTCTTTGGTTTTTACCAATCCCCAAGTCACGCCCTGCTGTTCCAGTATTCCAACCATTCTGATGGAGTCAAGCGTATAGCTTTCCAGTTCCTCTTTACGACGATTGAAATCGGGAGAGATCCCGCTCTCCACAACGCCCGCCTGCTCTTGCTCTTCACTCTCAACGGGCGTGAATGGATCTCTCCGTCCATCCGCTTCATAAACATATGTCGTGATCTGCTTGATCTCAGGAAGCGATGCGATACGACCTGGTGGTTGAGACTTCTTTTCGTCAACATAACCCCGAAGCTCATCAAGGTTCGGATTGGCGCAACCGCTCAGCATCGTAACGGATGCCACCGAAACCGCCCACACCAGGGCCGATGCTGCTTTAATTACAACCCGGCCAATCATTGCGTTTCCTCTTCATCCAAATAGCGATACGTCTTCGCGGTGGCCTTAAGTGTCAGCTTTGAGCCGATAGACTCGCCTCTTTTACTAACCGGTTTGGTGATGGCGATATCGTGAATGGTGACAATTCTCGGAAGTGCAGCGAGTCCGCTGATAAAGCTACCGAATTCGTGGTAATCGCCAGTCACTTTAATCTCGATGGGAAGCTCCGCATAGAATTCGCGGGGCACCTCTGCATTCGGTTTGAAGAGCTCGAACTCCAGACCTGCAGCAAGTCCGGTTTGAGATACATCCACCAGAAGTTCAGCCACTTCCGTCTTGTTCGGCAGCTGGCGGAGCATCGCACCGAACGATTGCTTCATCTCTTCGAGCTGCTTCCGGTAAGCATCAAGGTTGGAGGCTTTGGCTTGTTTTGTTTCGAAATCACGTCGCAGCTGCACTTCCTTTCGCTCAATCTCATCCAACCTCTGGATTTGGCCTTCGGTATCAAGGTAGTAGCCAGCGACCGCGACAAAGATACAGGCTACAAGCACCAACGCCAATTTTATCGGTGCCGGCCATACGCCAATGTTGCCAAAGTCAAGTTCATTCAATTCCTGGAGATTCACTTCTTCTCCTCCCCGGACTGTGCCACTTGGCTGGCCGTGAGTTTAAAGTGACTATAGCCCGTGCCTGTCTTCTCCTTACTCTCGATAAGGTCGAGCTGCGGCCCATTAAGCCATTCCGAATCATCAATGCTTCGCATCATTGCAGAGACTCGGGCATTCGATTGTGCCTGACCCTCGAAAGCGACCTTGTTGCCTTCTTGGGTCAATGACGACAGGTAAACGCCATCCGGCAGTATGGTGACGACCTCATCAAACAAATGCACGATCTGGGGCCGGCTGCTTTGCAACTCCTGGATCACATTCATTCTGGCCAGCAGATTCTGTTTCGTTCTATCCAGATCCTGAATTTCACGAATCTGCCGCTCGACAACTTTAATCTCTTTATCGAGATAAGCGTTACGCTGGCTTTGTGCACTGATCATGCTTTCGAACTGCATGTGGATAGTAAATATCGCCAATCCGGTCAGCAGCACGCCAACCAGTACCATCAGTCCGAATTCCTGTTGGCGTTTTTTCCGTTCCGCCTCTCGCCAGGGAAGTAGATTGATACGCGCCATTAGTCAAAGCTCCTCAACGCCAGCCCACAGGCGATCATCAGGGCGGGGGCGTCAGCGCTAAGCGCTTGGTGCTTGACCCTGGATGCAACCGACATATTTGCGAAGGGATTGGCCACCGAGGCCGGCGTACCCAGTTTCTCTTCAATCAGATCGTCGATACCGACGATCGAGGCGCTGCCACCCGCCAGGATTATGTGATCAACACTGTTGTATGCACTGGAGGAGAAGAAGAATTGCAATGAGCGGCTAACCTGCTGGGCCATGGCCTCTTTGAAGGGCTCAAGCACCTCGGGGATATAATTGTCAGGAAGCCCGCCCTGACGTTTCGCCATGCCTGCCTCTTCCAATGAAAGGCCGTAGCGTCGCTGAATCTCTTCAGTCAGCTGACGACCACCGAAGTTCTGCTCACGGGTATAGATGATCTTGTTGTTGTGCAGGACGTTGAGGGTCGTAGTGGTAGCGCCGATGTCGGCGATCGCGATGGTCTGGTCTTCGCCGTGCTCCGGCAGCTGATCCATGAGCTGAGAGCAGGCGTTCTCCATCGCATAGGCCTCGACGTCAACGATGGCCGCTGTCAGCCCGGCCAGTTCGAGCGCTGCCACCCTGTCATCCACGTTTTCGCTACGGGAGGCGGCAAGAAGGACATCCACCAGATCCGGGTTCTTCTCGGAAGGCCCGATCACTTCGAAGTCCAGATTGACCTCTTCCAGCGGATAGGGGATGTACTGGTCGGCCTCCAGTTGGATCTGGCTTTCCAGTTCCTGATCGGAGAGCGCGGCCGGCATTGAGATCACCTTAGTGATCACCGCCGAACCGGAAACCGCCACCGCGGCGTGCTTGGCTCGGGAGCCAGAGCGCCGGATCGCCGCCCGGATCGCTTCGCCCACGGCGTCGACCTCCGCGATATTTTTTTCCACAACAGCATTGGCCGGCAGGGGCTCAACCCCGTAAGCCTCTACCCGATACATCGCCCCATTGCGCCCAGCACTTTTTGACAGCTCCAGCAACTTGACAGTTGTCGAGCTTATGTCGATGCCGAGCAAAGGCGGATTCTTTCTTCCGAACAGTGACATGCGGTTTATTTACCCAGACAATCCTTATGCCGCAGAACTTTAACGAGGAATCTCTTTAACTAGAGTAAGTAACTATATAGCAGCAAATGATTTTTATGTGAAGCTGTTTTTTAAAAATTAAGTTAAAAATGCGCGCCACATATTTGCTAGACTATGACTTTTCCACACGGGCCATTCTGGTCCTTCCGGCACACTCAATTCTGTGAACCAGCGCATGAAGTCGTTCTACAGACTCTTAAAATACCTCGTTTTATTCCTATTTGGCCTGGCCCTTGCTGGCGCCGGCGGCCTTTACGGTATCTATCTGTACCTCGAACCCGGGCTGCCATCCATCGAAACCCTCAAGGATGTTCAGCTACAGGTCCCCCTGCGAATCTACAGCAGCGATAACCTCCTCATCGCCGAGTTCGGTGAGAAACGCCGCGAACCACTCCAGTACGACGAAATCCCCCAGCAGATGATCCAGGCCTTTCTCGCCGCCGAGGATGATCGTTTCTTCGAGCACCCCGGGGTGGACTACCAGGGACTGCTGCGAGCCGCCGCCCAACTGCTACTCACTGGAAAGAGAAAGCAGGGGGGAAGCACCATCACCATGCAGGTGGCTCGAAACTTCTTCCTCAGCAGCAAAAAAACTTACACCCGCAAGCTCAATGAGATATTTCTCGCCTTGAAGATCGAGCGCCTGCTGTCGAAACAGGAGATCCTGGAACTCTATCTCAACAAGATCTATCTGGGTCACCGCGCCTACGGAGTGGGTGCCGCTGCTTTAGTCTATTACGGCAGACCGGTGGACAAACTTGAGCTTCCCGAGATTGCAATGATAGCCGGGTTGCCGAAAGCACCCTCCAGCAACAATCCGATCAGCGACCCGGGGCATGCACTCATCCGCCGCAACTATGTGCTTCGCCGTATGTTCGACCTGGAAATGATCAACCGCGCGGAGTACGACATGGGCCGGACTGCACCCCTCACCGCTGAACTGCATACCACCCCGAGTGAGGTCGAGGCCCCCTATGTGGCCGAAATGGCGCGCGCCGAGGCGGTCAACCGTTTTGGTCAAGACGCCTACACCAACGGCTACACCGTCACCACCACCATCGAAAGCCACCTGCAGACCACCGCCAACCAGGCGCTTCGTCGTGCGATCCAGGCCTATGACATGCGTCACGGCTATCGCGGCGTCAGCGGCCATCTCGAACTGAGCGAGTCGATGGACGAAGCCCGGCTGATCGCCTTCATGCAGCAACAGCCGGCAGCGGCAGGTCTACGCAAAGGGATCGTAACCGCCGTGGAGGAGCAGCATGCGGAGGTCTTCACCGAGGAGGGCGAGCAATTGACCCTGGAGTGGCCGGCACTCGAATGGGCCAGCCCCTACATCGACCCGGAGCACAAAGGCGCCGCCCCCAGCACTGCCGGCGAGATCCTCAAGCCCGGGGATCATATCTACCTCTTTTTGCATCAGCCCGACTCCGGCGAGCCCTTCTGGAGGCTGGCGCAGATCCCCGAGGTGGCCGGCGCGCTGGTGGCGATTGCCCCCAACAACGGCGCCATCAAGTCCCTGGTCGGTGGTTACGACTTCTACCAGAGCAAGTTCAATCGTGTTATCCAGGCCAAACGCCAGCCCGGATCGGGTTTCAAGGCCTTCATCTACTCGGCCGCTCTGGAAGCCGGCTTCACCCCCGCCAGCATCATCAACGACGCCCCGGTGGTATTCGAAGACGACGCCCTTGAGGCGGTCTGGCGCCCGGAGAACTATAGCGGTAAATTTTTCGGCCCGACCCGGTTGCGCTATGCCCTGACCCATTCACGCAACCTGGTCTCCATTCGGCTCCTGCGCAAGATGGGGGTCGGCTTTGCCGTCCAGTACGCCAGCCGTTTCGGCTTCGACACCCAGGATCTTCCCCGTGACCTCTCGCTTGCGCTAGGCAGCGGCGCCGTTTCGCCCCTGCAAATGGGCACCGGCTACGCGGTACTGGCCAACGGCGGCTACTATGTGCCTCCCCATATCATCGATTCGATCAGTGACAACAAGGGAGAACTGCTCTACAAAGCGAACCCGGTTCAGGTCTGCGACGAAGAGATGTTGGCCCGGAGTGAAGCTGAACAAGAGGTGCTCACCACACCCGAAACAGAGCCCCAGCAGACAACCGATGCGGTCCAGGCAGACCCCGCGGAAGCCACGATCCCGGAAATACCTCCGCTACACTGTGCCAAACGCGCCATTTCAGAACAGAACGAATACCTCATGCACTCCATGCTGCGCGATGTCATCCAATACGGCACCGCACGCATGGCCAGAGTACTCGGACGCAACGACATTGCCGGCAAGACCGGCACCACCAACGACCAGCGCGATGCCTGGTTCAACGGATTTAACTACCACATGGCCGCCGTCGCCTGGATTGGTTTTGATGATGTAAAGCCCCTCGGACGCGGCGAGGTCGGCGGCCGCGCCGCTCTACCCGCCTGGATAGACTTCATGCGGGTGGCCCTCGATGGCGTCGAGGAGAAAGTCCCCGAAATGCCTCCCGGTATGGTCACCATGCGCATCGATGTCGACACCGGTGAGCCGGTCGGCGCAAACAGCGGCAATGCCATCTTCGAGGTCTTTGAGGAGAAGAATGCCCCCACAATGCCAGGAAAGGGGCCCGGAGGACGGCCAGGGCAGGGGGCTGGCAGTAACAACGTCACCCCCGCAGAGGACCCCTTCTGAGCCGTTATGTCCCATGGCAAACGAGAACTTCAGCGAAGGATCGCCTACGAAGCCGCCAGGATCATGACCGAGCATCGCTCGGACGACATCGCGCATGCCTGCCAGAAGGCGGCCGCGAAGCTGGGCGTCTCCCACCGCCAACAGATGCCCACGCGGGAAGAGGTCGAGGAGGCATTGCGAGAACAGCAGTGGTTATTCCGCGGCGATAAGCAGCAGCTGGCATTGCATCAGCTGCGGCGCAGCGCGCTGGAGGCGATGCGGGCGCTACGCGAATTCAATCCGATGCTGGTCGGATCGGTCTATCAGGGTACCGCGGACACCAACAGCCGGGTGCAACTCCATCTATACGCGAACACGCCGGAAGATGTGTTATTCGCCTTGACTGACCTGAAGATTCCCTGGCAAGAGGGGCAACGCAGTCTGAATTTCAGCAACGGCCAACGCGTGGAGATTCCCAGCTTCAAGTTCACCGCCGACGGGGTGGGATTCGAACTGCTGGTGTTCTCAGCCGAGACGCCCCATCTGCGGCCCCTTGATCCAATCGACAACCAACCGATTCAAGGGGCTACCCTGAAACAGATGGACAGCTTAGGAATCTGATCCCTTCAGCGCTTGTCGATCGGCACGAAGTCACGCCGTGGATAGCCCTTGTAGATCTGACGTGGGCGACCGATCTTCTGTCGCGGATCATCCATCATCTCCAGCCAGTGGGCTACCCAGCCCACGGTACGCGCGATGGCGAACATCACTGTGAAAATGTTGTTGGGAATGCCCAGGGCACGATAGATGATGCCTGAATAGAAATCGACGTTGGGGTAGAGCTTGCGTTCAATGAAGTATTCGTCGCTGAGGGCGATCTCCTCCAGACGCTGAGCCAGCTCGAACATCGGATTATTGGTATCGGCCAGTTTCGCCAGCACCTCGTGACACACTTCGCGAATGATACCGGCCCGCGGATCATATTTCTTATACACACGGTGGCCAAAGCCCATCAGTCGGAACGGATCGTCCTTGTCCTTGGCCTTGCTAATGTACTTATCGATCTGCGAGACATCACCAATCTCGGTGAGCATATCCAGCACCGCCTCGTTGGCACCGCCATGGGCAGGCCCCCACAGCGAGGCGATACCCGCCGCGATGCAGGCAAAGGGGTTGGCCAGGGAACTGCCGGCCAGTCGTACGGTGGAGGTACTGGCGTTCTGTTCGTGATCCGCATGCAGGATAAACAGCAGGTTCAGGGCCTTCTCCGCAACCGGATCGACCATGTACTCCTCACAGGGGGTGGCGAACATCATGTGGAGCAGGTTGGCGCAGTAGGAGAGATCATTGCGCGGGTACATGATCGGCTCACCGATGTTGTGCTTATAGCTGGCCGCTGCGATGGTCGGCATCTTGGCGATCAGCCGATGTGCCGCCACCAGTCGCTGCTCCGGGTCGTTGATATCGAGAGAGTCGTGGTAGAAAGCGGAGAGCGAACCGACAACGCCGACCATGATGGCCATCGGATGAGCATCGTAGTGGAAGCCGTCAAAGAAGTGCTTGAGGCTTTCGTTCAACATGGTATGGCGTCTGATGACCTGGTTGAACTCCTGCAACTGACCCCCGGTCGGCAACTCATTGTTGAGCAACAGATAGGCCGTCTCGAGAAAGTCACCACCCTGCGCCAGCTGTTCAATGGGATAGCCACGATATTCCAGGATGCCGACCTCACCCTGAATAAAGGTGATTTTGCTCTGGCAACTCGCCGTCGACATAAAACCCGGGTCATAGGTGAAAACACCAGCCTCGGAGTAGAGCGACGAGACATCGATTGCGGGAGGACCTTGGGTAGACTCCCTGACCGGCAACTTGATGGAGACGCCCGTTTCGTCATTCGTCAAGGTAAAATATTTTTGATTCTCCGCCATTGTGTACTCCGTGAGTTGCTACTGGCCAACCTAATCATTTGTAGACCGCTATAAGTGAGCTATATCAACGAATGGGCACATGGATATCACCCCTCTGTTTCAGCTCGAACCGGCATCTGCTGTTTAATCGTGTATATCAGAAAACCCGCGACGCCAACCTTCCCGTCGCAGGCACATCGATCCATTCCGGACTTATCAGGCCACCAAGGAAGGCGTCCACGTCCCAGTTCTACTGTCAGTCATCGGATGAAAATATGCTGGTCGCCTCTTGCGACGCAAATTAAAGAGCCGCCCCGCATACAGCAGGAAATCAAGCCGCTCTACTCCCCCAAGCTCATAAGTTTTTTTTAGTCGGACATCAAGTATAGTCCTCAACACAGGCCCGAAATCAAGCGGCATTTATAAATAATCAGTATTGAGTTTTCACTGCGCCCAGTCAAAGTACGATAGCGTGAGGAAATAATTACCAACTCGATATCACTGCGCAAACATTTGTCATTCGGAGCTAGAATTTGTGCACTGCACGATACATAATATGCCTTATGGCCCCATAACAAATTTCACAGGCCAAACCATCGAATAGACCAAAGGAAGTAGCATGAATCTACACGAATACCAAGCGAAGTCGCTGTTTGCCGAATATGGCCTGCCGGTGCCCCAGGGACAGGCCGTTTCCAGCCCCCACGAGGCCCGCGCTGCCGCCCAGACGTTGGGCGGCCAGGTCTGGGTGGTCAAAGCCCAGGCCCATACGGGCGGACGCGGCAAGGCGGGCGGGGTCAAGTTGGCCCGTAGCCTCGATGAAGTGGAAGAGGCCGCCCATCAGATACTCGGCATGACCCTGGTAACCAAGCAGACAGGCCCTCAAGGCCTGCCGGTCCACCGGGTATTGGTGGAGGAGGGGAGCGACATCGATCGCGAACTCTACCTCGGCGCGCTGCTCGACCGGGCGAACTCCCGCATCGTCTTCATGGCCTCTTCGGCGGGCGGCATGAACATTGAGGAGGTTGCGGCCGAAACACCGGAGAAAATCCTCACCACCCTGGTCAATCCCGCCAGCGGGATGCTGCCCTACCAGTGCCGCAAGCTAGCCTTTGGCTTGGGACTTGAAGGGGATCAGATCAAACAGTTCGCCAAGATCATGCTGGGCCTCTACCGGCTCTACATGGACAAGGATGTGAGTCTGATCGAGATCAACCCCCTGATCGTTACCGCCGCAGGTAACCTGGTCGCCCTCGACGCCAAAATCAACCTCGATGGCAACGCCCTCTACCGCCAACAGGCCCTGCTCGCCATGCGCGACACCAGTCAGGAGGACGAGAAGGAGGCCGCCGCGGCGCAACACGATCTCAACTACATCACCCTGGACGGCACGATCGGTTGCATGGTCAATGGCGCCGGCCTGGCCATGGCCACCATGGATATGGTCAAGCTACACGGTGGGGAGCCAGCCAATTTTCTTGACGTGGGTGGCGGCGCAACCGCCGAGCGGGTTACCGAGGCCTTCAAGCTGATCCTCTCCGACGACAAGGTCAAGACCGTGTTGGTGAATATCTTCGGCGGCATCGTACGCTGCGACCTGATTGCTGAGGGCGTGATCACCGCGGCAAAAAATGTGGGCGTTCAGGTACCGGTAGTGGTCAGACTGGAAGGCACCAATGCCGAACAGGGCCTCAAAATGCTCGAACAGAGCGGCCTCGACTTCATAACCGCCCACGGCTTCACCGAAGCCGCCCAGAAAGCGGTCGCAGCTGCGGCCTAAGCCCGAAAAGAGCACAGGACTAGTATAAGAAATGAGCATTCTCGTCGACAAAAACACCCGCGTGATCTGCCAGGGTTTCACCGGCAAACAGGGGACCTTCCATTCCGAGCAGGCCATCGCCTACGGCACCCAGTTGGTGGGCGGTGTCACCCCCGGCAAGGGGGGACAATCCCATCTCGAACGTCCCGTGTTCAACACGGTACACGATGCGGTGGCCGAGACCGGGGCCGATGCCAGTATGATCTATGTACCGCCACCGTTCGCCGCCGATGCCATCCTGGAGGCGGCTGACGCCGGCATCCGGGTCATCGCCTGCATCACCGAAGGCATCCCGATCCTCGACATGCTGAAGGTCAAGGAGGCGCTGAAGTCCTACAACACCCGCCTGATCGGCCCCAACTGTCCCGGCGTCATCACCCCCGGCGCCTGTAAGATAGGCATCATGCCGGGCTCGATCCACAAACCCGGCCGGGTCGGCGTCATGTCGCGCTCCGGCACCCTGACCTACGAAGCGGTACACCAGACCACACAGGCCGGCCTCGGCCAGAGCACCTGCGTAGGCCTCGGCGGTGACCCCATCAACGGCACCAGCTTTATCGATTGCCTGAAGCTGTTCGAGGCAGATGAGCAAACCGACGGCATCATCATGGTGGGGGAGATCGGCGGTTCCGCAGAAGAGGAGGCGGCCGATTACATCAAGGCCCATATCAGCAAACCCGTGGTCGCCTATATCGCCGGCGTTACCGCGCCTCCCGGCAAGCGCATGGGACATGCGGGCGCCATCATCAGCGGCGGCAAAGGTACCGCCGAAGCCAAATTCCAGGCCCTGGAAGCAGCCGGCGCCCAAGTGGTGCGTTCGCCGGCCGAGATGGGACACCGAATGGCCGAACTTCTCGCCTGATCCGCCAGCAATCGCGCATCGTGGTCCGCCCTCCCCATTATCATCGTGGGCGGGTCCGCTTGCGCATGGCATAATTCGGATATCTCGCAGCCACCCAGAAGGACGCTGAACATGCTATCCCCTGTCACCAGTCCCTATCTGCTGCCCTTCGAACGCGAACACCTGCCCGAGACCTTCACCACCCAGCCCCCAGCGGACGCACCGGGCAAGAAGGCCTGCAAAGCGTCGCTGGAAGACGAGGTCAAGCTTCTCGACGAGCTGCAACGCCGACTCTATGCGGAGGATCGCCGCTCCCTGTTGCTGGTTTTCCAGGCCATGGACGCCGCCGGCAAGGACAGTACCATCCGCGCGGTGATGAAGGGGGTCGATCCGAGCGGCTGCCAAGTCTTCTCTTTCAAGCAGCCCTCCAGCGAAGAGCTCGACCATGATTTCCTCTGGCGCACCTCGCGGCGACTGCCGGAGCGGGGACGCATCGGCGTCTTCAACCGCAGTTATTATGAAGAGACTCTGGTGGTGCGGGTCCACCCCGAGTATCTGCTGCCCCAGCGCATCGATATCCCCGACGACCTGGAGAACCTCTGGCAACAACGCTTCGAGGCCATTCGCCAGCACGAGAGGCACCTGGCTGAAAACGGCACCGTGATCATGAAATTCTGGCTCAATGTCAGCCCACAGACCCAACGGGAGAGATTCCTCTCTCGTCTTGAAGAGCCGGAGAAGCACTGGAAGTTCTCGCTACGTGACGTGGAAGAACGCCAGCACTGGCAAGCCTATATGCACGCTTATCGTGAGACAATGGCCGAGACCTCGCGTCACTGGGCTCCCTGGTATGCCATCCCCGCCGACGACAAGCCCTTCATGCGCTGGCAGGTGGCTAAATTGGTGCGCAAGACCCTGGAACGGATGGATCCCCGCTACCCCGAGGTCGATGATGCCGCGATCGAGAATTTCGTCGCCATGCGCCAGCGACTGAAGCGTGATAGAAATGAATGAATCCCACCCCTCTAGCGCCCGCCACACCCCATATGGAAGTGCACCGATGAGACGATACGCCCCTTTTCTGGCAGCTCTGCTGGCACTCCTGCTGAGCGGATGCGACGCCTTCCAGGATTTCAGCCAGATGGGCGAAAAGCAGTCGCGCATGCAAGCGCTGATCCTGGAGAAGTACGGCTGGCACGCCCAGCTGGGCTGGAATATCCACAATGCCGAACTGACTCAGGTCACCCTGGTTCTGAGTGCCGAGGAAGTGGCCAACGAGCGGGTCGGGACCCTGCAGACCATTGCCCGCGAGGCCGTGGCGGAGGTCTTTTCCAGTCAGCCCAAGGCGATCTACCTAACCCTGGTCACCGGCAGCGGGGATAACTGAGCAGACTCTCCTATACTGGGAGGCAGAGATACATCATCACCCGTTTTCACCATCATGCCTGGTATTCTGTTCGATCTCGACGGCGTCTTCTACGTGGGGGAACGTGCCATCCCCGGCGGCAGCGAAACCCTGGACTGGGTCCGGCAGCAGAAGATCCCCCACTGCTTTCTCACCAACACCACATCAAAACCACGTGATGCCCTGGTCGAGAAATTAGCCGGCCTGGGACTGGCAACCGAGCCGGAAGAGATCCTGACCCCACCGGTAGCCGCCTGTCACTGGATCGAACGGAACCTGGACGGCCCAGTCGCCCTATTCGTTCCGGCTGCCACCGAGGCCGAATTCAGTCACCTCTCACTGAGCGGCCGAGACACCCGGCAACCGGTCGCCGCACTGGTCGTCGGCGACCTGGGCGAGTCTTGGGATTTCGCCACCCTCAATCAAGCCTTTCGCCTGCTGATGCAGCAACCCTCTCCCCGCTTGATCGCCCTCGGCATGACGCGCTACTGGCGCGCGCCCGATGGCCTGCGCCTCGATGTCGCCCCCTTCGTCAACGCCCTGCAGCACGCCAGCGGGGTCGAACCCCTGGTACTGGGCAAGCCGGCCAAGGCCTTTTACCACAGCGCTTTGGAGATGATCGGCTCTCCAGCGAATGAGAGCTGGATGATCGGTGACGACATTCGTGGTGACGTGGCGGCCGCGCAGGCAGCAGGTCTACACGCGCTTCTGGTCCAGACCGGCAAGTTTCAATCCACAGATATGAACGGACAGATCAAACCCGACGGCCTGCTTGAGTCGATTGCAGATCTACCCGGTTGGTGGCAGCAGGCATATTCTCCGTGAGTCCTCGACCAGTCAGACTCTTTACACTCAAGCGCCGCTTTTCTCGTCTAAACTGAATGGTGAGATTGCACGGGCAATCCCAAAACGTGAGACTTCCGATGCGATGGTTCATAACAACCGAGACTGTCGCAAAGACATTCGAGAGAGAAGCATGGACCTTTGGCGCATACCGGTCTGGGTGATCGCATTCACTCTGCCACCACTCGCTTTGCAGGCCGACAACCTCGGGGATGGCCATGCATTCTGTCAGGCACAGCAAGCCTCCGGCGCCCCCCTCTGCCACCTGCAACCCTGTCCATGCGCACCCGGCGAGGTCAACCTGAAACGCTTTGAAGACAACTCCGGCGCTCCCGCATTATGTGCTTGCAGTACACCACAAGCCAGTCGGCACCAGACCCGCCAGAAGGCGGTCAAAGTCTGCGAGGAGTACCGCCGCACCCAACGCCAGTCGTGCTTCATCTCGCGGGCCGACTGCCCTCGCGGCTTTGAATCGCTCGCTGAGTTCAGCGACGAGATCGGAAACCGCTTTACCGCCTGTCAGGATAATCGCAACAAGCAACCTAGACGGGTCGCCACCGGTCGGCCGCAAGAACAACTGCTGGTACAGTACCAACAGCTGATCGACAGCTTGGAGTCAAAGCGCCAAGGGTCGCCGAGGTCACTGCCGCAAGCAACCATCCATGCATTGACCAACTACTTTCACGGTGTGTCACTCAGCAGTCTCTCCCTGGTCAACACACGCGCCTTGAGTAAGGGCTGTTTCAGTGATTGCGAACGGATATTCTGTGCTGATGACGGCCAAATCGCAGGCTGGACCGACCCCGAAAAGCCCCTCATCTCCCACCTCTTGCTGCACCAGATCGTGCATGGAGAACGCTGCGAACGCGAGGGCGGACGTAATCGCTTCGTCAGCAATTGGTTCCAGCATCTGCCTGATGATGTCGATCAGAAACTGCGCGCGGGAGAGCCAATCGATGCTGAGCGCATCCACTTCGCCATGTACATGGAAAGCCACGCCGACCTTCGAGCCGAAAGCCTATGCCGCCGACTGCCCGGCTGTCGTATGGAGTAACTGCGGTTGCCGTTTACCCCTAGTCGCTCATGCGCAACAAGGCTTTAACCTGGCTACTTTTATTACTCTTGCTCGGTGCCTGCGCGCCTGTCTCCCATGATCCGACTGCCTAAAGGCCATCGCCGAGCGACAACCGCCATCATCCGACCTGACGCTCTCGATCAGCGGCCTTGGGCCCTGCACCGACCATTCCGACAGGCGCTTACGATTAACGCGTGGCAAGCCGGTAGATGTGCCGGTGCATGGCGGTTTCGCCTCTGCCGAACGCTTGCGGACTCTGGCCCAGGCCTTCGCCCATCGGGGGCAAGAGGCCATCTATTGCCCGTAAGTCGCTTTGAGGGCCTCACTGAATGCGCTCCAGGAGGCTTTGTCCGCATCGGCGTTGTACGCCAACGGGAGACCGAACCTTTTACCTAACACATCGGCCCCCGGATTGGTGAAGGCGTGTTTGGCGCCTGCGTAGTTGGTGAAGCTGTAGTTCACACCGGCCGCTTCCATCTCGGCAGTGAACGCCTCGATCTGCCCGGGCTTGACGAAGGGATCATCAGCGCCGTTGAACACCAACACCCTGGCCTTCACCTTGCCTGCCTCAGCCGGATGCTCGGTTGACAAACTGCCATGGAAACTGCCCACCAGATCCAGATCGACGCCACGTCGCGCCATCTCCAGCACCAAACCGCCGCCGAAGCAGTATCCGATAGCGGAAATCTCACCGGCCGCGACCGACGGTTGTGCGGCCAGCAGATCGCGGGCCGCCACGAAGCGGGCGGTAGCCTGCTGCATGTTTTTTCTCACTTCACCGGCGAACTTACCCGCATCCTTTGGGTGGCTGGCCTGCTTGCCGTCACCGTACATATCCACCGCCAGCGCGGTGTAGCCCATCTGCGCCAGCTGATCGGCCCGACTGCGGGCATACTCATTGTGCCCCCACCACTCATGCACCACCAGGATGCCTGGGCGCTTGCCCTCGATCGCATCGTCGTAGGCCAGATAACCCTTCATCACCGTATCGCCCGCACGATACTCCACCGGCTCACCCACCCGCGCCGCCTGGGAAGCCAGTGCCAGACCCAGCAGACAAACGCTCAATACAATTCTTATCATGCCTCTGCTCCATCCTCTGAGATATCCGGACTGTCAACTGTAATAGCAAACTAGCAGAGAGGGGATAGCCAATAACCACACAGAAAATAGTTTCAATTGACAACCGACCAGAACGAAACTTAATAGCTCTACATCGCTGTCATCACCTCGCGTAGGATAGTCCCATGCGCCCATTGCTCATGCTCATCACGCTCCTCTTCAGCAACCTGTCGGCCGGGGAGGCGTTATGGGTGAACGATGAGCAAGGCAATGAGATCGCCATTCAGACGATGCCTGCAAAGGGCGATCTGCTGGTTATCTGGCTGGTAGATCATGACGAGCCGCGGGAGGTCTTCGACGCAATGCTCAACTCACTCAACCAGTTGGGCGTCGAGGTCTGGCGGATCGATCTGCTGGCCGCCTATTTCCTCCTCCGCAGCAGCGAAACGGTACGCACCCTGCCGGGCGATGGCGTCGCCGCCGTCATCCAAGCCGCCCACCGACAGCGCAACAAACAGATACTACTGGCCACCTATGATCGCATGCCGCTGCCTCTGCTCAGAGGCATACAACAGTGGCAGCAGGCAGCAACACCATCCCGCCTCATCGGGGCCATACTCTACTATCCCAATCTGTTCGGACCGCCGCCACCAGCCGGTGAAGCGCCACAGATCGACCCGATTCTTCATGCCACCAACATCCCCCTGGTCATCTACCAACCGGCTCTTGGCAGCCACCGTTGGCGCCTCGAACAGGTCATTCAACCCCTTTGGCAGGCGGGATCGCCCACCTATGTCTATCTGGTACCCGGGGTGCGGGATTGGTTTTTCATGGGGGAGGGGGAGCACGCTCCCGACGCGCAGGCCGCGACTGAAGCGTTACCGCTGCAGCTGGTTCGGTTTGCCTCGCTGCTGGCGCAACACCCGGCACCGGCCGACGCCAAACCCTTGATGCAGTCATCTCTGGCGAAAGGGAGGATCAGCACCCTGATGGAGCTTGAGCAAGCGCGACCGATCACCCCGTTTACGTTAGACACCATCGACGGAGTTCGTTACAACTCGGAGGCTTTCGAGGGCAATGTGGTGCTACTCAATTTCTGGGCTACCTGGTGCCCGCCTTGTGTGGAGGAACTGCCATCACTCAATCGACTGCAGCAACGCTACGCCAGAGAGAATCTGCGCATTGTCTCGATCGATTTTCGCGAAAGACCCGATCAGATGACCCGCTTCCTGCAAGGCACACCGGTCGAATTTCCGGTCTTGATGGACGCTGACGGACAGGTCGCACTGGCCTGGCGGGTATTCAGCTTCCCCAGCTCTTTCATCATCGACCGCCAGGGCCGTATCCGCTACTCGGCCAATCTCGCCATCGATTGGGACAGTTCCGAGGTCTGGAGGGTTGTCGATCGACTGCTGAGCGAACCATAGGCGGCCTGTTCAGCCGCTCGTATTCGCGCTATGCCTGATCTCATCGAGTTTGTGGAGCACCTCCTCCCGTGTTGTCTCGTGAGGGGGCTTCAGATCCTTGTGGTGGCTCGTGGAGGAGAAATGGGCATTGCCCCCTCACCTTCGTAGTACCACTTACCGAGACGGCAATTGTGGTGGTCAACAACATCGAATGCCGGCCGCCCCTCATTGATGGCGAGATAGGTATTCACCCTCCACGGCATGTGATCCAGCCTGGCCAGACCCATGAAGACGCTATCAGTGGTGATCGAGATGTCGCCCAAATAACCCTTCACCTCACTGTTAATCCGGCTGTGACTCTGTTCGAATCCCTTCACTTCGGTCTGGACCTGGGCGATGCGCTCGATCAGTAGAACTGAATCGCCACCCACCACTGGACACTCTGCTGCATCCCCTGGATCAACGCCTGAATCGAGCTGATTTCCGTGGCGCGGGCCGACATTATCTACACCGACCCCTCGGCCTGGGTGGCGAGAGACGCCAGATCATCCAGCGCCTCCGTGATCTTACCGATATCGTCGGTCAAGCCGGTGAAGTGTGAACGCACACTCGTGGCACAGCCCAGCGTCTTTTCCGCCGACTCGACGCAGCCTGCCAAGTCGGACTGGACCATACCGAGACCCGCTTTCAGCTGCCGATTCTCAAATCCTTTCGGGTCATTGAGCCGGGATTCTCCTGAAGTCTCCTGATGCAGTGCCGCCAGGGTGCGCGATTGTCTCCCGAAGCCCCCCATTTTCAGCTTCCAACACCTCGATCCGCGCCAGCCGCTTTCCGTTGATCAATCCCATAAGAGCTCCCAATAACTACTTGTTTATCCCAGTTTTTTTATCTATCGACCGAGCCCAAACCTGCTTTCACCCGCATAGGCCAAATGCGTATCGGCCATAAATTCGCCAAAACGTGAACCCATTCGGAAAATGCATTAGTGTTTTTTAATAAACTAATAATCGGTAAAATATCCGCACACCTCCGCCACCCGGACGATCGCCATGGCCAATCAGACAACCCCGAAGAAAAAGCCCACCACCACCAAGAAGACCGTAAAGAAAAAGGCCGCCGCAGCAACTTCCAGGCGGACCGTAAAGAAAAAGGCCGCTCCAGCGTCTTCCAAACAGACCAAGACCAGCCCGGAGACCCGCATACTGCCTGGCCTGATGCAGAGCCTGCAGTCGGTCTTCGACAAGATCCACAAGGACAATCAGGTCCGGGACGATCATCAGGATAAGGTCATCGAGGAGTTCAGCGAGAAGCTTTCCCATGCTTTCCAACAAACCCACCAGGAAGCCACGCGACGGGAAAAGCTGCTGCAGGAGAAACTGGATGCAATCGAGCGCGAACAGACCTACAGGATCCAGCGCATCAAGCTGTTCAGCCTGCCAGGCACGGTGATTGCGATCGCGGCCCTGATCTATCTTTTCTATGTGGTCCACGTCATGGAGCGCTCAATGACCAGCATGTCGGCCGACATGCACCAGATCCAGGGCCATATCGCCGCCATCGGTGACGACACAAACCAGATGTCGGACGGGGTGGTGGTGATGAATAAGCAGATTTCCCAGCTCAATGGCAACATAGAGCACATCAACACCAACGTACAGGGGATGAACGGCAACATGAACCATCTCAACCGCAGTGTTGGCGTAATGACCAACGATGTGGGCGCCATGTCCCACACCGTCAGCCCGGTCATGAACAACTTTCGCAACTTCATGCCGTTGTTCTGAGGGCCTTATTGGGTCACACCTGGCACGGGTTCCTGCGACGGGTCGGGCCAGTCGCGATTGCGGGGATGCCCGCTGATATGGCGCCGCGATTCAACTGTCGCCGAAGCTGGTCCCCAGGCGTTTTGCACTGATCACCCAAGGGTGATCGGAGGGCACCAGTTTCTTGTAACCCGCCACATCCACCAACGGCACCGGCACCGCCTGGTCACCCCGCGAGGCGACCATCACGCCGAAACGCCCTTCATTGATGAGGTCCGCGCAGGCGGTACCCAGACGGGTCGCCAACAGACGGTCCGCCGCCGAGGGTGTACCCCCCCGCTGCAGATAGCCAAGGATAGTGACCCTCGACTCCAGCCCTGTCAGTTCCTCCAACTGCCGCGACAGGGTAACCGTATGGTTGGCGTGCTTGGCCTCAATCGCCACGATCTCGCTCTTGAGCTCTTTGCGCTCCTTCTTATCGATGACCTTGAGCCGGCGCTCGCGCAGTTCATGATAGCGTTCCGACTCACCCTTAGGCATCGCTCCCTCCGCCACAGCGACGATACTGAAAGGCTTGCCGCCAGCGGCACGGCTGCGGATCGCCTCGGCGACCTGCTCGATATCGTAGGGGATCTCAGGCAACAGAATGACATCGGCACCCCCGGCGATGCCGGAGCCCAACGCCAGCCAGCCGGCCCGATGTCCCATGATCTCCACCACAATGATCCGGTGGTGGCTGTGAGCTGTGCTGTGGAGCCGGTCGATGGCGTCAGTGGCAATACCCAGTGCGGTATCGAAGCCGAAGGTGGTGTCGGTGTGAGCCACGTCATTGTCGATGGTCTTCGGCAGGGTGATCACATTCAACCCCTTCTCCATCAACTGCAGGGCGTTCTTCTGGGTTCCGCCACCCCCAAGGCAGACCAATGCGTCGAGATGATTGGCGTTGTAATTCTCCACGATCACATCGGTCATGTCCTGCTTCTTGCCGTTGAACAGCATGCGGTGGGGTTTGTCCCGACTGGTGCCGAGGATGGTGCCGCCCCGGGTCAGGATACCCGATAGTGTGGCACGATCCAGGTGGGTGGTCCGGTTCTCCACCAACCCTCTGAAGCCATCCCGGATACCGATCACCTCCATTCCGTAGCAACCCTGTGCTGCTTTGCCGACGCCACGAATGGCCGCGTTGAGCCCGGGGCTGTCGCCACCAGAGGTTAGAATGCCGATATGCTGGGTCATGTTGGCTCCTGATACAGCAATGAACGTTTGAATGCGATGATCAACGTCTCTTGGAGCGGGTAGGTTAGCCCAATTCGATTAGTGAGATAACCCCCTGACAAACGGGACGAGGCGGGTCACAGCCAGCGGATCGATGACGGGTGGGAGATCGCTACCCGAAGCGTTCCCCCTTGCCGATAGAACCAGCCGCGCACCTCCAGCCAGCGCGCTTCAAACGCCTCTGGTTCCTCAAGCGTCATCTCGCGCCACACCGACCAGGGGACCTTCACTGCGGATCCGCCCACCAGATTGAGCCAGACTACGCGACGACTGCGCCCAACGCTTTCAACACGGCCTTTGAGCAGATGAAAGCCGGCTTCTTCGGTGCTCAGATCAGACGCATTCCGCACCCCCTCACGCCATAATCCTCGAGCGGCCTTGCGCGCAACGAGCTCCGCCGCCCGGTAGCAATCAAGATGCGCCAGATTGGGCGCCACAATGGCCTGGAAGCCCAAACCCTGTCGCAGCAGCACAGCCGTCAGGTTGGTGCCATTCGGGGAGTAGACATGCCCAAGGCGACGTCCATAGCGATCGTGGGGATCGGCGCCCGGTTGAAACAGAATCTGCCACTCGCCGGCCTCGAGCAGCCGCTTCAAGGCCGACCTGGCTGCTCGCGCAAAGGGCATGTCTGCATCGCCATTGCGTCCTAATTCAGGGGTATCGATGCCAATTAAACGGATGTCTTGCCCATCTTTCAGACGCAGCGTGTCGCCATCGATCACAGCAGCCACAGCGAGACGCTTCGCCGCGACAGGGGCAGGGCATTCAGCCGCTCGGCCGGCTTTTGGAGCAAGGGAGAGAAGGAGACAACCCACAAAGACGAAAAAAGCCCCGCGAAGCGGAGCCTTTTCCAGCCAATTCACCATCTGGGCAACGAAGGCGCTGATCCGTCAGCCACACCCGTAGGCGGGAGGGATCAGCGATTGTATTTCTTGCGAAACTTGTCGACACGCCCCGCTGTATCGAGGATTTTCTGCTTGCCGGTATAGAAAGGGTGGCAGGAGGAGCAAACCTCCACATGGAGTTCTTCCTGACCCAGGGTGGAACGGGTAACGAACTCATTGCCGCAGCTGCATACGACTTTAATATCCCCATACTGAGGATGAATATCCGCTTTCATGACAGACTCACTTAGATGTAAGAAGACTTTGGTCCCCAACCACGCGGGCGAGGGAAAGCGCGGAATAGTATGCCAAAAATGGCCCCTTGGCAAGACCGTCAGGGGGCCTGAAAGGGTATCACCTTGCCCCTGTCCCGATACTCAGGGCCGCCGCTCTGCAGCATACCGACCAGCCCACCCGGGCTAAGCAGGTGATCCCACATCATTTTCGACAATTTCAGGCAAGCTCCCATGGGGGTATGGTTACGGCGCTCCTGATCGATGCGCCATTGCAACCGCCGCATCCGTTGCCGCCGCTCAAAGGGCAGGGTGGCGATGAAGGAATCGATCACATTCATTCGTAGACGCTCGAACTCGGATGGATCCGACTGCGCCAATCCGGTCAGGTAGTCAAAGTCTAGACGGGTATGGTTTAAGGATTTCATCTGGCTACCCCGCTGCATACATACTTCGAACCTAACACAGCCTAATGGGATTGTCCCCGATGATAATTCCTAAAATAACTGAGTTAAGCCAGAACAGCTTGCCTTAACTTACCTATAAACAGCAGGTTACAACGCCTTTCTCATGGGCGTCATTTCTCCGTCGTCATTGCTGGAGGCACGCCCGGCTATCCACAGACCATCCTGTGGACCTAAATCGTCTGATTCAATCGGGTCAAGTGCTTATTGCCTTGATGCGTTTCTCCGATCAGGGGCGCCTGGTAGCCGTCTTTGTTCAAACGTCACCCTCAGTCGATTGCTCCAGGCACCAAAACCGCCTTAGAATCACAGGCTTTAATCTGCAAGCTACTAGCTGGAACACCATGCCCAATATCAAAAGAGAAATAGATAGCCTGCGCGCAAAAATCGCGCGTCTGGAAAAAGAGCAGAAAAAAGCCGAGCAGCAGGAGAAGGCTCTCGCTGCTGTTCAAGGCCAGATCGATAAGCTGCTGAAGGACAACGGACTCAATCTGGAGACCTATATCCGCAGTCAATACGTACAAATCAGCCGAGTCTTCGCCAAAATAGAACGTGAAAAAGGCTCACTCGCGACCACACCCAAGAAACAGGCCGGCAAAAAGAAAAGCGTCGCCAGGAAACGTCGTACTGGCGGTAAGAAACCCAGTCTCAGCATTAAAATTCCTGCCGGCAAGTACACCCATGTGCCTACCGCACCCGATCGGGTATTCGAGGTAAAGGAGAAGGGACCTCGGCCGAAGCTACTCAAGGCCTATGCGGAAAAGGTGGGGCTCGAGGCGTTCTTCGAGCAGTGTCATCTCGAGGGTTAGGATAGGGTTAGCAAGCACCCGTCATACACAGCGGTGGCCTTCATCGGCCGCCGATGCCGCAACAGGGATTATCTCAGACCAGCTTCACCGGTTCCGAGCCCGCCGCCGCCAGTGGCGACGGTTTTACAATCCCAAAACCTTGCGCATAGTCGACCCCCAGCTCGATCAACTGTTGCAGGATCTGATCCGACTCCACATACTCCGCGACGGTCTGTAAACCCATCAGGTGACCTATCCTGTTGATCGACTCCACCATGGCATGATCAACCGGATCGTTGAGCATGTTCTTGACGAAACTGCCATCGATCTTGAGAAAGTCCACCGGCAGGCTTTTGAGGTAGGCAAAGGAGGACATACCGGTGCCGAAATCGTCCAGTGCAAAACGGAATCCGCGGCGCTTCAGCAGACTGATGAAGCGGGTGGCGTGATCGAGCCGACTGACCACCGCCGTCTCGGTAATCTCGAAGCAGATCTTCTCCGCCGGCAGTCGGTATTCCCTGAGCTGCTCCAGAATATACTCATAGAACGCACTATCACCGAGGGACTGTCCTGACAGGTTGATAGCGCAGAGTCCCAGCTCCTGCAACCGCTCCGGATGCGTGGCGAGCCAACCAAAAGTGTTGCGGATCACCCAGCGATCCAGACTCCCCATCAGATTGTAGCGTTCGGCGGCCGGGATAAAGGCACCGGGAGTGATAACGCATCCCTCCTCGTCACGCATCCGCAGCAACACCTCCACATGTTTGTCGCCTGTGGCATGACTACCGATAGAGAGGATCGGCTGTTGCAACAGGCAAAAGCGCTCCTGTTCTATCGCCGATTCGATCTGGTTGACCCAACGCATCTGCCCCTGCTGCCGGGTGATCTCCTCGTCATAGGGTCGATAGACATGTACTCGATTACGCCCCATGTCTTTGGCCACATAGCAGGCGGTATCCGCCGCGCTCAGTGCCGAGTGGGTGTTTTCGGTCAACTGGTTGATTTCGGCGATACCGATGCTCACCCCACAGGAGAAATTACGACCTTCCCAGGAGAAACGAAACCGCTTGATCGCGTCGAAGATGCGCTCCGTCACCCGCATGCTCCGCTCCAGTGAGCAACGTTCGAGCAGCAGACCGAACTCGTCGCCACCCAGCCGGGCAAGCACACCATCAGCGCCGATCGCCTGGCGTAACTGGTGGGAGAGGTGGCGCAGCATGGTATCGCCGGCCACATGGCCGCAGGTGTCGTTGACCAGCTTGAACTGGTCCAAGTCCATATAGAAGAGCACGTGGGTGAGAGCGTAGTCCCTGGCATCGGTGAATGCCTGACGCAGGCGCTGATCGAAGGCGTGACGGTTCAACAAATGGGTCAGTGGGTCGTGGCTGGCGAGAAAGCGCATCTCACGCAGCAGGGAACGGGCCTCGGTTACGTCACGAAACACCGTCACCGACCCCATCAACTGCTCCCCTTCAAGCATGGGATGGGTCGAGTACTCCACCGGAAAGAGGGTATCGTCTTGACGCCGGAAGGACTCATCCTTGACCCGGCGCGGAGCCCGCTGTAGCGACATCCCGGCGCCGAATGCCTGTTGCGCCAGCTCCGGCAGGCGGATCATGCGGTGGATTGGCTGGCGCAGCAGCTGCTCCTGTCGATAACCTAACATCGAGGCAGCCGCCTGATTGACGAAGCTGCAGTACCCCTTCTCATCGACCCCGAAAATGCCTTCCCCCGTCGATTCCAACAACAAACGCATCTGCTGGTTGAGTTTGGCCTGATGGCGGGATGAATGGGCCAGCCGCTCATGCGCCGCCCGATGGGCCCGGCGGTGGGCGTGGTTCTCGATGGCAAAGGCGATGTCGCCAACCACCTCGTCGAGCAGATCCCGCACCATCTCATCGAAATAACCAGGCGCCTCGGCATAGACTGTCAGCAATCCGAACACCTGCCCCTCACGCAGGATCGGCAATACCGCGGCCGACTGCCCGATCTGCAGCTTCACCGGTCGGCACCAGCCCAGGTCGCCATGCCGCCAGTCAATCTCATCGATGATGACGGCACAACCACCAAAAACCGCCATGCCGAGTGGTGAATCCGCGGCCAGAGCAATCGCCGAAGACTCTCGCTGCGGATCACGCTGCTCCGAGCAGGCCACCGGGCGTACCTCCCGCGCGGCCAGATCGACTTCACCGATCCATGCGGCGACAAAATCTCCGTAGTTAACCGCAATCTCACAGAAACGGTCGAACAAAACACGCGGTTCCACATCGCGGATAATGCTTCTGTTGGTTTGCGATAGAACGGCATAGAGGCCTTTCTGACGTGTCAGCGCTTGCTCCCGCTGCCTGACAGTGTCAGCCATCTGTTCGAAACACAGACCCACTTGCTCCAATTCAAGCTCTTGCGTCAACGGGGGGTGCCGACCCATACCCTCGCCCGCCAGTGCACTGACCCGCTGTTGCAGCCGACCGATCGGCCGCAACAGGACCCGATCGACAAACCAGGCGGTGATCAGAAACAGCAACAGCGTTCCGATAGCATGAAGCAGTAGACTCTGTTGCAAAGCGGACACCGCATGAGACTGGATTGGAGTGGCCGGAAACCGAATGCTCAACAGCGACGCAACGCCATCCGTGTGCGTCAGCGATATGGGGGCCATGTAGTGGTAGTAGCCATCGCCAACAGGGGGCTCAACCAGGACGAGGCGAATCCGGGGTTCCCGATTGGCGCCGAAAAAGCGCATCGCGGAATCGATGGTTTTGTCGTTATCCCCGGGCATGCCACGGCGAATGATCTCCAGACTGACTCCTCCGTCCACCAGGCGGGAGATTTCCGCTGGCAGCCTCTCTCCATTGCCTGCCGGATCGAAGGAGGAGGCCAGTGCCCCTCGGATGACTTGTGCCTGTCGCAGCAGTACCGCCTGGGTATCTTGCTGAATCTGACGGTAGTCGAGATAGCCCTGCAGCAGGAAATAGCCACAGGAGATTCCAGCCAGGATGAGGACAATTCTTTTTCTAAGCCGCATCAGTCATCCGCTTGGATGGTCTCCAGGATTGTGCTCCATGGAGGCTAACTGGAAATCAGGACACCTAAGACCTAGCGCAATCCCTGCAAAGCAGCTCACGTTTCCAGTAGTGACGAGAGTATGCAACTGCTCCGTGGTGATGAAAGGGTCGCCCAATAAGAGCAACTCTTATAAATTTAATACTTTATGATCTATATTTCAAAATAAATTTAAAATTACCTCTTAACTTCAAAAACCGACAAAAGATCCGTTAAAAATCTGAACCCGAGCGGAGTGGCGCCTATTTTTTTCTCATCTTCACTCAGCAATCCCCGATGCCGCGCCTCAAGAATCGCTGCCGCGGCCATATCCAGACTCAACCCAGTGGCCGCCTGAAACAGTTCGGATTCGACCCCATTGCGCAGCCGCAGGGCGTTCATCATGAACTCGATGATCCGATCCTGCGGCGTCAACAGCCGGCTGCCTTGAAGGGAGCTCCCATCTGCTACGCCGCTCAGATAGGCCGCTGGGTGGCGCTTTTTCCAGCGACGCTGAATCGTCCAATCCTTGCCGGTCAGCTTGCCGTGAGCGCCGGCACCAATACCGATGTAATCACCGAAACGCCAGTAGTTGAGGTTATGCCGACACTCCCCGCCTGGCCGTGAAAAGGCGGAGACCTCGTACTGAGCGAAGCCCGCCTCCGCCAGCTGCGCCTGGCCACCCTCCTGGATACTCCAGAGTTCTTCCTCGTCCGGCAGTCGGGGGGGGTGACGATGGAAGCGGGTATTGGGTTCAAGGGTCAATTGATAGTAGGAGAGGTGCTCGGTATTCAGTCCGATGGCAATCCGCACATCCTCCAGCGCCTGGTCCGCTGTCTGAACCGGCAGACCGAACATCAGATCGAGATTGATGCGCTCGAAGCCGCCACGCTGGGCCAGCTCCACCGCTCGTACCGCCTCGTTCGGACCATGAATCCGTCCCAGGGCCTGCAGGCTCTCGGCGTGGAAACTCTGCACACCGATGGAGAGGCGGTTCACCCCCGCCTCGCGCAGAGCGGGAAACTGACTCGCTTCCACCGCCCCTGGGTTGGCCTCCATGGTGATCTCGATATCATCCGACCAGGGCAGCTGGCCGCGCACTCCCCGCAGCAGACCGGCGATGGCGGCCGGGCTGAAGAGACTGGGCGTGCCACCGCCAATAAAAATACTCTGCAGCGTGCGCCCTTCGCTCATTGGCGCCTCGATCGCCAGGTCGGCCAGCAGTGCTTCCACATACCCCGCTTCATCGAGCGCACCCGTCACCGCATGGGAGTTGAAGTCACAGTAGGGGCACTTACGTACACACCAGGGGATGTGAATATAGAGGGCGAGGGGAGGGAACATCACAAGCTTGTCACTGAGCCCATCGGCAGAGAATGCTCAAGAACACCATGTAGCCAAAGAAGCGCAAAGCACGCAACGACTTACAAACGAAAATCAGCATTGCATGCTTTGTGGTAAAGCGCCCTTTGCATTATGCACTCAAGCCGATCACGTCTTGTCACGCGCTTGCAGATAGGCGAAGTCGGCTATGGAACCCCACTGACGCGAACCCTTGAGGAACTCCATGTAGGAATCGTAGACCGTGCGCGCGAAGTCGTCCTTGGCCGCCAACTCCTCCACCACTTCTTTAGAGTATTTGCGCAGGGTCGCCAGCACATCGTCCGGGTAACTGCGGATATCGACCTTGTGTTTCTCCACCAGAGTTTTCAGGGCTGCCGGGTTGCGTGCAGTGTACTCGGCCAGCATCTCTTGATTGGCCAGCTTGCAGGCGCTAAGTACGATTGCCTGTAGATCCTTGGACAGCGCCTCGAAGGCCTGCTGGTTGATGAGGGCCTCGAGAGTGGTGCCGGGCTCATGGAATCCGGGGTAATAATAGTATTTGGCCGCCTTGAAGAGGCCGAAGGCCAGATCGTTATAGGGGTTGACCCACTCGGTGGCGTCGATGGCCCCCGACTGCAGAGAGGTGAAAAGCTCCCCGCCCGGCAGGTTGACCGGAGTGCCGCCAGCCCGCTTGAGGACCTCACCGCCGAGACCGGGAATGCGCATCTTCAACCCCTTCAGATCCTCGACACTTTTGATCTCTTTGTTGAACCAGCCGCCCATCTGCATGCCGGTGTTGCCGCCCGGAGCCGGAATCAGGCCGAAAGGTTTGTAGAGTTCGCGCCACATCTCCAGGCCACCGCCGAAGTAGAGCCAGCCGTTCATCTCCTGGGCCGTGAGGCCGAATGGCACGGTGGAGAAGAATTGGGCGGTCTCACTCTTACCCTTCCAGTAGTAGGCGGCGCCGTGACCCATCTCCGCGGTGCCGCGCTCAACCGCATCGAACACTTCGAATGCCGGCACCAGTTCCTTGGCGCCATAGACCTTCACATGCATGCGTCCACCGCTCATCTCATTGATCGCTTCGGCCAGCCGGTTGGCGCCGGTGCCCAGGCCGGGAAAGTTCTTCGGCCAGGTGGTAACCATCTTCCACTTGATCTTCGCCTTCGCCTCGGCCGCTGTCATGCCGGCCAGTCCCGCACCGGCGGCGATGGCACCGGTACCGATATTCTTGATGAAATCACGACGTTTCACGGATCACTCCTTCTACTGCTACGGTTCTCATTGATTATCGACAATCTTTGCTGGGCAGGGCCTCACCCTACGGCCGATCCTATCCTCTATGGTCTATCGGCGGGGCAAACCGCGCCCTACGCTAAATCAGGTTTGATTGATCACGCCAAAGAGCGCAATGGCCTCAATAATGACAATTCAATGCAAGAAAATCCTTTGCGAGCTTCGCGCTTCATGGCGACCCTTGCGTTACCACATCAAAACTCACACCGGTGAGAGGTTGGCATAGGCCACCACCAGCCACTTGCTGCCAACCTCTTCGAAATTGACCTGCACTCGGGCGCTGCCTCCCTGGCCCTCGGCGTTGAGCACCACCCCTTCGCCGAACTTGGCGTGGCGTACCCGTTGCCCCAGGTTAAAGCCGCTCAGTTCCTGAGTGTCGTGGTAGGGGGAGCCGCCATAGAGGGGCTGGCTGATCGAGGGACCGGCGCGTACCTCACGCATTAGCTCGGCGGGGATTTCGCGGATGAACCGTGACGGCAGGGGGTAGTTCTCGCTGCCGTGCAGACGTCGGCTCTCCGCATGGGAGAGATAAAGCACCTGCATCGCACGGGTCATACCCACATAGCAGAGACGACGCTCCTCCTCCAGCCGGGCAGGGTCATCGGACGACATGCTGTGGGGAAACAAACCCTCTTCCACCCCGACCAGGAAGACCACTGGAAACTCCAGCCCCTTGGCCGAGTGAAGGGTCATCAGCTGCACACAATCCTCGTAAGGATCGCCCTGGGTGTCGCCCGCCTCCAACGCCGCATGGGAGAGAAATGAGGACAACTCATCCATCTCCACCTCGTCCACCTGTTCATAAGTAAACTGACGGGTGGCGTTGACCAACTCCTCCAGGTTCTCCTTGCGATCGATCCCCTTTCCATCACGCCCCTTTTCGAAATGCTCCGGCAGGCGGCTAAGGTTGAGCATCTCCTGCACCTTCTCCGAGAGTTCCAGCTCGCGGGCCTCGACCTCCAGCTCCTCCATCAAATCGATGAAATCGCGAAGCGCACTGGCCGCCCGCTTGGGCATGGCGCCACCCTGCAACAGCGCTTCGGTCGCCTGCCAGAGGGAGCAATCGAAGTCCCGTGCATGGGCGCGTACCGCATCGAGGGTCTTGGCGCCGACACCCCGCGGCGGGGTATTGACCGCCCGCTCAAAGGCGCCGTCGTCATGCCGGTTGCTGAGCAGACGCAGATAGGCCAAGGCGTCCTTGATCTCGGCTCGCTCAAAAAAGCGCAGACCGCCATAGACACGATAGGGGATTGCCGCCTGGATCAGCGCCTCTTCGAAGAGCCGGGACTGAGCTGTGGTGCGATAGAGAATCGCCGCCTCGGCCCGGGCGTGCCCCTCTTCGACATACTGTCGAATACGCTCCACTACGAAGCGGGCCTCGTCGATCTCGTTGAAGGCGGCGTAGAGGTTGATCGGTTCCCCCTCGCCATCCTCGGTCCACAGCTGCTTGCCCAGACGCGAAGCGTTGTGGTTGATCAGCGCATTGGCAGCGTTGAGGATGTTGCCGGTGGAGCGGTAGTTCTGCTCCAGGCGTACCAGCGTGGTCGAAGGATAGTGGCTCTGCAGGCTCTGTATGTTCTCCACCCGGGCGCCGCGCCAGCCGTAGATCGACTGATCGTCGTCACCCACCACGAAGAGATTGTTGCGGTTACCGCAGAGCAATCGCAACCAGGCGTACTGGATGGCGTTGGTGTCCTGGAACTCGTCCACCAGCACGTGATGAAAGCGCTCCCGGTAGTGTTGCAGCACATCTGGCCGGTCCCGCCACAGCTCATGGGCGCGCAGTAGCAGTTCGGCGAAATCGACCATGCCTCCCCGCTCACAGGCCGCCTGGTATTCAGCATACAGGCGAATCATCTGCCGCTGGTAGGGATCGCCCCCGTCATCCAGGTGTTGGGGGCGTAACCCCTCATCCTTCTTACCATTGATAAACCACTGGATCTGACGCGGTGGCCATCGGGCATCATCCAGGTCGAGGCTCTTGAGCAACCGCTTGATAAGGCGAAACTGGTCGTCCGAATCGAGAATCTGGAAACCCTGCGGCAGTCCCGCCTCCTTCCAATGGGCGCGCAACAGTCGGTGGGCGAGTCCGTGAAATGTGCCTACCCACATGCCCCCCAGGGGCTGGCCCAGCAACTCCTCGATGCGAGTGCGCATCTCCCGTGCCGCCTTGTTGGTGAAGGTCACCGCCATCACCGACCAGGGCGAGGCGTGCTCCACTGCCAACAGCCAGGCGATACGGTGCACCAGCACACGGGTCTTGCCGCTGCCGGCGCCGGCCAACACCAGCATGCTGCCGACCGGGGCGGTCACCGCTTCGCGCTGGGCGTCGTTAAGGGGGTCGAGAATCGGAGAGACATCCATAGTGGAATGATAACCGAATCGGCGCCGTACCGCCCGGCCGGACAGGATCTTCAGCGCACTCGCCCGGTAAGATTCCCTGCCCCGGAAACTATCCGTTTCCGGCACGGGGCAAACGAACGATAAAGCGACTGCCTTGATCCGGCGCTGAATCCACCAAGAGCTCCCCGCCATGCTTATCTTTGACAATATGGTATGCGATGGCCAAACCCTGCCCCGAACCACGGCCCACCGGCTTGGTGGTAAAAAAGGGTTCAAAGATTTTCTGCTGCAGATCCGGTGCAATGCCGCAACCGTTATCCTCGATCTCTATCTCTGCCCAACTTTCTGAAGCGCGAGTCCGGATGGTGATTTTACCCAGTCCGTCCTGGACCTTTTCCGCAATCGCATCGGCGGCATTCAATATCAGATTGAGCAATACCTGTCCGAGCTCATCGCTTAGACCCGCCACCACCAGTTTCTCTGTATCCGGCACAACCTCAAGATCGGCTACCGTCTTCCAGGTATTGCTGGATACATTCACGGTGATTTCGATGAGATGGAGCAGATCGACCGGCTTCAAATCCCCTTCGCTGGGCTGGGCGAACTCCTTCATGGCGCCAACGATTTCGGCTATCCGCGCCATGCCTTCAGCCGAATCCAGCAGGGCTCGCGGCAGTTCCTCATTGATGTAGTCGAGGTCCATCTCTTCGAACCGCTTCACCAGCGCTCCCAAGCTGTCCATGGCCCCTTCCCCACGGTTCACCTTCGATACCACAGCGCTACAAGCCTGCGCACAATCCATCAGCTCTTCTAGTGCTTCACCAGCAAACTCGATGTTGTTCCGAACGGTCTGCGCTGGCGTATTGATCTCATGCGCAATACCTTGCGCCAGCTGACCGATGGATGCCATCTTCTCCTGTTGCAGAATGTTTGCATGCGCCAACTTGAGCTCCCGGTAGGCCGCCTCCAGTTCGGCGTGGGAGGCTCGCAGCTCCATTGTTCGCTCATTCACCCGCGTCTCAAGTTCGTCATTAAGGCGTCGCAGTGCCTCTTCCGCCAACCTCTTTTCCGTGATATCGCTCAGCATGGCGAAACCGCTTACAAACTGCTCCTTATCGTCAAGAATCCCGGTCGCTGAAACCAGCGCCCAAAGCACCTCGCCACTCTTGCGTCGGTACCTGCGTTCATAGGGTTCCGAAACAGTCTTGAATTTCGATTTAAATTTTTTCAGATAATCAGGGATGTCTTCCTCAAACATGAAATCAGTCACCGGTCGACCCCACATCTCGGCGGTGGTGTAGCCAAGCATTTCTGTCATCTTGGCGTTGGTAAATGTCGTCCTGCCTTCAGCGTCAAGCACCCAGATCCCCTCATTGGCCAGATTCACGATTCTGCTGAAGTTAGACTCGCTCTCTGCCAGGACCTGAAATGACTTCGACAGCGACAGGCCAGCTTCCACGCGTCTGCCGATCTCCGTGAATAACAGGCTATCCGCCTTCGTCCAGACCCGCTCACACGAACATTGATGAATACCAAACAACCAGGGGATATCCCCCTTCGGATAGAGGGCCATCGCCATATGAGCTCGTATATCGGACTGTTCCGTCCATACGCCCTCGAGAACATGCTCGTTTCCCCCGCCATAGATCACAGGACCCTCGCTATCGAGAATTCGTTGCAACATATGTGAAACGGCTTCCTCCATGGGTATCGATCTGGTGGAATCGAATACCCCAGGACATTCAGGCCGAACCCTTTCCATTGGCAAACGCCAAGCCCGGGCCTGAGGGTCGCATGGATAGAGGAGATAGGCGCGATCACAGTGAAAAATATCGAGAACGCTATCAAGGACATCGCGCATCATCTTATCCGGATCAGAGGTTCCCTGTATGGCCCTGTTGATCAGATCCAGACTCTCTAAAAAGAGATGAAGCGAGTCCATGCCGTCCATCACCTGTGACTTACTTTGTTTTGGATGCTCGGACATCTCTATTAGCCTCAATGTGTTGCAATAGAGCCTTCAGTGATTAAATACCCGGCAGACCAACAGAGCATTTTTCACCGCAGATGAATTCGCTTACTCGACCCAGTAGGCACTGGTGTCCTCATAATTTCCTGATAGGGGTTTCAAGAATGCCTGCAATCAACTCTGAGCGCTGAGGTTTCCGCATAAATATTGTAGCCGCTTCATCGCATTCTCCCCCATTCTCACTCAACATGGGATCGAGTTTCCTGCTACCCTGCGATCAGCTAGAATCATAGCTAGAATCAGACACCCGATCTTTTCAATAGGCTTGCTCCATGCACATACTGGCTGGTGATATCGGCGGCACAAACACCCGGCTGGCGCTCTATCAACACCACACCACTTCGGGTTTGACCCTGCACAGGGAGATGACCTTCGCCAGTAGCTCGGCAGAAAGTCTATCCGGCATACTTTCACGCTTTTTGAAACAGCTCCCAGCCCACAAAATCGACAAGGCCTGCATTGGCCTCGCCGGGCCGGTGATCGATCAGGCCTGCAATACGACCAATCTCCCCTGGCGAGTCTCGTCCAGGGAGATCCTGGAGCAGTTCGGCTTTGAAAAGGTCGCATTGCTGAACGATCTGGAGGCCAATGCCTGGGGCATCGACGCGCTCGAGGAGAGCGATTTCTTTCTCCTCAACCCTGGGCGCCAACAGACGAAGGGCAACAGATCTATCATCTCCGCCGGAACCGGACTCGGCGAGGCGGGCCTCCATTGGTACGGCGGCAGCTATCGCCCCTTCTCCTCCGAAGGGGGTCATGCCGACTTCAGTCCAAGCAATCTGCTGGAGTACGAACTACTGGAGTGGCTGGCCGACCGGCACGGGCATGTGAGCTGGGAGCGGGTGGTCTCCGGGCCTGGGCTGGAGAACATCTACCATTTCCTCACCAGCTACCGTCAAAGCAGCATACCAAATTGGTTGCGTGAACAAATGACACAGCAAGGCGCTGCGCCCGCCATATCCGAGACAGCCATTGCAGGGCGTGATCCGATATGCGCCGAAGCGCTCGCTCTGTTCATCGAACTGTATGGTCGTGAAGCCGGCAACCACGCCTTAAAACTGATGGCGAGCGGCGGCGTCTACCTGGGTGGCGGCATCGCACCCCGCATCCTTCCCCACTTGAAGGCAGGCGGCTTCCTGCAGGCGTTTTTTAACAAGGGGCGCATGCGCCCATTGATGGAGGCAATGCCGGTGCGCGTCATTCTCAACGACAAGGCCGCCCTGTTGGGGGCGGCCCGTTATGCCGCGCTGCTTTGATTCGATCTTTGTAGCACCATCGTCATTAATAAACATGCTTTGCAGGTGTGACTTAGGCACAATGAATGGGGCAGACATATTTGGTTCTATACATCAAATTAAGTATGATTTTCCACAGAACATCCAACCTTAATCCTGTCGGAAAACTTAACACTGCATGAAGTGTGGGTTTGAGGAATATTTCAGTTTGAGGTACAGGGATGCCCAATCAGTTGGGAAATTACTGATCCTGACGAGCACGCTCAATTAAACGAACATAATGTTTAGAGGATATGAATGGCTTACCTGAAGTGGACAAAGGATCTGGATACTGGCATTGATGTCATCGATGGACAGCACAAGCAGATAGTCAGCTACATCAATCAACTCGATGATGCCAAACGCAGCAAAAACCTAGCGCTCATCTCCAAGGTCATCGAAGACACCGTCGATTACACGATCTCCCACTTCGGCTTCGAGGAGACACTGATCGAGGACGCCGGCTACGAATTCGTTCGGCCCCATAAACGCGTGCACGAGCTTTTCATCAAGCGGGTCAGCGAGTACAAGCAGCGCTTCGATAGTGGCGATGATGTCACGGACGAACTCCACGGACTGCTATCCCGTTGGCTTTTCAGTCACATCCTCAACGATGACGCCGCCTATGTACCTGCCGTCACAGCATCACTGCGCGGCCAGAAGAAGCATGGCCTCATAAAGCGCTCACTTAAGAAGTTTTTTGGTTGACGCCTACTTGAGGCGCCTGCGAACTCCGGAGCCTCTGATCAATACGTAAATCGGCGCATTTTGCTTAACAAGCTGCTCGTCCCTGACTTGTTCTCCGTGGTTCCTTAAACCTCGATAGCTTCACGCTCATCGAACAATTAAGCCAGCGGCTGAATAGGCTCGGTTCTGCCGCCGGCGAATGAAACATTCATCCACCGGCGGCGGCAAGCGAGCCAGGACCTGCTTTTTTCAATCGATCAATCGAAGGGCTTCGGCGGCGCAGTCTTGTCGGTTGACGGGGGCAGGATCGGCAACTGGAACGCCGGCTGGTCACCGGTCAGACTCTTGAGAAAGGCCACGATCTGCGCATTCTCTGCCGCTGAGAACTTCTTACCGAGCTGCAGTCGACCCATTACGTCCACTGCTTCGGTCAGGGTCTCCGCCTCGCCGTCGTGGAAATAGGGGTAGGTCATCTCTACATTGCGCAAGGTCGGCACTTTAAACTTGAAGCGATCGGCATCCTTACCCGTGACGGCACTCAAGCCCTCGGCCGGACTCTTTGCCTGGTAGGGTTCCATGACGCCCATTTTCTGAAACGAGTTGCCTCCAATGGCTTCACCATTATGGCAGGTGACACAGCCACTCTCCTTGAACAGCTTGTAGCCGGCCAACTCCTGCGCGTTGAGGGCATCCTTATCACCCAACAGCCACTTGTCGAAGGGGGCGTTAGGTGTTACCAGAGTCTTTTCGAACTCGGCGATCGCGTTAGTCACCTCGTCGATGGTGATCTTATCGGTACCGAACACCTGCTTGAACTCCAACACATATTCGGGAATCGACTCCAGCAAACTAATCGCCAGGGTATGAGTAAAGGCCATCTCGCCCGGATTGGCGATAGGGCCGCCGGCCTGAGCCTTCAGATCAGCCGCGCGTCCATCCCAGAACTGGGCTAGATTGAGGCTGGAGTTAAGCACGGTAGGCGCATTGATAGGGCCTTGATTCCAATTGTGGCCGATGGAGGTCTTCAGATTGTCGGTACCGCCCATGCTCAGGTTGTGGCAGGAGTTACATGAGATGAATCCCGACTTGGAGAGTCGTGGATCGAAGTAGAGCTTCTTGCCCAGCTCCACCAAACCCAGATTGATATTTTGCACCGGCTGGATGGGCTGGATGGGCTCTTTCGATGCCATCACAGCACTGGTGCACAGCATCGCGAGAGAAATTATGATCAATTTTAGTTTCATATTCATATCCTTTCGTTATTCGACCTGGTGAAACAATCCCCAAAAACCAGTACGGACTGCGTGTGTCGAAGAAATCCCGTTGTCCGGGAGACGTTGCTATTAAATCTATGCGGTTATTTGAGTTACCACGGGAGAAGGCTGATCCATTGATGGCCACAATCAGCCCAGGAATACCCTCAAAGTGGTAGGGTATAAGTTAGATTTAGAATAATTCTAAAACAATGATACAGATCAATCTTAGTGTTTCCCGTCAGAAAGCCGGTTTTGATTAACGATCCTGGTTTTTCACCCGGACTACCAGATCGGCCATCTCCATGACGGTCCCGTCGGGAAGATCGGTATGCAGGAAGAGGGGGACCAGACGTTCTTTCATATCGATCAGATCGCCGGTATCGACGTTGTAGAAGTGGTGGTGGCGACTGGTGTTGGAGTCGTAGAAGGTTTTCGAATTACTAACATGAATCTCGCGCACCAGTCCCTTTTCTGCGAACAGGCCGAGGGTATTGTAGACAGTGGCCTTGGAGACGCGGGCGCCGCTGCGTTTGACCTGCTCGTACAACTGCTCCGGCGTGAGGTGCTGGTTGCGCGCAAACAGGGTCTGGGCGATGAGCCGACGCTGAGCTGTTACGAATATACCCCGTTCAGCCAGCATCGTAACGGCCTCCTGGGGTGACAATTCTTGATTTTCGCCAGTATGGTTCATTTCAAAAGTATAGTAAGGCAGTCCCATAGAGCACAATAGCCAAACAGTCAGCCGAAATTAATTCCTGCGCCATTAATGTTAAGCTACTCTCTTACCCGCATAGCGAGACAAGCTCTGAATATTAGACGTTACCTATCAAGATCATTGAAACAACCATTAGCTTCCGATCAGTTTTAGAACTATTCTAATGTCCACGAAGAGCCCAGAGGTTCGACGTTTTTTTATCCACAGAAAAACCCTAATCGGAGACCAAGACATGGAACTCAAAGGTAGTAATACTGAGCAGAACCTGAAAGACGCATTTGCCGGCGAATCCCAGGCCAACCGCCGTTATCTCTATTTCGCCGCCAAGGCCGATGTCGAAGGTTATAACGATGTCGCCGCGCTGTTCCGCTCCACCGCGGAAGGCGAAACCGGTCACGCCCACGGCCATCTGGAGTACCTGGAGCAGTGCGGTGATCCCGCCACCGGCATGCCCTTCGGCCCCACCGCCGACAACCTGAAAACCGCTGTCGCCGGCGAGACCCACGAGTACACCGACATGTACCCGGGCATGGCCAAAACCGCCCGGGAAGAAGGCTTCGACGAAGTGGCCGACTGGTTTGAGACCCTGGCCAAGGCTGAGCGTTCTCACGCCAACCGCTATCAGAAAGCACTGAACGAGATGGAATAATCACCAGATCCAAGCCGTTTAACAGGGTGGCCTTCGGGCCGCCTGCTTGAATTTATCGGAGCTTACAACAATGGCAGGATCGACAGGACAACGCGAAGGCAATCTGGATGCCCCCACCCGCCATCCGATCAACTGGAAAAATCCCGACTACTACGATCAGGAGAAGGTCTTAGCCGAGATGGAGCGGGTGTTCGACCTGTGCCACGGCTGTCGGCGCTGTGTCAGCCTCTGCCAGAGCTTTCCCACTCTGTTCGACCTGGTCGATGAGTCCGAGACCATGGAAGTCGACGGCGTTGACAAGCGGGATTACTGGCAGGTGGTCGACCACTGTTATCTGTGCGACCTCTGCTACATGACCAAGTGCCCCTACGTGCCACCGCATGATTGGAATATTGACTTCCCCCATCTGATGTTGCGCGCCAAGGCGGTGAAATATAAGAAGGGCGACGTCAAACTGCGCGATCGCTTACTGACCAGTACCGACAATCTCGGCAAGCTGGCAGGCATCCCGGTGGTTTCCGGCATGGTCAACACCTTCAACAAGGCGAAAAACTTCCGCGAGATCCTCGACCATACGCTGGGGGTGCATCCACAAGCCAAACTCCCCGAATTCCACAGCAAGCCGCTACGCAAGCGGCTGGCCGAAAAAAAACATCGTAACGCCGAGGGCTTGCCCGCCGGCCGCACCAAGGGCAAGGTGGCCCTGTTCACCACCTGCTACGGCAACTACAACGAACCCCTGGTGGGCGAGGATCTGGTCGCCGTGTTCGAGCACAACGACATCCCGGTCACCATCGCCGACAAGGAGCAGTGCTGCGGCATGCCCAAGCTTGAGCTGGGTAACCTGGAGGCTGTCGAGGCGGCCAAAAACGCCAACATCCCCCAGCTGGCCAGGCTGGTCGACGCAGGTTGGGACATCGTCGCCCCGATACCCTCCTGCGCCCTGATGTTCAAACAGGAACTGCCGCTGATGTTCCCTGACGAACCTGAAGTGAAGAAAGTCTCAGAGGCGATATTCGACATCTTTGAATACCTCATGCTGCGGCATAGGGAGGGACTGCTGAAGACCGACTTCAAACAGGGCCTCGGCAAAGTCGCCTATCATGCCGCATGCCATCAGCGGGTACAGAACGTGGGCGCTAAAACCAAGGAGCTATTGTCGCTGATTCCCGGCACCGAAGTAACGGCGATTGAACGCTGTTCAGGCCACGACGGTACCTATGCAGTGAAGAGTGAGTTCCACGAGCACGCCATGAAAATCGGCAAGCCGGTGGTCAACCGGGTCAAGGACGCCGACGCGGACCACTACGGCAGCGACTGCCCGATGGCAGGCCACCACATTGAAAACGGACTGCGTGACGGTCGCACCCCCGAACATCCGATCAGCTTGCTCCGCAAGGCTTACGACATCTAAATTCGAGAGGTAGAAAAATGGCAAATGAAGGTTATCACGAGCCAGTCGAGCAACTCAGCAGTGAAACCCGCGATATGCATCGCGCCATCGTCTCCCTGATGGAGGAGCTGGAAGCGGTCGACTGGTACAACCAGCGAGTGGATGCCTGCAGCGATCCGGGATTGCGTGCCATCCTGGCCCACAATCGGGATGAGGAGAAGGAGCACGCCGCCATGGTGCTGGAGTGGATACGGCGTCGTGACCCGGCCTTCGAGCACGAGCTTAAAGACTATCTCTTTACCGATAAAACTATTGCGCACGATTGAATGATATGCAGGAGATGCTCATGACCCATCTGTCCCACGAAGACCTCTACGGCCTGGAAGAGTACGCGCGCATCCGACCGGAATTCCGTGCCAAAGTGATTGAGCACAAAAGGCAGCGTCGCCTGCCGATAGGTCCTCACGCCGCCCTCTATTTCGAAGACGAGCTAACCATGCAGTACCAGATCCAGGAGATGCTGCGCATTGAGCGAATCTTCGAGCCTGACGGTATCCAGGACGAGCTCGATGTCTACAATCCACTGATTCCTGACGGTATGAACTGGAAGGCCACCTTCATGATGGAGTATGACGATGCGGAGGAACGTAAGCTGGCGCTGGGTCGCTTGGTCGGCATCGAGACACATATCTGGGTACAGGTGGAGGGCTTCGACAAGGTGCGTCCCATCGCCAACGAGGACCTGGATCGCAGCACGGAAGAGAAGACCTCGTCAGTCCACTTTATGCGCTTCGAGCTCAGCAGGGAGATGATCGATGCGCTCAAGGGTGGAGCCAAACTGACTGCCGGGATCGATCATCCCAACTATCACTATCAGGTCGATGAGCTGCCCACCCCTGTCAAGGCATCGCTGGTGAGCGATTTAAACTGATCCGTCGCTTTTCCAGACTGACAAAAATCAAAGGAGGTTTGGCGCCTCCTTTTTTCCTACCTGTAACCGCGCTCTTGATCTCAATCCGGTGGCGCAGGCAATTCCCCGCCCACCAGGAATAGTTCACGCTGATAGACAAACATACCTCTGGACTTGCTGTAAAAGGACACCGTCTCTTCCCGCGTGTCGCACAACCAGGCCTGCTTCCAGAGCGGGCCCGGCAGGGTAAAGGGGTCGGCATTGAACAGGCCGATGTTGAGACCGCCTTCAGGATCCCTGGCTGAACGATAGATAAACAGCTCGACGCCTGCCGCCCGCATCTCACTGCCGAGCTGTTGTGTCTCCCGGTAGCTCTTGGGATTGGTCAACCGCTCTCTATGTTCATCGCATGGCGCCAAGTGCAGGCTCATGCCCCGGTCTGAGACGTATCGGGCGGCAAACAGCGTGTGCTCGGTACTCAGACAGCCGGCGGGCGGGGGTTCAATCATGCCCGACCAGAACACCAGCCGATAGTAGGCCATCTCCGCCAGTACCGCTGCCAAATCCAGCGCGCCATAGAAGAGACTGGGCTCGAAACGGGTGCCGAAGCGCGAACCATAATTCAGCGGTGGATAGCGAAAAGGGGAGGCAAGCAGGTAATCCAAGCGCGCTGCTTCAGCCGGGAGGGGTGGCTTGCTACCCTCCAACAACTGTTCCAGTAGGGCCTGCTCGGCCAGATCATCGACCAGTTCACGGGTGGCGACTTGCTCCTGGCTCTCCACCATTCGCAACAGCTCACCCTCGTGTCGGCTCGGGACAACCGCCTCCCTGCAGGCTCTCCATATTTCCATTAAATCTTGCCGCGCATCGCATCCAGATATTCGACCAGGCGTATCAGGCCCGGTATGGTTTTCGCCTGGTCGGCCGGCACTCCGCCAGTATGTCGATTGGGGGTGTGCATCCAATGCCTCAGATCCGCCGGTTTACCCCCCACCAGAACATAGAGACTGCGATAGAGTCGGATCACCAGCAGCGCCAGCTCCCCCGCCTTGCTCTGCGGGTCAATGCCGGCACGATGAAACGCCGTGCGATCGCGGCCTATCACCTGGCCCAGTGCCTCCTGAGTGAGGCCCAACGCCCTTCCGGCATTGATCAGTGCCTTGGTCAGTGTCACCGATTCATCGGGCTTGATAAGGGTTTGAGTATTCATGGCATCGCCCAAAGACTGCTATATATGCCCTATATAGCCCAATAATGTTGCATTTGCAACGTCATTAGGTGATGAAAACTGGCTGAATCGGACTGGGGAAAATAGCGATAGGAAGGGTGCGGCAAAACCGCACCCTATTTTTTTACGTTCAGAACTTCCAGTTGACCTGAGCGGAAAGAATGTTGACATCCGACTCATAGGTGCCGGACAGGTTATGTCCAAACGCAGTATCCGTTGCCTCGATGGCGGTATCGCTGACAAAAAGATGGGCCAGGGCAAAATCGGCCGTCAACGCAGGGGAAGCCGCGTAGGAGAAGCCAGCAGCAATCCACTTTCTGTCGTTGCCGGGTATTCTCGGCGTCCTTTCTGTGGCACTGGGAATTGGCGTCTGATCGTAGGCGATGCCACCGCGCCAGGTCCACTGCGCATTGTGCTGGTAGTTAAAGCCCAGTGAGATCTTATAGGTGTCGTCCCAATTCTCGGGTTGCACGCTATCGGACTTCAGGGGGTTGGCGAATTCGATGCGGAGTTCCTCAAAGCTGCTCCACTGGGTCCAGGTCAAATCCGCCATGAGATCCCACTTGGGCGCCACGCGCGTAGTCAGACTCAGCGACAGACTTGCCGGTAGATCGACCGCCGCGGTGGCGTCAGTGTCCGCCAGCACCGCAGTGAACGCCGCAGGCAGCGCAATCCCGGCGGGACCTTCGAAATCCGCCGTACCCTCCAGCTTCTGCTTGACCTTCGAGCGGTAGGCGGCTCCGATTCGCGTATCCGGAGTCACTTCATAGAGCAATCCCAGATTGAATCCGTAACCCCAATCGTCGCCCTCCACGGTGATTTTGCCATCACTGGATGCGGTCCCCGGCGTGGCCAGTCCCAAAGCCCCACAAACCGCTGGCGGTTGCTGGCTGAGACAGACGGCGCTGTAGTCCACCGCATTGGAGAGTTCGGCAGTGGCGCGCATAATATTGAGACCCGCCCCGAGAGAGAGCTGATCGTTCACTTTATAGGCCACGGAGGGATTGAAGTTGATTGTCGCCACTTCCGATTTGATGGCGTGGTATCTCCCCACCCAGCCACTATCATATTCCGTCGCTAATCCAAACGGTGCGCCGATACCCAGACCGACCCATAAGTGATCATTGAGCTCATGGGAATAGTAGAAACTGGGAACAAGCGCGCCGGAACCGGCATCACCGCCATTGCCGCCACTGATAGACGCACCGCCCAGCAGAGGATTGGTGGTAGCGCTGCCAGAGAACTTCGAGGATGGCGCGATGTAATGCCCCCCGGCTGATACCTGGCTTCCCCGCAGGCGTGTCATCCCCGCTGGATTGAAAAAGATGGTGGAAGCGTCTTCCGCCGACGCAGCCCCCCCTGAAATAGCGCTGCCAGCCTGCTTGACGCTCTGTTCGACCAAAGCAAAACCCGATGCATTGGCCCCCCCGACAACACCAATTGCCGCTGCGATAGCTGTCAGTGACAGCATGACTTGAATTGGCTTTTTCTGCTTCATATAACCGTCTCCCAAACATTGACCAACACGGCCATCCGATACACCGGACGACCGCTCGTTGCCAATAGGTGCCGCGTTCATCAGACCTCTCCCGTTGCGACAGCCTATGGCTCGACCCGACCCAGATCCCCTTGGTCGGAAAAACTGTACGAGTGTCGCGCTCAATTCACGGCGAAGATCGCGCAAACACGACACCCGAACAAATCAAATAACCCGGTAGGATGCGGCTATGCCGCACCCGTGATCACTTTTTTTCGCTCTCCAAAAAAAAACGGGCTAATGGCCCGCATAGAGTTTTGCAACCGGTTCAGCCAGCGTCTCCATTACCTTGGAGCGCTTCAACTTCAAAGTCGGGGTCATCAGACCGTTCTCCACAGACCAGGGTTCGAAACTGAGGTGGATCCGTAGGATGCGGGCATAACCGGGAAACATCTTGACCTGTTCGGCGATCCTCGCCAACACCGCGGTCTCGACCTCGGGCCTCTGCAGCACATTGGATTGCTGCGGGTCTACGCCGATGGAAGTGGCAAACTCCTGCCAATACTCGGGATCCAGAATACAAATGGCGGAGAGGTATGGCTTCTGCTCGCCCACCACCATCACCTGTTCGATCAACGGGTCCATGGTAATGGCCATCTCCATATCCGTTGGCGAAACCTTCTCCCCATTGCTCAGAACAATGATCTCCTTGATACGGCCGGTGATATAAATATGCCCCTCACCGTCGATGCGTGCTTTGTCGCCAGAGTGCAGCCAACCTTCTTCATCCACGACCCGGCCGCTGGCCTCACGGTTGTTCCAATACCCCAACATGATGTTCGGGCCTCGGGCCAATAGCTCTTCATGAGCGCCGATTTTCACTTCGACGCCATCGACCGCTCGACCCACACTTTCAGGCAGGTTGTCATGCGGCAGGTTGCAGGCGATGATCGGCGAACTTTCTGTCAGTCCATAGCCCTGCAGTATTGGCACACCAAGACCGATAAAGGCACGAGATATCTTCGGCACCAACGCCGCTCCGCCGCTTACGGCCACACGCAGGCGTCCTCCCAGCCTGTCGTTGATCTTGCTGGCCACCAATCTTTCCAGCAACGGCCACAAGAGCAGTGTCACCCCCCAGTTTTCACGTCCCTGTTGATAGAGGAAGCGCTTCCAGCCGACATCTACAGCGAGTTCGAACAACCGCTTGGCCACGCTGCCTTTCTGCTCCAGGCCGGCCATTACCTTGGCGTAGACACGCTCGTAGATGCGCGGCACGCTGACCAGGGCCGTGGGGCGGATGCTCAATAAATCCTCTGCCAGCAAAGCTGTCGAACGCGCATAGGCGATCGTCATGCCCACCATGACCGAGAAGTAGTACCCGACTGTGCGTTCCAGGGTATGAGATAGGGGTAGAAAAGAGAGGATGATGTCGGTCTCGCCGAGGTCGACCCGCCGCGCCGCCGCTTCCGCATTGCTCAGCATATTCCCATGGCTCAACATCACACCCTTGGGAAAACCTGTGGTTCCCGATGTATAGACGATCGAGGCCAGATCGTCGCCTTTGGCCTTCGAGACTTGCAGGGGCCCACCCTGTTCGGGCAGCCAATCCGCCAGGTCAGTCACCCGCGGATCATTGATTTCCCCCTGCAACGGCTTTACACAGACGATGCGCTGAACATCCGGCATCTCCTGCAACACCTCCTCGATGCGCTCCCACTCCTCTTGACCGCCGATCACCAGCAGACGACTTCCCGAGTCTCGGGCGATATAGGCTACATTACCGCCGCGATCATCCGCGTAGATCGGGACTGTGACCAATCCCAATGCCAACGCGGCCTGATCGAACATGACCCATTCGCAGCAGTTGCGCATCATCACCGCAACCCGCTCGCCGGGCGCCAGGCCGTCCGCCAACATGGCATCCTGCCAGCACGCCGCCTTATTGGCCATCTGCGACCAGGTCAGATCCCGCCAAACATCCTTGTCGAAATCATAATATCGAAAACCTACCGTGTCGGCGGATCGGGCCACACGCTGTTGAAACAACCCTCCCAGGGTAACAGCCTCTTCTGAGGCAATAAAGTGAGGCGTCATGCCAGCTGCATCGGGTCGGCTCTCCTGCGCCCGCATCAGATCACGACTTTGCATCGGCTCACCCTATCAGTCCAAGAAAAGATCCGGCAGCAGGCGCCCTTCGGGGTCCACTGCATAACGGCTGAAATCGACCATCCCTTCCTCCCGCAGCACCTCTTCGTCGATGAAGAAACGGCCACTGCATGTGCGACTGTCGCGGGTCAGAATGACATGGGCGGCATCGGCGACGATCTCGCTGGTGCGACAGTTTTCAGGCTTGACCAGCCCCTCCAGCATGGCGATGGCCGCGGTATAGATCACGCTACGCGGCCACAGCGCATTGATCGCCACGCCTTGACTGCGGAACTCCTCCGCCATACCCAGCACGCAAAGGCTCATGCCGTACTTGGCCATGGTGTAGGCGCAGTGATCCTTGAACCATTTGGGGTCCATGGAGAGGGGCGGCGAGAGATTGAGTATGTGGGGATTGTCGGCCCGCAACAGATAAGGCAAGCAGGCCTGGGAGACGGCAAAGGTACCGCGGGCGTTGACCTGGTGCATCAGGTCAAAGCGTTTCATCGGTGTCTCCAGCGTGCCGGTGAGATTGATGGCGCTGGCATTGTTGACAAGAATATCGATGCCGCCAAAGCGCTCTACCGTCTGCTCCACCGCCTCGGCGATCTGGGTATCGTCACGGATATCGGTCTTCACCGCCAACGCCGTCCCTCCCGCCTGTTCGATGGCGGCTGCGGCCGAGTCAAGCGTGCCCGGCAGTTGGGGATGAGGTTTATCTGTCTTGGCGGCAATGGCGACATTGGCACCGTCCCTGGCGGCGCGCTGGGCGATGGCCAAGCCGATGCCACGGGTCGCCCCGGTGATGAAGAGGGTTTTACCCTGCAGGGTGGTCATCAGGTATCTCCTTCGTCGAGATCTTCGGTAGTAATCCAATCGTTCATAGGTGGCACAAAAGCATGGCTTTGACTAAGCAGCCAAACCCAACCCTGTGTCGTTATCTATTGGGCTTAGCTACCGCACAGCCCAACCCGCGGATATAGCTTCCGCTTAATTCAGGCTGGAGAACTGATTCGCTTCCCAGCCTCTTCCCAAGCCAATAAACAGAGCACCTGCGTTGGAAAGGGTGGCGACTCTCCCTGATAGCCCATCCGATCCAGCAATACCCGCGACGGTACCGATCCGCCACGACCACGGAACAGCCCCCGCACCGTGGTGACGGCGTGCACGCCCTCCGCGCTTTCAAAGCGCTGTTCCAGATAGAGCCACTTCTCATCCCAGCAAAGCAGCCGGGTTATCAGGTCGTAGCTCTGAAAGGGGTTTAACTGGCGACGGAACTTGATGTCGATGCTTCCCGTCACCGGCAACCAGTGCTCCCGTTTCACCAGCCCCAACATGCCACTGCGTATGAGCAGGTCTGTGCGCCCCAGATCCATGATGCTGAGATAGCGCGCATTGGTCATGTGCAGATTGATGTCCAGGTCCGTCGGTAGCACCTTGAAACTCCGTACCGAGCTATCCAGCAGGCCAATACGCGGCTTCCGTAAGGCGGAAACGAATACCCACAGAAAACGGAAAATCAGGTTCAACTCTGCGCTCCCGGCACAAGACGGAAAGCAAACGCCATGCAACCCCTCCTCGGGTGTTTAAAAGGCTTCATCATCAAACGCCATGATCGTTCCACCGCCCGCAAGAATTGCACTGAAGAGTCCACTGTTCTGGGGCAGCAGGCGCTGCATGAAGAAGCGCGCTGTGTCGACCTTGGCCTGGTAGAAACGACGCTCTTCCCCATCCAGGTTCGCCAGGGCGATCTCCGCCATGCGCGTCCACAGGTAAGCCAGCGCTGTGAGTCCGAACAGTCGCAGATAGTCTGTGGCCGCGGCGCCCGCCTCATCGGGATTGCTCAAACCAGACTGAGCGATCCAGGCACTGGCCCGCTGTAGACGACCGAAGGTCTTGGCCAGCGGCTGAATGAACTCCGCCAGCTGCTCATCCTGTTGGTGGGCTTCGATATAGTCGGCCACGGGATGGAAAAAGCCGCGTAGATAGCGACCCATGTGGACAGAGAGTTTACGTCCCACCAGATCAAGGGCCTGAATGCCATTGGTTCCTTCGTAGATCTGGGTGATGCGGGCATCCCGCACATACTGTTCCATACCCTGTTCACGGATGTAGCCATGCCCCCCATAAACCTGTACGCCCAGATTGGCGCACTCGAAGCCCATGTCGGTGCCAAAAGCTTTGAACACCGGAATCAGCAACGCCACCAGGTCCTCTGCGGCCTGAACCTCGGCCTTGTCGGTAGAGCGCTGATAGACATCGATCTCACTGGCGATCCAGACCCCCAGGGCCCGGGTTCCCTCGACATAGGCGCGCTGGGTCAGCAGCATTCGCCGCACGTCGGGATGCACCAGCAGTGAATCGGCCGGACGATCGGGTGATTTGGCCCCTTTCAAAGAGCGTCCCTGCAGACGCTCTCTGGCGTATTCCACGGCGCCCTGATAGGCGACCTCGCCGATGCCGACACCCTGTACGCCGACACCGAGCCGCGCTGTGTTCATCATCGTGAACATGGCGCGCATCCCCTTATGGGGTTGACCGAGCAACCAGCCGGTGGCGTCGTCGAAGTTCAACACGCAAGTGGATGAGGCTTTGATCCCCATCTTGTGCTCGATGGCGCCGCAGGTGACCCCGTTGGACTCACCCGCCTCGCCGTTCTCGTCCGGTAGACGCTTGGGCACAACAAACAGGCTGATACCCTTGATCCCCGCCGGGGCGTCGGGCAGGCGCGCCAGCACCAGGTGGATGATATTGTCGGTCAGGTCGTGGTCACCGGCGCTGATGAAGATCTTGGTGCCGGTCAGCTTGAAACTACCATCTTCCTGCGGCACCGCCTTGCTGCGTACCAGACCCAGGTCGGTACCGCTTTGAGGCTCGGTGAGACACATGGTGCCGGTCCAGCTGCCTGCAGCCAGCTTGGGCAGATAGAGACGCTTCAGGGCCTCGTCCCCATGCGCCTCGATGGCGTTATAAGCACCGTGGGAGAGACCGGGATACATGGTGAAGGAGAGGTTGCTGGAGGTGTTCATCTCCTCCACCAAAAGGGTCACGGCGTTGGGCAGCCCCTGGCCTCCATCCCGTGGATCACAGGCGATAGCGGTCCAACCCGCCTCAACGTATTGATCATAGGCTTCTTTAAAACCGGCCGGAGTACGCACTTCACCTTCATTGAAGTGACAGCCCTCCTCGTCGCCGCTGCGGTTCAGCGGGAACAGCACCTCGGAGCTGAACTTACCCGCTTCCTCCAGCACCGCGTTGACCAGGTCGCCATCGAACTCCTCGCATCCCGGCAGAGCCTGCAGCCGTGCCGGGTCGAGCAACTCATGATAGATGAACTGGAAATCCCTCAGGGGGGGTTGATACTGGGCCATGATTCAATTCCTCAAGGGTTTGCCGGTTTCCAACATATGTTCCATGCGCGCGAGGGTGTCCGGGTGTCGGGCCAGGCGCATAAAGTGCTTTAGCTCCAGTGCCAGCAAGTCTTTTTCGGTGAGGGGTTCGGTGACATCGGTATCGCCGCCGCTAAGAACCTCCGCCAAGGCGCTGGCCACCACCAGGTCATGGGGTGTCACCCGGCCCAGCTTGACGAAACCGTCCACGGCCATTTCCATGGCGACTCGGGCGCTGGGGCCGGGCAGTCGTATCTCCACCGGCTCCGGCGGGGTGTAAGCCTCTGCCATTGCCAACGCCCGCGTCTTGGCGTCTTGCAGCAGACGATCCCGGTTCATGGTGATGCCGTCCCCTTCGCGCAGGAACAGGTAGTCGCCAGCCTCGGCTGCACTCTTGGCCACAGTGGCCACGCTGATGGTCTCGAAGGCCTTGATCACCGGCGGCATGGGACCGGCGGGACGGCGCTTGTTCAGCGTCCAGCGTGTGAGCAGCTCTTTGCAACCGCCCCAGCCGGGGATCACGCCGACACCCACCTCCACCAGACCCACATAGGTCTCGGCATGGGCCTGCAGGGCATCGCAGTGGAGCAAAATCTCACAACCGCCACCCAGGGCCATACCCGAAGGTGCTCCCACCACCGGGAAGGGGGCGTACTTGAGAGCCATATAGGTATCCTGCCCCTCCTTCACCATCGCCTCGGCCTCGGGCCACATGGCCAGGTTGGCCGCAAACAGCAGCAGGCCGAGATTGGCCCCGGCGGAAAAATTGGTCCCCTCGTTGTAGATAACCAGGGCCTTGTAGCCCTTTGCCGGCACCAGTTTGATGGCCTTGCGGATCATGCCCATGATCTGGGGATCCATGGAGTTCATCTTGGAGGTGAACTCCAGGCAGACCACACCATCGCCGATATCCCACAGGGCGGCGGAGGCGTTCTTGGCCAACGGCTTGCTACGAAGTTTGATATCGGCGAGCAGCATCACGCCCTCGGGACGTGGCAAATCGCGATACTCCCCGTCGGTGGTGAAGTACTGAAGGACGCCCTCCTTGACCCGATAGAAGGTGCCTTCGCCAACCGCCTCCAGCAATGCAGGCACCGCCATGCCCTCTTCACGCAGGCGGGCAGCGAACCAGGCGCCACCGATACGATCGATCAGTTCGAATGGCCCGTATTTCCAGGCGTAACCGAGACGCATTGCCTCGTCCACCGCGTAGAGATGGTCGTTGATCTGTGGCACCAGGCTGGCGGCGTAGCTCAGTACTTTGGACAGCACGCGCCAGGCGTAGCGTCCCCCCTCGTCGGGATGCTCCAGCAGGGCGCGTGGCCCCTGCCTGGCAGCGGCCACACTCTCCAGACTCGGCTTCTCGGAAAGCCGATAGTCACCGCTCTGCAGGTCGATGCTCTCCTTGACCTTGCCACCACCCTTACGGTTGAGGCGGTAGAAGCCGCCCTTGCCCTTACGCCCGGTGTAGCCATCGGCGATCATGCGTTCCAGCAGGGGCGGAATCTCCGCCACCTCAAGAAAGGGATCATCCGGCGGCAGGGTTGCTTTCATGCTCTGCATCAGATGGGGCATGAGATCAAGGCCAACCAGGTCGGAAAGTCCGAATACACCGGTCTTGGGGATGCCCACCGGCTTGCCGATCACGGCATCGGCGGTCTCCACCGAGACCCCCATACGGAAAGCCTCCAGGATTGCGCTCTGGATCCAGTAGATACCGATACGGTTGGCGATGAATCCAGGGGTGTCTTTACAGTCGACAAGGCCTTTGCCCAGGCGGTAATCGCAAAAGACCTGCAGGTCGCGCACACCTTTTTCACGGGTCCGCTCACCTTTGACGATCTCCAGCAGCCGCATATAACGGGGCGGATTGAAGAAGTGGGTGATCAGGAAGTCCTCGGCAAAGCCTGCCGGCATATCCGCCACCAGCTGATCCAGGGGGATAGTGGAGGTGTTGGAGGAGACCAGGGAGCCCGGTTTGCGCACGCTATCGATCTGGCGATAGAGGGAGTGCTTGATATCGAGGTTTTCGATCACCGCCTCGATGATCCAGTCGCAGTCGGTGAGTAGATCCAGATGGTCTTCAATATTCCCGGTGGTGACCAGTTTGGCATTACGCTTGTGCATGAAGGCGGCAGGCTGGGCCTTGAGCAGCTTCTGCAGCGCGCTTTCGGCAATGACATTGCGATTCTTTGCCCCTTCGGGAACGATATCGAGCAACATCACCGGCACCCCGGCATTGGCCATGTGGGCAGCGATCCCCGCCCCCATGACACCGGCGCCGATGACGGCGACCTTGTTGATCTCCATCACAGCGCCTCCAGGATGGTGGCAATACCCTGGCCGCCGCCGATGCACTGGGTGGCCAGCGCGAACTGCTTGCCCTCCCGCTGCAGCAGCGAGGCCGCCTTGCCGGTAATGCGTGCGCCGGTGGCGCCCAGGGGGTGACCCAAGGCGATAGCGCCGCCGTCCAGGTTGATCTTCTCCGCATCCAGTCCCAGGTCGCGAATACAGGCGAGGGATTGACTGGCGAAGGCCTCATTGAGTTCGATGACGTCGAGATCCTTCGCCTCCAGTCCGGCCCGCGCGAGCGCCTTGCGGGTCGCCGCCACCGGACCGATGCCCATGATCTCCGGCGCGCAACCGGCCACAGCGATGCTCTTGATGGCGGCCAGGGGTTTGAGCCCGTTGGCTGCCGCATACTCTTCGCTGCAAACCAGGGTCGCGCTGGCCCCGTCGGTGAGAGGGGAGGAGGTGCCGGCGGTCACCGTACCATCCTGAGCGAAGGCCGGCTTGAGGCCGGACAGCCCCTCAGTCGTGGTTTCGGGCCGGATACAGCCATCCTGCTCAACCAGGCCCCTGCCGGTGTCGATGGCTATGATCTCGTTGCTCAACTTACCTGCGGCGCGCGCTTCGGCCGCCTTACGCTGGCTGACCTCGGCAAAGGTATCCTGCTCGGCGCGGGAGAGCTCATATTTTTTCGCCACGTTCTCGGCGGTCTCACCCATGCCCATGTAAGCAGCGGGCAGCATCTGGTAGAGGGCGGGATTCGGCATCGGATTGAATCCCATCATAGGCACCCGGGTCATCGACTCCACCCCGGCGCAGATGAAGACCTCTCCGGCCCCCATCTGGATAGCGCCGGCAGCCATGTGAATCGACTGCATGGAGGAGCCGCAGAAGCGGTTCACCGTGGTGCCGGCCACTGATTGGGGAAGGCCGGCGAGAAAGCCGATCAGACGCGCCACATTGAAGCCCTGTTCACCCTCGGGGAAGGCGCAGCCAAGGATCAGGTCCTCGATATCCTCCGCCTTCACACCACTCCTGGCGACCAGGGCCTTGACCACCTGGGCTGCCAGGTCGTCGGGACGCACCTTCACCAGTTCACCCTTGCTAGCAAAGGTGAAGGGGGAACGCACATAATCCGCAATCACGACACGCTTCATTGCCTCTCTCCGAAAAAAGTTTTGTTGAATCTTGAATCTGAGGGGGTTAACCCTGACTTGCTTCTGACTTGTTCCGCATCTCGATACTGGCGATACACTCCTGGCGCATCTCATCCAGCTCCAGCAGTGTCGTTTCCAGATCCTCGCGCTGCTGCTCCAGCTCGCTGACCCGTTTCTCGATCTTCGCGAGCAGCAGCTGCGTCTGCTTGTCCTGCGAGGGATCCACGTCATACAGATCGAGGTACTCGCCGATGTCCGCCAGGGTGAAGCCCAGGCGCTTACCTCTCAATATCAGCTGCATACGAGCCCGATCCCGGTGGGTGTAGACCCGAGTGATACCGGCCCGCCGGGGCTTGATCAGCCCCTTGGTTTCATAGAAGCGGATGGCGCGCGGGGTAATCCCCAGCTCGTCCGCCAGTTCGGTCACGCTAAAGAAATCAGTGGTTGCAGTTTTCATGGGGACCTAATATAGATATAGATGACCTATACGTCAACCAATTTACCTAATCGTCTTGCTGTTTTTCCGATTTTTCCAATTCCGCTGCCAATCGCATCATCACGGGACTACCCTGACGGAAGGCATGACAGCTGTCGGTGAAACCCTCCAGCGCCGGCTTGCTCCAGCCGCCGCGAGAACGGCTCTGAAAGACCACCGTCGCCATACCACGAAGCAGGTCGATCAAATGTCGGCAACCTCCGGCGCCGGCAAACCGCTCGCTCAACAGAGCATTCCACCCCTTGCCCATACTGACTCCTCGAAGCGTCTCAAAACGCCGGATGACCTCGGGGCAGATATCAAACGGGGTGCTATCCATCCGCAGTCGGATTTCCTGTATGAGCCCGTCACACCCGAGCCGGATACGGACGGTCATGTCATGCACCGCCTCGCCCGCCGGCAGCGGGCGATTGAAACCGATCGTGGTGTCATAGGCCTTGCTGTCGATCAGCCGACCTTCGATCTCCAGGACCCCATCATCATGCATCCAGGTCCGGTGTTCGACGGAACGTCGGTGCATCGCTTTCGGTGCTTTACTCTCGTTCATTTGCCCCATCCGGTTCACATGTTCGGGTAGTTGGGTCCACCGCCGCCTTCCGGGGTACGCCAGACGATATTCTGAGAAACGTCCTTGATGTCGCAGGTCTTGCAGTGCAGGCAGTTTGCCGCGTTGATCTGCAGTCGCGGCTCGCCTTCATCCCCTTCCCGCAGAATCTCGTACACGCCCGCTGGACAGTAGCGCTGCTCGGGGGCGTCGTAACGCGCCAGGTTCAACTCGATCGCTTGCTGCGGCACCTTAAGTACCAGATGACAGGGCTGATCCTCCTCGTGGCCGGTATTGGAGTCGAACACAGAGGAGAGTCGATCGAAGCTAATCACGCCATCGGGCTTGGGGTAGTCGATAGGCCGGCACTCCGCGGCCGGTAGCAGGGTGCGGTGGTCCGGGGTCTTGTCATGCAACGTGAAGGGTAGCTTGCCGCGAAACAGATTCTGGTCGATAAAGTTGAAGGCGCCGCCGGGCATCAAGCCGAAGCGGTGCAGGGCAGGGCCGAAGTTGCGTCCCCGGTAGAGTTCGTCATAAAGCCAGGAGTCGCGGAATGCCTCCCCATAGGCCTTGAGGTCACGATCCTTCGGGTCATCCCCGGCAAGGGCTTCGAACACGGTTTCCGCAGCGAGCATGCCCGACTTCATAGCCGTATGAGCCCCCTTGATCTTGGCGAAATTCAGCGTGCCCGCGTCACAGCCCAGCAGCAGACCGCCGGGAAAGTGCTGGCGGGGCAGGGCGTTGAGCCCTCCCTTGGTGATAGCCCGTGCGCCGTAACTCAATCGCTTACCCCCCTCCAGGGTCGCCCTGATTTCGGGGTGCTGTTTGAAGCGCTGAAACTCTTCGAAGGGAGCCAAATGGGGATTGGCATAGTTGAGGTCGACAATCAGGCCGAGAGCCACCTGGCCCTCGGCCGCGTGGTAGAGAAAGGAGCCGCCGCTGGCGCCCCCCTCGGACAGGGGCCAGCCGGCCCCATGCAGGACCAGACCCGGTTGGTGCTTTGCCGGATCGATCTGCCACAACTCCTTGATACCCAGTCCGTAGTGTTGGGGATCGCACCCCTGGTCCAGCTCATAACGCTCGATGAGCTGTTTGCCCAGATGACCGCGGCAACCTTCGGCAAACAGGGTATAGCGGCCCCGAAGTTCAATACCGGGCTCGAAGCCGGGCTTTTCTTGCCCATCCTGACCGCGTCCCATGTCGCCGGTGACCACGCCTTCGACCTGGCCTGAATCACCGATCAACAGATCCGCCGCCGGATAGCCGGCAAAGAGATCGACCCCGGCCTCCTCCGCCTTCTCTCCCAACCAGCGACACAGATTACCCAGGCTGATCACGTAGTTGCCCTGGTTGTGCATCGTGCGGGGAGCCAGCAAGCCGGGCATACGCTGAGCGCTCTGCGGTCCGGTGAAGAGCATCACCCGATCCTCGGTGACCGGCGTATCCAGGGGTGCGCCCTGGGCCTTCCAGTCGGGCAACAGCTCGTCCAAGGCACGGCTTTCGAATACCGCCCCGGAGAGGATATGGGCACCGATCTCGGAACCCTTCTCCAACAGGCAGACAGAGATCTCCTGTTGACGCTCCTCGGCCAGCTGGCGCAAACGGATCGCTGCCGACAGCCCGGCCGGGCCGCCACCGACGATCACCACGTCGAACTCCATGATTTCCCGTTCCATCAGAACCCCCCTTCGTCTCGTCTCTATAGCGTGTGGCTTGGTGCAGTCGCACCCTGTACCACGGAGATCACTCCAGGCTGGCGAGCAACGCCGGCACTGCCTCAAACAGATCTCCCACCAGGCCATAATCGGCCACCTCGAAGATGGGAGCATCCTCATCCTTGTTAATGGCCACGATCACCTTGCTCTCCTTCATGCCCGCAAGATGCTGTATCGCTCCGGAGATACCGATGGCGAAGTAGATCTCCGGGGCCACGATCTTGCCGGTCTGACCCACTTGGTAGTCGTTGGGAACATAATTGGCGTCTACCGCTGCCCGCGATGCGCCCACGGCGCCCCCCAGCTTGTCCGCCAGCTGTTCCAGCAGGGCGAAGTTCTCCTTACTGCCGACCCCTCGACCGCCGGAGACAACCACCCGTGCCGCCGTTAGATCGGGACGATCGGATTCGGTCAGATCACGGGAGACAAAGCGGGAGAGAGCCTTGTCGGCCACGGCGGGCAGCGACTCCACCGGCGCGGTTTCGCCATTGGCGTCTGCCGCCTCGAAGGCGGTGCCACGCACCGTGATCACCTTGACCGGATCTTTAGAGCGAACAGTGGCGATGGCGTTACCTGCATAGATCGGGCGCTTGAAGGTGTCGCTGTCGATGACCTCGACAATCTCCGACAGCTGAGCCACATCCAGCAACGCAGCCACCCTGGGCATCAGATTCTTGCCAAAGGTGGTTGCCGGCGCCAGCAGGTGACTGTACGTACCAGCAATGCCGGTGATCAGATCCGCCAACGGCTCCGCCAGGCCCTGTCCATAGGCGGCATCGTCGCACAGCAGTACGCGGGTGACGCCGGTGACGGCGGCGGCCTGTTCGGCCACCCCCTGACACCCTTCGCCAGCCACCAGGACAGCCACCTCACCCAGGCGCGATCCCGCCGTCACCGCATTCAGAGTGGCTGGGCGTAGCGACCCGTTATCGTGTTCCGCAATTACCAATACGCCCATCAGAGTACCCTCGCTTCGTTACGCAGTTTGTCCACCAGTTCAGCCACATCGGCCACCTTTATGCCACCGACACGGCGGGGTGGCTCCTCGACCTTCAGGGTTTCCAGACGTGGCAGGATATCCACCCCCAACTCATCGGCGCCGATCACCTCCAGGGGTTTCTTCTTGGCCTTCATGATGTTGGGCAGCTTGACGTAGCGGGGCTCATTAAGGCGCAGGTCGGCGGTCACAACAGCCGGTAGCGCCAAGGCAAGTGTCTCCAGCCCACCGTCGATCTCCCGGGTCACCTCAACCCCTCCCTCCGTGAGCGTCACCTGGGAGGCAAAAGTGCCCTGACCCCAGCCGAGCAGGGCAGACAGCATCTGACCGGTCTGGTTGTTGTCATCATCGATCGCCTGCTTACCCAGAATCACCAGCTCGGGTCGCTCCCGGCTCACCACCTCTGCCAGCAGCTTGGCCACGGCCAGCGGCTGCAGCTCAGCGTCGCTTTGCACATGAACAGCCCGGTCCAGGCCCATGGCCAAGGCGGTACGCAGAGTCTCCTGACATGCCTTGCCTCCGAGGGAGACCGCCACGGCTTCATCCGCCTTGCCCGACTCCCGCAGGCGCACCGCCTCTTCCACCGCGATCTCATCGAAGGGGTTCATGGCCATCTTGAGGTTGGCCAACTCCACGCCACTGCCGTCAGCCTTGACGCTGATCTTCACATTGGCGTCGACCACCCGCTTAACGCATACAAGAATCTTCATTCACTGTTCCTCATCATTAAGGCCTGGATCACCAGGCCCTGTCGTCAAAATCCATCATGCAGTCACCACCGGCCTCGATGGCCTGATAGTGGGCTTCGCTGCGAGGCAGAATGCGCTGCATGAAAAAACGGGCCGTGTGTACCTTGGCACTATAGAACAGGGCCTCATCACCATCGTCTCGACTCAGACCGATCTCCGCCATGCGAGCCCACTCAAAAGCCAGCGCGGTGAGTCCGAACAATTGCAGGAAGTCGAATGCCGCCGCACCCGTCTGCGCAGGATTTTCCGAGGCTCGCCGGAGGAGGGTGGTCGCTGCTTTTTCGAGTCGTTGGGCTGCGGCGGCCAGGGGCGAGGTAAACTCCGCCAAAGCCGCATCCCCCTGTTTGCTCGCCAGGTAGTCCCGCAGAGGCGCCAGGAAAATCTCGATCATGCTTCCATCCGCCATCGGCAGTTTGCGTCCCGCCAGATCCATGGCCTGCACTCCGTTGGTACCCTCGTAGAGCTGTCCTATGCGGGCATCCCGCACCAGTTGCTCCATGCCATGTTCCCGGATGTATCCATGGCCGCCAAAAACCTGCATACCGAGATTCGCCACCTCGAAACCTGTATCGGTGAAAAAGGCCTTGACCACCGGAGTAAGCAGAGCCACCAGCGCATCGGCCCGCTGACGCTCCATCGGATCGGGACAATGAGCGGCAACATCGAGCTGTTGCGCCACCCTTACCGAGAGGGCACGGCAGCCCTCCGTCAAAGCGCGCATGGTCAATAGCATGCGGCGTACATCCGGATGCACGGTCAGCGGATCGGCCGGGGCATCAGGTTGTTGTCGGCCAAGCGGGGAACGCCCCTGCAGGCGCTCATGGGCATAGGCCACCGCATTCTGATAGGCAGCTTCAGCAATGCCCAGCCCCTGGATGCCGGTCGCCAGGCGTTCGGTGTTCATCATCTTGAACATGCAGCGCATACCTTTATTCAGCTCACCTACCAGCCAACCCTTGGCGGCGTCGAAATTCAGCACACAGGTAGCCGATGCCTTGATACCCATCTTGTGTTCGATGGCGCCGCACTCCAGGCTGTTGGGCTCGCCGAGCCCGCCATCCTCTTGGGGTAAAATCTTTGGCACCACAAAGAGGCTGATGCCTTTGATGCCGGCTGGCGCGTCAGGGGTGCGAGCCAACACCAGGTGGACAATGTTCTCGGTCAGGTCGTGCTCCCCTGCCGTGATGAAGATCTTGCTGCCGGTGATTCGGTAGCTGCCATCCTCCTGAGGCTCTGCACGGGTACGTAGCAGACCGAGGTCGCTACCGCAGTGTGGCTCCGTAAGGCACATGGTGCCGCTCCACTCTCCTGAGGCCAGTCTGGGTAGATATAGCGCTTTCAACGCCTGCTCCGCATAAGTCTCCAGCGCCCCCCAGGCACCATTGGTGAGACCCGGATAGAGACTGAATGAGAGGTTGCAGGCGCAGATCATCTCATCCACCAGCATATGCAGCGACTTGGGCAGCCCCTGGCCGCCATAGGCAGGGTCGAACGCGATGCTGTTCCAGCCGGCCTGCACAAAATCCCTATAGGCCTCCTTAAAACCGTCGGGGGTGATCACGCGGCCTTCATGCCACTGACAACTCGCTTCATCACCGCTGCGGTTGATGGGTAGCAGCTGTTCGCCGACGAACCGGTCTGCCTCTTGCAAAATCGACTCCAAGGTCTCCTGGTCCAGCTCTTCATAACCTGGCAGCTCGCATACTGCATCACCCTGATGTAGTTCATAGAAGGCAAACAACATGTCACGAACTGGAGCTTGGTAGATCGGCATAAAAACTCTCCTAGCGGTCTGTTTCTCGATCGTTTTTCGTGTTTAAGACTTCACGCCAACCCGTAAATAATCACTGGATCAGGATCTGGGGCCCGGAGGGGGTAATTGGCATCGCCCATAATGTCGTTATGGTAACCCATATGACGTATACGTCAACCTAAATAGCGCAAGCCTTGGTCCAGCACTGCACATCAGCCGATAATTAACTGAATTTAATGGAAATTATTAGATTCAAGCGCCAACTCACTGGCCGCATACCTATATAATGGCGCCCTGAAGACGGGAACTTCATTGAGTAGGTTTGGCGCTCAGGTCGGATACATGGCGCCCGGTGGAAAACTCGGCAATGACGCTCCACAGCTCCTGAGTGAATAATTGAATATAGACACCCATAGATTAAAAACTTGAAAACCAGCCTATCAATTACCGCCATTCCACCAGCAATACATCATAAAAATCACAAAACAAAGATCGGTTGCGTCCAACCACAAGATCAATTGCCATTTGTTGCGGTCGTCAGATACGGAATCGTGCTCCGCAG
>JBNKOL010000101.1:0-2187 GCA_050294655.1 Sedimenticolaceae bacterium
ATTCCGGCGGCTGATCAAGCCCCATCCAGCCGTTTTCGGTGAACTGACGATAAGCATCGGCAAAGCCCGGTGGTGCGCTGACCTTGCCATCCTCCAGTTGCGCGCCATGCTGATCGCCGCTTTGATTCAACGGTGCGATGATCTCGCTGGCGAATCGACCCGCCTGCTCGAGGATCGCTTCAACCATATCCGCGGTGGCATCCTGGTAACCTGGAAGTTGATTGAGCACATCCAGATTCGCCAGTGATTCGATGACGAACTGCATATCTTTGGTGGGGGCTGTGTAATCTGACATTGGTAGGTTCCTAATCGATAAATGTGGTGGTTTCAGCAACGCTGGCGCGCCCGGGCACGATCTGGTTTTCCGGTTTGCTTTTATCCTCGTAACCGAAGGACACGCCGAACATATTTTTGGGATAATTATTTTGGTCTTTTTGGGACACCCATTTTTAAAGCTCGACACTACTACAGATCAACACTACAGATCAACGTTAATGTTAAATCCATTCACTCAACGCAAGGAGCGCATTATGGCTAAAGCCAGCAAGACTCAGACCTGAACTTTATAGGTCAGACAGAGCTCCCCCAGAGAGGGCAGGATAACTTCGGCTGCGCCTTCAGGATGCTTCATGTCGCACCGTGATCCGGTCCCGGCCGTTGTGTTTACTCTCGTATAGCGCCCTGTCGGCAATCGAGATGAGCGAGGATGGGGTGGTGTGCTGGTCGGGGACAATGGAGGCCACGCCAATGCTCAGGGTAACGATATCTTTTACATCGGATGCCTCGTGCGCAAGATGCCTGGATTCGAGCTTACTGCATATCGATTCGGCAACCCTGAGCGCGTGTTCCGAGTCGCTGTCCGGCAGGATCACGGCAAACTCCTCGCCACCATAGCGCGCGGCGACATCGGCAGCCCGTTTGCAGCTCTGCTGAATCGTGTTTGCCACGATCTTGATGCAATCATCGCCAGCCAGGTGTCCATAGCTGTCGTTGTATTTCTTGAAATAGTCGATATCGCATATCAATAGTGAAATCGGGGACGATAGTCGTTGCAGCCTGCTGACCTCCTTATCCAGTCGTTCGTCGAAATAGCGCCGGTTATGGAGTTGGGTCAGCCCGTCCAGACTTGAGAGTAGTTGTAGCTTCTCATTGGACTCTTCCAGCTCACGGGTCCGCTCCTGCACCATGAGTTCGAGCCGTATGGCCTGTGCCTTTTTCTCCTCCAGAACGGAACGTTGACGCAGATATTTCCAGAGCAGCCACAACAGGCTCAGAAGCAGGGTGGCTGAAATCAGGATAAGAAACGACTTATAACGTTCATACGGTGCCGGTGGCATATTGATGATGGTGCTTCCCACGGGAAGCTGGGCGCCGTCGATACCCTGTTTTTGCAGCTGAATGTAATCGAACATGTAGCGAACCGGGCTCTCCTTCAGCACTGGTATCTCCTGATAGCCTTGCAACATCTTCACGGCAATATTTGCTGCCTTCAGACCCTGCTGGTAGCCGGAAGTGATGCTACCGCCGACAATGCCCTTGCCTAGATAGAAATCCCACGATCCATATATCGGTGCGTTTGCACTGCGCGAAAGCATTTCGATCCCCTCGCTGTAGGAGATGAAGTTGTTATTCCTGTCACGATTGAAGGTGAGAATATAGATGATGTCGTTGCCGTCGAGATGGGCCAGTTTGTCGGGCAGTTCGTCCAGAATAAAATCCCTCAGGAACTCGAATTCCAGCTTTCCGGCGTAGATCTCCTCGAACCGCTTGAACTCCTCCCTGATCGAGTTGCCCGTGGGGGTTCTGTCGAGCACAATATAAACATGCTTTCGCTGCGGATGCAGCTTCATCATCAAATCGAGCGTTCCTCGGTGATTGGTGGTTTCGGCAATGCCCGTTACCCGATTGAGATGGCTGGTCAGCGTTTCATTGTAGTTGTTAATGCCGCAAAAAATAATCGGAGGATCGCCCTTGAAGGTGAGCGCTCCTTCGTTCAACAGTTCCAGTGCATTGTTATCGGATGCAATAATCGCCTCGAAGCGAATCCTGCTATTCTTTTCGGAAACGAACCTGGCCACCTCATGCATATAGGCTTTGCCAGTGTTTCGTTTGGTATCGAGATACTCGTAGTGAACTTCGTAGGCATCGTGCAGCGGAGCAAACACCTGCTGGATACCGCTGGTGATG
>JBNKOL010000102.1:0-48008 GCA_050294655.1 Sedimenticolaceae bacterium
CATCAGGGTAAAGATGCCGATAAAGGCGCTCAGGCGAATGGTCTGTTGATTGTTCAGTATAAAGTCATTCATCGGCTTGAATTCGTTGGCCGGTACACCCCAGTGTAACGCAGCCGTGAGGTGGCACAAGGGAGGCGCCAGCTGATGAGCCTTGCTCTGAATGAGGCTTTGTCAGGGTTAGTGTTAACAGGCCCTAGTATCTCCACCATGACGCAGTAGATCACTGTGTTGGTCGAGCGTATCGACAGGATGGAGAGTCGCATCGCCACCATGGACGGTAACATCGGTACCATGGCCATGGATGTGGGCGACATGAAAAAGAGTGTCGGTGTCATGACCGGCAGTGTATTTGAGATGTCGCAGGGGGTGCGGGCGATGACAGTGAGCACCGGTGTGATGAGCCGCGACATCAATCAGATGGGCAGTCCGATGGAGTTCATGAACAACTTTGCGCCCTGGTAGCCTGGAACCCCGGTTTTCTTCGATTGAGTCTCTCCCTTTGCATGCCGGCAGCGATTCAGGCGTTGCCCTTGTCCTTCATGCCGATGCCCTGTTTGGCGGCGAAGTCGAGCATGCGCTGAATCGGTACCACCGCCCGTTCCCGTGTGGCCGGATCGATCTGGATCTCGTTGCCACCGCTCTCCAATACCTGTTCCAGGTTGTGCAGCGAATTCATACCCATCCAGGGGCAATGTGCGCAGCTGACGCAAGTGGCCCCCTCTCCGGCGGTGGGGGCTTCGATCAGCACCTTGTCCGGCGCCATCTGCTGCATTTTATAGAAGATGCCGCCATCGGTGGCGACAATGAACTCCTTGTTCTCCATCTCGGCGACGGCTTTGATGAGAGCGGTGGTGGATCCCACCACATCGGCCTGTTCAATAACATTTTCCGGTGATTCGGGGTGCACCAGTACCGCCGCATCGGGATGCAGCCGGCGGATGCGCTCCAGCGCCACCGACTTGAACTCCTCATGCACCACGCAGGAACCCGGCCACAACAGCATGTCGGCGCCAGTGAGGCGCTGCACATAACTGCCGAGATGGCGGTCGGGACCCCACAGGATCTTCTTGCCCTGGGCCGCCAGGTGCTCGATGACAGGCAGTGCGATGCCGGAGGTCACCACCCAGTCGGAGCGGGCTTTGACCTCGGCGCTGGTGTTGGCATAGACCACCACGGTGTAATCGGGGTGGGCGTCACAGAAGGCGGTGAACTGATCCGCCGGACACCCCTCGTCGAGTGAGCAGGTGGCGCCCGGCTCGGGCATGATCACCCGCTTTTCCGGATTCAGAATCTTCGCTGTCTCGCCCATAAAGCGCACACCACAGACCACCAGGGTGCTGGCGGTCTGGGCGGCGCCGAAGCGGGCCATCTCAAGCGAGTCGGCGACACAGCCGCCGCTCTCCTCCGCCAGGGCTTGTAGATCGGCATCGGTGTAGTAGTGGGCCACCAGCACCGCGTTCATTGCCGCAAGTTTTGTCGCGATACGCGCCTTCATCGCCGCCTTCTCTTCGTCGGTGAGGGGCGGCCAGTGCGGGTGCTCGGGCACCAGGATGGTGGGCAGATTCAATGATTGGAGGTTCATGGTCGTCTCGTAGTGTTATTTGATGATTTCCACACGGGTGGGATTGATCACCCGATAGGTCTTGGCGGGCCGGTGACAGCCGGTGCGGGCGAGTTCACCGGTCTCTCGCAGGATCCCGCGCGCCAGCATGCCTTTGCGAAAGTTGCGCTTGTCCAGGTGCTCGTCGAGGAGGATCTCGTAGACCGATTGCAGCTGACTGAGGGTGAAGCTATCCGGCAGTAACTGGAAGGCGATGGTCGAATAGTTGAGTTTTGCCAGCAGCCGTTGGCGTGCCAGCTGAATGATCTTTGCATGATCGAAGGCCAGTTCGGGTAGACCGGTCACCGGAAACCAGTCTACCCGGGCGGCGTCGCTGGCCGCTTTTGGCTTTAGGGAGTCGGAGCGGGTGAGGGCGAAGTAGGTAACGCTGATGATACGTTCCCGGGGATCGCGATCGGGTGCGCCGAAGGTGTAGAGCTGTTCGAGATAGACACCTTCGATGCCGGTCTCCTCCAGTAACTCACGCTTGGCGCACTGCTCCAGATTCTCATCGATCTCAAGGAATCCGCCAGGCAGCGCCCACACCCCCTGAAAGGGCGGGTTGAGGCGCTCGATCAACAGCACACAGAGAGCCCCGTCACGCAGCGTGAACAGCACCACATCGGTGGTCACCGCCGGATGGGGATAGGCGTAGCAGTGGGTCTTGCTGGGCTGCATGGTGATCGGAGTGAGTAGTCAGGTTGCTGGCCGATGGAGTTTCTTGTGACTTAGTTAGTGTAACAAATACACGAAACAAAAATGAAGCCCTTTTATCAGGGTTAAATGACCAGGGCAAGCGGTAATGGTGTTGGGTCAACTTATTGATTGTGAGTGCTTTCTCCATAGTCCACTCTTTTGCGATAGGCATGGTGGTTCCATTGCGCCTGGTTAAAGATCACTCAGATTGTGCCGATAATGGTAGGAAGAGTGGAGAGTTTTTCTCATGCAAACCGCCAGCGATGCCAAACAGCAGATCCTCATGCTTAAGCAGCTGCCGCCCCTATCGGCAACGGCAATGCGTTTGCTTGAAATTCTCTCCAACGACAATCTATCTTTAGAGCATCTGGCCAAGGTCATCGGTCAGGATCCCACTATCACCGCCCGCATTCTGGGGGTGGCTAACTCCGCTTATTTCGGACAGACAAAGCCGATTCATTCCGTGGAGGAGGCGATCATTCGGGTGCTTGGCCTGAACATGGTTAAGAGCTTGGCCTTCAGTATCGCACTCAGTGGGGTGTTCAACGCGGCTCGCTGCCAGGACTTTGATCTTGAAACCTATTGGTTTCGCTCACTCTCAACGGCGATATTGTCACGCGAGATCTGCCGTAACCTGGAAGAGTCAATGCAGCCCGAGCTGGACAGCGTCTATCTTGCCGGTCTCCTCTTCGACATCGGAGTCCTGGTCTTGGTGCATCTGTTTCCGGATGACTATGCCAAGGTGATTCATCAGTTCCGTATGACGCCGAACGCGGATTTCCATCAGCTGGAAGAGAAGTTTATCGGCATCAACAGTCAACAAGCCGGGGCCTGGTTGACGGACCGTTGGCACCTTCCACCGGTAGTGGTGAGAGTAGTGGCACAGTCAACCATGATAGGTAACCAGTGTGAGGTTGCTGCGGTGGCTCTGGCGGCGGAGTTGGTGAAAAAGAGTGGGTATTTGGATGTGGAAATCTCAAATGTATCGGATCGGCTGCCTGGCCTGACCCAGGAGTTGCTGAGCGGAATTGTGGCAAAAAACAGGCTGCGTGAGGATGAGCTACGCACCATTGCCGGCGTGATGGTCCAGTAGCGGGGGTATAGTGGTAGATCTCTCCTTCAACCAGACTTCAATGGATCTCAGGGAGCGCTTCTTCAGTCTGCTCGACTCGCTTTCTGCACTGCGTGCCCTTTCGCAGATCAATCTTGAGGGGATCACCGAAGAGGCGCTTTTACGCAAGGCGCTGGGTGAACTGATCCGCTATCAGAGCGTGGACAACTGTTCAGTATTCATAGCCGATCAGGGAAGGCTACGCTGTGTTGCAGGGATCAGCATGTCCGAATCCCATGAAACCATTGCCGGCTTGCAAGGGCAGCCGTCGTCGCATTCCAGTATGACCTTTACACCGGGAGAGGGTATCGCGGGTGTCGCCTTTGAAACGGGACAGCTTCAGTATTGCCGCAACTGCGCACAGAGCAAAGAGTATCAGGTGAACCCCAACAATGGCGCGGAACAGCCCGGTTCCTTGATCAGTGCCCCAATCAAAATGGGCGACCAGGTGTTGGCCGTACTCAACGCCTCGCATCCCTTGCCGGAATATTTCGAACCCTGGCAGCAACACACCCTGAGTCTGTTCTGCAGCAGTCTGGGGCAGATTCTCAATAATCACCGCCTGCTGCACGATCTGGAGATGGTCGTGGAGCAACGTACCCAGGAGTTGCGCGAGGCACTGCATGAGGCAGAAGCGCTAAAGAAACGCTACGAGCAGCTCTCCACCATCGACGAACTGACTGGCCTGAAGAACCGCCGATACTTTTTCAGCGAAGCAGAAGGCATGCTGGCGCGTGCGCGACGCCACCGGCAGCTCTGCACCCTGATGCTGCTGGATGTGGATTATTTCAAACTGATCAATGATGAATGGGGCCATGTGGTGGGTGACAAGGTTCTCTGCGCCATCGCCGATGTGATATGCCAGGAGGCGCGGGGTGGCGATCTGGTAGCGAGGGTCGGCGGCGAGGAGTTTGTCATTATGTTGTCAGAGTCCGGCTTCGAAGGTGCCGATCTGATGGCGCAACGGGTGCAGGAGCGTTTGGCACGCCTGGAGTTCGGCCCACGGATTGGTAATCTGAAGCTGACCGTCAGCATTGGCATCAGCGGCTATTTCCCGGATCGGGACCCTCAGGCTCCCATCCATACGGTGGTCGATCAGCTCTATGCCCAGGCCGATGGCGCTATGTACGAGGGCAAACGGGAAGGGCGCAATACCCGGCGGATTCATACCGAGAAATGAGCTGATAGCACAGCGATATGGGCGCTGTCTGTCTGCGTATACACAAAGCGGCAAGGCGCTGCTTAAGCGCTGGCTATGCTGTATCAAGCTGCCGGGTTAATAATTGCCAGTTAACATGTCACTGATTGGCGATACGGTGATCCCATCCCTGACGGTGATCAGGAATGGGATGCGCTGTTTGCCTTCACAGGGTCTGCTGTTCGCCTTCGAGTAACTCGTCATCGGTGACGTCGGCGCTTGACGTGGTTTCCGGCTGCAGCAGCTTTTCGGTGCCAGAGGGATTGGTGAACTGGTCATTGAGGGTCTGAATGTAGGTGTCGGTCGACTGCAGTACCTCGCGCAATTGGCGGCGTGATTTGCGACTCCAGCCCGCCGGATGCTTGCGCAAGATGGAACGCCAGGGTTTGGTACTGCGCTGGAAGGCCCCTGCGGGATTGCCCTTCAACCCCGCTTTGGCTGCCTGTTTGCGGATGCTGCCCAGCAGGCTGCCCGCGGCCAGGTTCCTGACGCCAAAATGGATGCCGATGAGCGCAACAAGCAGCAGTCCCAATAGGAGCCAGGCCAGTGGGGAGTTGAATCCGTCTTGCAGCCAGGGCGGTGCGAAGCTGAAGCCCTGCCAATAGCCGGCGCTGATTGAGAAGCCAAGCAGGGCCAGCATGAGAACGCCCATCAGGATGCCATCACCCCATAGCACCCGCTTGCGCCAACGTCCCAGGTTGGCTGTGATCATGGGCACGCTACGCTCCTCGATATCCCTTGCGGTCTTCTCCAGGGCGCCAACGATGCGGTAGGCGCGCTCGATTTCGACCTCTTCCATACGACTGTGGATCTCGTTGAGATCCAGGTCCCGCTTGGTTTCATAGCGGTTGCGCAATGCCTCATCTTCGATCGGCATGGCGGCGTCCGGATTGTAGATGGCATAGAAGCGACCCGCTGTCAGCCCCCGTTCGCCGAGCGCGCGCTGCCAGGCGGCGATCACATCTTCCGGGTTGTTCTCGCGCGCGGTTGAATCGATCTGATTCAGGATATAGAGGAACTTGCCTGTATCGTTGCGATGAATGGTGCGTTCGATCAGATGGCTGAGAGTGTCCTGCATGGCGCCCGGTTCCGGATGGCGTGCATCGAAGAAGACCAGCACCAAGTCGGAGAGATCGATAATATGGTCGGTGATACGCAAAGTGGAGGTGCGCTGGGCATCCGCATCGAATCCGGGAGAGTCGATGATGATCTTGCCCCTCAGTTTCTCGCTGGGGCAGGTCTTCAGTTGCAGGTAGGCGTCGATGCGGTCACCTTCGCCTTTGGCGACTTTCTCGATCTCGTCGGACATCTGATAGAAAGGGAAACGGGGGTCTGAGTCGAGAGCAACCCCGGGCAGAGCGTGGGCCGTGGCCTCCTTGCTGTAGCAGATGACGGTGAACTTATCGTCCACCGCCTGGTTACCTGAGCGCTGCAAGGGGGTACCGATATAGTGGTTGATGAAGGTCGATTTACCGGCCGAGAAGGTTCCCAATACCGAGATGAGTGGCCACCAGGGGATCTGGGTGGCGAATGAGTTGTCTCCACTCAGCAGTCCAAGGCGGAAGGCGACGTCATCCAGGCTGCGAAAGCTGCGTACTGTATTCAGTAGTATCGGGTTCTCCTGCTCCAGGTGGGTTTCAAGGTGTTGAAGACGCGATTCGATGACCTGTCCGGCGGGATGCATAGTTCACTCACTCCTGTTTGGCTGGCGGCGAGTGGCATCACCCGAGCCAGAGGCATATATCTGGCAACCTCGGATTGAGTCAGAGGTTGCCGTGGCACAGGGATGTGCCGTTATTGTTGATCGCCTTAAGCGATTGAAACAGCAGGCAACAAGAAACCGAAATTTCTCTTTCCCCATTCTGAAATAAAAGCCCTCAACGTGATGTATTTAGGATGCTTGGCTAATAACAGAGCTTCTTCAGAAATAGATCACTTCTCGATCGTCGGCAAGCTAAACACCAAACAGGATGGCACATCGGTTTGCCTCAGGGAGAGTAAATCCGCTTCCGTGCTAATGACTTTACCTGATGAGCGGCAATCCTGCATGCCGTTGGGCGGGGCGGAAAATCTCTGAATAAGTCTGGCCCAACCCGATTGCCGATTGAAATGCGCCAATTCAAGACATGGATCCCAGGTACCAAACCGCTGTGGCGAAGATCCGCCACGCGGAAGCGATGCATTTTGGCGGCGAGATATGGGTCCACGGCTTGTTTATGGGGGGCCTTGGGGTGAAGCGGTCTCTACCTCGGATATCTGTATGCCTGTGAGCCCTTGGTTGCTGAATCTCTCGTCATGGCCAGAAAAAAACGACTTTATGCATGGCCAAAAGTAGCGTATGATTCAAGAGATTAGTATATCCATACATTCTGATATACATGTTCAGGCAACCGTTTTGGTGAACCTAAGCGGTTGAAAAGGCAGGTGCCTTAATAGATACTGAAAAACCCTCTGAACAGGGACGTCTAAGTCCCCGATGCATCGAAAATAACTCGAAAAAACAAACAGGAGATTGCGATGGCTGAGCTGTTTACTGAGGAGTGGATGCAGGAGTTCGCATCCCATTGGAATTCTGAACCCGAACTTTCAGATGCTTTGGCGCAGATCGGTTTCAACAGTGTCATTGGATACGGTTTTGATGGCGACGAGAAACCTCTCGGTGTCTTGAGCGTTGAAAACGGCAAGGCCGTGAAGGCCGAATCCTACAGCGGCCAGGCCCTCAACTGGGACATCCGTGCCTCTGAGGATCAATGGAACAAATGGATAGCCAAGCCTCCCGGCATGATGGGTCTCGGCATGGCTTTTACCTCAAGAAAAATGAAATTTGTGGTGGGAGATTACTCGTCCATGATCAAGGACCCCCGAATGGCGGGACCCTTTATCAAAAGCTTTGCCGTTATGGCGAGGGTTTGATCACCGATATTTAACGACCGACTCTGGCGCTTGATCAAGTGACCGGCCTGGAAAGAACACAACGCTGGGTAGTGCGGAATATGAGTTTGAAATCGAAGGTAATGGGTGTAGCCGTTGGGATTTGTTCCCTGATGACGGTGAGTTTCATACTGCAGGCTCAGCAGCTGCCGGCGGCGAGTGACTATGTGGTGGTGCAGCAGACGCAGGATGTTCCCCGTGTCTCGCTGGGCGGTACGGTAGTGCCTTACAAGGAGGTCACCCTCTCCGCACAGCTGCCGGGTCGGGTCAAATTCCTTGCCGGTATCGAGGGCGATGTCTTCAAAGAAGGGGATCAGCTGGTCGAGCTGGATGACAGCGAATTGATGGCAAAGCGCCAGGCTGCGCTAGCCCAACTGGCGAATGCCGATGCTCAGCTGCGCAATGCCGGGGTGCAGTTCAATCGGGAGCTCTGGTCGCCAAAATCGAGATCGGCCATGGGCGGCATGGGTGTGCCCAATCTGTTCGATCAGATGTTCACCCGGCCGATGGAAGATATGGTCGGGGAGCGGGATCGGGGCGCGGAACGTCAGGCGGATATCTACTCTTCCCGCACCAATATCCAGCAGGCTCAGAACACCATAGCCCGGGTGCAGGCGGAGATTCGCGCCATCGACGCCAAACTGCGGGATGCACGCAGTGTGGCCCCATTCGATGGCGTGATCATGAAGAAGTTCGTCGAGGTGGGCGATACCATGCAACCGGGTCAACCGTTGCTCAAGTTCGCCGATGTGGAGTATCTGCAGATTGTGGTGGATGTGCCGGGCCGTCTGCGTCCCGGGCTGAGCGAAGGCATGATGTTATGGGCAGAGCTGGATGTGGGGAGCAAAGTCGTGCCGGTCAGGGTGGCGCAGATCTTCCCCATGGCCGATGCTCAGCGGCATACCGTGACCATCAAGTTTGATCTGCCCCAGGGTGAATCTGCGCCGGGCATGTACGCCAAGGTGCTGGTGCCCGATATGAATGCGCCAACCCGCGCCAATCCGGTGATTCCAGCCACCGCCATTCGTTATAACGGCAGCCTCCCCGGCGTCTATGTGGCGGATGCGGAAGGCAATCCGACGCTGCGGCTTATCCGTGTTGGCGAGGAGCTGCCTGGCGGCTATAAAACCGTACTTTCAGGGTTACAGGCGGGTGAACGGGTGTTGCGCAATCCGCCGTTGGGGATCAGCGCCGGCTGGACTTCTCCCCAGCGTTGAACTCCATCTTTTGTACCGACTGCTCGCTGTTTGAGCTGTTGCTTGGGGTTGTCGCCCCTGTGTGAAATTGAACTGGCGGGGTGTTTGGACCTGCCCAAGCAAGCAAGGCTTCGAGAAATATTTTATGAGCCAGGACGATAAGAAAATCGATCAGCTCCATTCCATGGATCCCAGTTACGAGGCGCATCTGGGTATCGCCGGAAGAACCGCAAGATTCTTCATTCAGTCCCCGCTCTCCCCCCTGTTTTTCATGGCCATGATGCTGATGGGCCTGTTGGGGCTGATTATCACGCCGCGCCAGGAAGACCCGCAGATTTCTGTGCCGATGGTCGATATCTTCGTCCAGTACCCGGGTGCGGCTGCCGATCAGGTCGCCGCCTTGGCGATCGAACCGTTGGAGCGGATCATGTCGGAAATCCCCGGCATGAAGCATGTCTACTCCGCTTCTCAGCGTGGCGGCGGTGTGGTGACTATTGAGTTCGACGTCGGCGAGGAGATGGGGCCCTCGCTGGTCAAGGTCAACGATAAGATCGATTCCAACATGGATATCATCCCCCCGGGCGTCATGCCACCCCTGGTCAAGGCCAAGGGTATTGACGACGTGCCGGTGGTGACGCTGACACTCTGGTCCAAGGACGTTGACGGCGATGGCGCTCCGGATGTGGATGATGGACAGCTGCGCATGCTGGCGCACGATGTCCTGCAGGCATTGAAAGAGCTGCCCGATACCGGTAATGGCTTCGTTGTGGGCGGCCGGCGTGAACAGGTTACCGTCGAACTCCTGCCTGAGCGTTTGGCCGGTTACGGTATCAGTCTCGATCAGGTCGCCAACAGGATCAGAAGTTCAAACAGCGAACAACTGGCCGGTGGCGTCGAGGCCGGAAGCATGCATTTCAACGTTACCACCGGCGCTTTCCTGAAGTCGGTGGAGGACATCAACCGCTTAGTGGTGGGTACGCACAACGATGTGCCTGTCTATGTGCATGACGTCGCCCACGTCAAACAGGGGCCGGAAGACGCCAAGCAGTTGGTCGGTTACTACACCGGAGCGGCCAGCGATCTCGATATTCGGGCCGATGGGATCCCCGCCGTGACTCTGGCCATTGCCAAGAAGGAGGGTTCCAACGGTGTCACGGTGGCGAATGCCATCAAGGAACGGGTGGAACATATCAAGGGGGCGCTGATTCCCGACAACGTGGAGGTCAGCGTCACCCGCAACTACGGCAAGACCGCCGACGACAAGGTCAAAGAGCTGATCTTCAAACTGTTCGTCGCCACCGGTTTTGTCTTTCTACTGGTATTGCGTGCGTTCCGCGCCTTCCGCCCCGCCTTCGTGGTGGTGTTGGTAATTCCCGTGGTGCTGTTGATGACCATCTTCAGCGCCTGGTTGATGGGTTACACCATCGATCGCGTCAGTCTCTTCGCATTGATCTTCTCCATCGGCATTTTGGTCGACGACGCCATCGTGGTGGTCGAGAACATCTATCGACGATGGCTGGAGGAGCGGTCCACCGATGTGGCCACGGCGGTCGATGCCGTGAGAGAGGTGGGCAACCCGACCATACTGGCTACCTTTACCGTTATCGCCGCTTTGCTGCCGATGGGTTTCGTCACTGGCATGATGGGGCCATACATGGAGCCGATACCCGCGCTTGGCTCGGTGGCCATGTTGATCTCCCTGTTCGCCGCCTTTGTGTTTACCCCCTACCTGACCGTTTCCCACTGGTTGCGTCCCTCGATGCGTTATCTTGAGGTGGCCGGCGAGCGCGAGCATAAGGAGTCACAAAAGCTTGAGAGCTTCTTTCGTCGTATCCTGATACCGATGATCGAGTCGCCAGCCAAGGCGAGGATGTTCCGACTGGTGATGTGGGCCGCGTTTCTGATTACCTGTTCCTTCTTTTATTTCAAATGGGTGGCAGTGAAGATGCTGCCGTTGGATAACAAACCGGAATTCGCCGTGGTGGTCGATATGCCTGAGGGCACGGCATTGCCGGTAACCGCTAACCTGGCCCACCGCATATCGGAGAAGATCCGACAGCTGCCAGAGGTGACGGCGTTGCAGGTCTATGCCGGAACCGCGAGGCCATTCGACTTCAACGGCATGGTGCGTCACTACTACCTGCGCTCTGATCCCTGGCATGCAGAGGTGCAGGTCCAGTTGCTGGACAAGGGCGATCGTAAGCGCAGCAGCCATGAGATCGCTGTCGAAACCCGCAGGATGCTGAACAAGCTGGTCGAAGGGACCGGAGCGAAACTGGCTGTGGTCGAGATGCCGCCGGGACCGCCGGTGTTGCAATCCGTGGTGGCCGAGGTTCACGGACCCAGTCCCGAAGTGCGACGCCAGGTAGCCAGTGATCTGACGGAATTTTTCAAACAGGCTGAAAGTCTGCGCGATGTGGACAACTACATGCGTGATCCCTATCAGTACTGGCGCTTCACGGTGGATACGGAGAAAGCGGTGCGGCGTGGTATCTCGGTCGACACCATTAACCGGAATCTGGGCATGGCGCTGGGCGGTTCACCGCTGGGTGATGTGAAGCAGCGAGCGGGACATGAACCGATCAATATCGTGATGCAGGTGCCGTTGGCGGAACGATCCGAGGTGACGCGCCTGGGTGATCTGCCGATCCATTCCAGCACCGGAGTGACGGTCCCCCTGCGCGAGCTCGGTCGCTTCGACCAGGTATGGGAAGATCCAATCATCTACCACAAGGATCTGCGCGATGTGGAGTATGTGGTGGCCGAGGTCGGTGGCAAGCTGGCGGCTCCCGTCTATGGCATGATGCAGGTCCAGGATCTGCTCAAGGAGAACAAGTACCTGGCGCCCGACGGGGTGGCGGTGGATCCCCATTGGCTGGGTGCACCCGGTAACGATTCGACCACCGCCATCGAGTGGGCTGGCGAATGGACCGTTACCTACGAGACCTTCCGCGACATGGGGGCGGCCTTTGCCGTGGCATTGGTGCTGATCTATATCCTAGTGGTGTGGGAGTTTGGTAATTTCCGTATTCCGGCGCTGATCATGGCGCCGATCCCGTTGACGTTGCTCGGCATCATTCCTGCTCATTTTATCTTTTTCCAGATGGGGTGGGGCGGCGAGTTTACCGCCACCTCGATGATTGGTTGGATTGCCCTTGCCGGTATCATTGTGCGTAACTCAATTCTGCTGGTCGACTTTTCGATCCATCAGATCCTGCAAGGTAGCTCGGTAGTCGAGTCGGTCATCATGGCGTGCACGACGCGGACCCGTCCCATCATGATTACGGCCCTGGCGTTGGTCTGTGGCTCTTCGGTGATCTTTTTCGACCCGATCTTCCAGGGTATGGCGATTTCCCTGGCCTCTGGCGTGCTGGTCTCCACCGTGCTGACACTGATTGTGATCCCGCTCGGTTGTATCGCGGCCAGTAAGGATCTCCTGGAAGTGGCGGCAGCAACAGCACCGGAAGGCAGTGACTTGCAGCCACCCGAATCCACTCAGCCGGATGCGGTCGAACCTGCCATCACATCGCCCGCTGAAGAAGAGCGGAGTGATATGCATCCGTCCCTGCCTGCCCGGGCGTGGGGCAAGATGGTGGCTTTCGTTACACTGATCTTCTATCTATTCCGCGGGCTGTTTCTACTATTGTTCCAAAGCGTTGGTCGGAAACTTAAGCGGGGTGATGCTGAAAGGATATCCGACACGCCTACGCCGGTTGCTGGAGGCGGCTCCAGTGGGGGGTCGAGTGGCACACCACCCACCACGGGTGAGGGAGGAGTTAAAACCGGCCCCGCCACTTCATTGGCGGCCAAACCGGCAACCAAGCCTGCAGCCTCTTCTGCCATCAATGAGGTGGCGGCAACAGAGCCAACTGCTGCGCCTGAAGCTGGGGCGCAGGCGACAACGGCAGAGCAAGCCGAAGCCGTTCAGGAAAAGTCTGTGCAGCCTGAGATGGCGCCGGACCAGGAGATGGAATCGGCAGTACCCGCGATTCGGCCGCAGATGCCGATAAAGAAGTCGACTCCGAAACCGAAAAAACGACCCTCTGCCTTGAAAAAGCAGGCCGCGAAGAAACTGCAGGCAGCAAAGAAAAAGACGACGGCTTCAGCGAGTAAGCCGCCATCCTCCACCGCCGTACCGAAGAAGCGGAAGCCTTCCGATGGAAGTGGTGCTCAGAAGGTCGAGGAAGTACGTGATGAAGTGGCGGCAAAACGCATGGCCCAATCGAATGTGACGCCTTTTTCCGCACGCAAAAGGTCTCCTCGCCGCGGGATTCGTCTCAAATAGAATGCAGTTAGGCGCTGAGGTGACGAGAGCCTGATGCCATCTTTTATACTGGCTTGGTCTATAGTTATTAACCCAGTCAGTGCATTTGGTTGATGGGTTAAGGAACCTAGTGTAGGACACTACACTAGGGTCAAGCTGGCATGCGTCATTGATTAAGCGGTGTTGTCGTCTATGCGCAAATTTGCGTTTTGCTTTTCAGGGTTGATGTTGGCTGTCTATGGTGGTCTGGTATCGGCTCAGGAGGCATATGGCGCTAACACTTATCAGTACAGACTCCATGATCGCCGGCTTGCACCGGCACCATCGCAGAACAGCCGCCAGCCGCGGTGGCGTCCCCTTGAAGAGGAATCAGGCAATGACTCGGGTAGCACGCCGAACAGGCAAATGGGGTCCTATCCCGGAGTGAGTGATTATACGGATGAGCCGTTTGGACTTCCGCCAGGCACTTACCGCCGTATCGAAGAGCGGCACATCATAACGCCACATTTTGAGGGGTATCGCTTTCGCCCGATCGATCCCGATGAGCAGCTGCGCAACCAAACGCGCAATCAGGCACAGGATCAAATCAAGCGAAAGCAGAGATTTCCCCAACCAGCGCGGCAGGATGGTTGGGGTGAGGTTGATCGTTTATGGGAACAGTCGCCGGCGATGAATTTTCGACCTGACCCGAGACTCGACAAACAGCGACGGGAGACACCACAACGATATGCCTATCCCATGGGTTCGGACGCGCCGGTGTTTCGGCCGTAGCTAGCTGTAAGTTGCTCACAGCCGACGGTTGTATGCTCGCCAGGGGTTAAGCAAGTAGTCTCAGCAAAGGTTTTGTTAGGAGTGGTTTTACCGTTAAACTGTGAGCAAATTACTATTAAACCGGTAGACCATCGGATTGCCGGGTAACTACTTACGAATCCGTATGAAAATGTGCCGCGCTATACGGATAAATAATCAGGAAGCGGGGGGATTATCATGAGATACCAAGGCTGGATTGTGTTGTTCGCAGGTTTGTTTGCGAGTCCGCAACTGACTTTTTCCGCCGATGGATGGGGCGCTCCGATGCCCTATATGGGACGCTACGCACCTTCCGCTTACACCGCTGATCGCCCCAGATTCCGACCTTACCCTGTTACAGTCAATACAGCTTACCGCCCCCGCTATCCTGACATGCGGATGTCCGGCTATCGCTTTCGGCCCTGGCAAGGGCCTGTGCCTTCGCCTGCCTTGCAACAGGGCGGGGTTCAGCCGGTAACCACCTCCTATTGGGGTGGCATGCCGGCAGGCAGACGGTTGAACGCTCCGCACTCTGCGACGACCTATTCCATGCCAATCGTTTCCACCAGTGCAGGCGGCTGGCAGCCGGCGAGCCCGGGGCCTTACCCAGCGCGTCAGGCCCATGCGGGTCAGTCAGGGCCATTCGCCAGCTATCGTTTCCGTCCCTTGCAGGCCCAAGCCGAGCAACCCATACGCTATGGACCGTTGCATATGCAGATACCCGAGCGGTATGTATTTCGTCCGTTGAATCCGGTTTCGCGTCCGGCGCCGTCCATGCCGGTTCAGCCGCCACCCGCTGATTATCCGACCTTGGCCGACCCATGGGCGAATGGGGTTTATTCCCACAATGCATTCACGCCCAATCGGCCAGGGCCCTATTCCCCCTACAGAGCAACACCTTATGCGACGCAGCCATGGGCGGGCGCAGTGACTGCCTATCGCTATCGGCAACCTCAACGCTACCCTGCATGGCACGCTTATCAGCCAGTCTATGCCCAAGGCACGAATCGCATGCCCCGCTTTCAGCCCCGGTATTATCCTGGTTGGGAGAGTGCACGCCGGCCGGTTTACGGACCCCGATATGCCCTGCAGCGACCCATTCGAAGATATCCCCTACCGGCCCCCGTATGGCGCTTCGATAGAACAGCGCCCATGACACCCTATCCGGGATACCGTTTCTCTGCGCAAACCGCGCAACGTCCGCCGATTCCTCCGGCGAGACTGAATCCTTATGGTACGGACTGGTATGATGGACATGCTGATGGTGACGGTGCCTGGTATCGTCTGGCTGTGGAGAGGTCGCCGGCCGTCTCTCAAACTTGGGAGTCCTCGACGGCGACGTGGGAGAGTGCCCACTAAACGATCATAGAATAACAAAGTGTAGGGGAGTGTATGATAACGGTTATCGGTAGTTTAAAAGGGGGATCCGGCAAAAGTACGGTCACCTTCAATCTGGCTGTCTGGTTGGAGATGGCCGAGACGGAAGTGCTGGCGGTGGATGCCGATCCTCAGGCGACTTTGACCGATGTGGCTGAAGTGCGCATGGAAGAGGGCTACGAACCGTTTCTCAATCTCAAGGATGCATCAGCCCTCTCCCGCAAGAAGCTGCAAGGCTATGATGAGGTGCTGATCGATGTGGGTACGTCAGACATCGAGTCGATGAAGCTGGCGCTGACGCTGGCCGATCGGGTGGTTATCCCGGTACCGCCATCACAGGCCGATATCTGGTCAACCCAACGGTTTCTCAAGTTTCTCGATGATACGGTAGATGGTGACCGGCCTGAGCTGCTCTCTTTCATTAATCGAGCGGACACACATCATGCCATTCGGGAATCCGACGAGGCTGCCGCAGCGTTGATTTCGCTACCGGGAATACGTTTTATCAAGCACAGGCTGTGTCAGCGAACCGTTTTCCGAAGGTCATTCAGTGAAGGTTTGGCTGTATATGAGCTGGATCCGAGAGGTAAGGGCAGCAAGGAGTTTTATGCTCTGACCGCCGCCCTCTACCCGGATTACGTAAGTCAATAGCCAGCGACGAAACGAAATAACGACAAGTAAATTCCGGAGAGAGAGATGGGTTTAATCAAAAACATTTTTGCACTGATTGGTTTTCTGGTGGTGATTACCGTGGTCGGCGTCTATGTCAAATACAATAAAGCGCTGGATGGTTTCGATCCCCAAGCACTGTCGGTATTCACCGAGTTTGCCCAGAATCTGGTGAATTCCAAAAGCGCGGCAGAGGCAAGTATCTGGAAAATACCGGTAGCCGAAGATCTTTCCGCTGAGGATGTCGAGGAGACCATGAAGTTTGTCGCCAATGAACATAATATGTCCAATGTCGGCGAGCTGCCCTTGTCGAAGGATATCGAAGCAAAATTGGGTGACAGCTATCGCTTCGTGAAAATCTATCTGTTCTGCAACTCTCTCACGGCAGCGAAGATGCTGGATTATTCAGATGCCTATTCCGCCTATCTACCATGCCGTATCACACTGATGGAAGACCATGAAGGCAAACTTTGGTTGACCACCCTCAACATGGACATGATGATCTATGGGGGTGAACCGTTGCCGCCTGAGCTCAAGCAAGAGGCAATCAAGGTGAAGGAGTACATTCTGGATATTATGCATCGTGGGGCGGCTGGGGAGTTTTAGCTCGCCTTCCTGGGTCTTGAGTGAGCGGGGAATGCGTCTCACATGATCTACATTGAAGACGAATCACCGGCTTGACCCGCCTGTATATTCCTGTTGCAGCGGGCAATGGCTTCTCCATCGGAGACGCTATGAGCGATGATTTATTAAGAAAAACAGCAAATTCATTAAGAAATTCAAGGTTTATTGCGGGACTTTTGTCTCGATTTAGCGCCAAGTAGTGGATTTCCACAATTGTGGTGTTTGAATGATGTGGTAGACTTTTAGACAGCCTACAAGCGGTAGCGACCAGGTCCTCATTGGCATGACAGCAAAAAACAACTCTACTTCCGAGAGCGATAAACTCACTGACGACGTCGTTGCAGTCGAAGTGAACAACGGCCAGCCAAATTCAATGGATCGCCTATCCCTGGCGTTTGAGAGCAGCGCCAGACGTTGGGAGCTTATCGTCTATCCTTCCCTGTTTGCCTTCATATTGTTGGCTGCATACGGTTTTTATCTGATCTTCAGTCTAGCCAAGGATGTCCATTTTCTCGCCAAGAGTGTGGACACCAATATGAGTCTGATGTCCAGTAACATCATGAGTATGACCGACAGTGTCAGCCAGCTTTCCGCCAACGTGCGAACCATGGCTGTGAGCGTCGATTCCATGGCCCAGGATGTACGGACACTTGAGCCGATGCTGACCAGCATGGACTCCATGGAAGAGTCGATGAAGGCAATGACGGTTTCGACGCACTACATCCAGCGCGACATGCGAGTGATGAATCGCAGCGTCCACGACGCTTCACGTCCCATGGCCATGTGGAACAATTTCATTCCCTGGTGATTCCGTTGCGTCGCATTCCCGCGGCATAGGGCCTATTGGATTAGAGGTTCCTGCGTGTTGACAGGTCCTAATAACAGTTCTACCAATTATTCATCGGGCAAATAGTTAATCGACTGGGTCGGTTCCTGAATGAAATAGCCGCGAATGTAATTAACCCCGATCGTCCATAGAATAGCCAGACTGCTTGCCTCTTCTACGCCTGCCGATATGGTCTTTATGTTTTTTTCCTGGATGATTTCGTTTAGCTGATTGAGGCTGTCCTGCTTTTCCTGACTTTCGGAAAGACCTTGCAGAAACGAGGCATCGAACTGCACATAGTCCAGGGGCAGTTCATTGAGGATGGATTCCGGCTTTTTGGTCAGTCCGAAGTGATCGATGCATATTTTGCACTTGATCTTTTTCAGGCCGTCGGAAAGCTTTTTCAGGTGCTGCAGATGGGTGCGTGCTTCACTGTCGTCACACTGGAAAGTGACCCATGGACCTTTGGCTTCGTAGTCCCTCAGACAATCGCAAATGAATAGCAGCAAGGTATCGTCTGCCAGTGAGGCACCAGAGATACTGATGAAGAAGTTGACTTTTTGTCCCTCTTTTCGCTGCTGGGCCAACTCCTTGATGGCTGCCCTGATAACCCAGCGGTCGAGCTCCGGCAATTTACCCATGGCTGCCGCTTTACTCATGAAATGCTCGGGTTGGATATCTTCCTGGTTTTCGTCCATGAGTCGCAGCATGACGGCGTAGTTTTCCCGCGTGTCGCCATGCAGGCTTACGATTGGCTGATAGAGCAGGTGGAACTGGTCATGCTCCAAGGCAAATCGGATCAGGTGGCTCAGGTGAGCTTCGCTAGCGCTTAAGGTGTCTTCCTCCACGGCCTGATCGGCCGTCATGGCGTATAGATTGATGCCTTCGTTGCGTGCTCTTTCGCAGGCATTGTAAGCCTGGGTGATGAATTCGTGTCCGCTGCCGATCTGTTCCGAAGTGAAAGCAATGCCGATGCTGCAGGTGGGTGTGGGTTCAAGCGCATAGTCTCGATAATCGTGGTTATGCACCAGGTCGCAAATACGCTGGCCAAGTTGACTGGCTTCGTCAGACCTGTCCCCGGGTGCGAGGATGGCAAAGGTATGATCGCCAAAGCGCGAGAGCATGTTCTCCCGGCCAATGGTTCTTCGTAACAGTCCGGCCACCTCCAGTAATAACGCATCACTGGCCTTGATGCCGGCTTTGGTGCGAATCTCACTGAAATTATTCAGCGTGATATATAACAGTGTCTGTTTGTTGTTGCCATGATCGCATTGGTTACGCGTTTCGCTTTCCAGCAGGCTGAGAAAATATTGCCGGTTGTAGAGTCCGGTCTGTACATCCTGGGTGCTCAATAGCCGGAGCTTTTCCTCTACCTCACGTGAGACTGACTGGTCACGCATCACAACCTGGGTGCAGGGTTCTCCCTCTATACTGGCAGGGGTAAAGATCAGCTCAGCATTGAATTCCTTGCCGTCGCTTCGCAGGCACTTGGTCTTTACCTCCGTAGTGTGATTGCTGTTGGTGCTGAGTTCACGTAGCAGTTTCTTGAAGCTCTTGTGCTCCGAAGGTGCGATCATATCCAGAATCGGCAAACCTTCTATCTCATCTTCACCGGCCAACCCAAAGAGTTCCATATAGGCGTGATTGGCCGTTACGTGCATGCCTTCGTGGACATAGGCGATAGCATCGCGTGAATTTTCAGTGAGGGCATTGCAGCGCTCCTCGGATTCCTCAAGCTGGCGTTCGATTTGCTGCAGCCGCCGGAGTGTTTTCAGATGCTTGTGCTCGCGCAGGACCACTTGAGCCAGGTGCGGTGCATCCTTGCTCCCTACCAGGTCGGCGACACCCTGACGCATCAAATCCAATCGCATTTTGTTGTCAAAGTCCTCGCAGACGGCGACCACCGGAAGATGTGGCTTGGTAACGCTGATCACACCGAACAGTTGACTCACCTCCAACGCATTGCCATCCAGTGTGTAAATAAGGATGTCGAGGGAACGCTGGGATTTAAGCGTTGAGACGAGTTGATCGACATCATGGTCAATATGCGTGGCGTGGGCGGCAACCCCGGCATTTCTGATCTCATTCAGATAGGACTCGATCTCGGGCGTGGTATTGCCGATGACCAACAAGTCTATTGCGTCGTCCGACATTCTGTCTCATCCTGCGGTTTGACGTTGGCATTGGTCTCAGGGTGTTTTGAGAGCAATGAAAGGGAATAGTTTGAATACAAGAATGATCTATGATTCCTTTCAGCATAGTCCATGGCTGGGATCGTTCTGTGCCTTTTTTCGAGTGAAACCTGCTATCAGGCCGCCCGCAGGGAGTTTCGGCGTATTCTGGCCGCCTCCGCCAGGTCTTCCAGCAAGGGTACGCTGTCGTCCCAGCTGATACAGGCATCGGTGATGCTCTGGCCATAGGTCAAAGGCTCGCCCTCTACGCGGTCCTGTCGACCAGCAATAATGAAACTCTCGATCATGGCGCCCATGATGCGCGTGTCGCCACGGGCGATCTGGCTTGCCACATCCCGTCCGACCAGTAGCTGGCGGGGATGCTGCTTGCGGCTGTTGGCATGGCTGAAGTCAACCATCAGTCGTGGTTTGAGTCCGTTACTTTCCATCTCCTCGGAGGCAATATTGATGCTCTCGGAGTCGTAATTGGGCCGACTGCCGCCACGAAGGATTACATGACAATCCTCGTTGCCGTGGGTAGAGAAGATGGCTGAGCGTCCCTCTTTGGTCACCGATAGGAAATGGTGTGGCCGGGAAGCGGAGCGGATAGCGTCGAGGGCCACCCGCATGCTGCCGTTGGTGGCATTCTTGAAACCCACCGGACAGGAGAGGCCGGAGGCCAGCTCACGATGGGCTTGGCTCTCGGTGGTGCGCGCGCCGATGGCGCCCCAGCTGATCAGATCGGCTATATACTGGGGGCTGATCAGATCGAGATACTCGGTGCCGGCTGGCAGGCCCAGGTTGTTGATGTCCAGCAGCAGCTTTCGCGCCAAGCGCAGACCGCTGTTGATCTCGAAACGGTCATCCAGCGTTGGGTCGTTGATCAGACCTTTCCAGCCCACGGTGGTGCGAGGCTTTTCGAAATAGACCCGCATCACGATCTCGAGATCGTCTTTCAGTTTTTCACGCATAGGCTGCAGCCTGTTTGCGTAGTCCAGGGCGGCTTCCGGATCGTGTACCGAACAGGGGCCGATGATGACCAGCAGACGGTCGTCCTCGTCGTGCAGGATACGGTGAATCGCCTGTCTGGCATCAAAGACCGTGCTGGCGGCCTGCTCGGAGATGGGCAGCTCTTTGTGTATCTGTGCCGGTGGACTGAGTTCTTTGATGGCCTTGATGCGGAGATCGTCGGTCTGTTTCATGCGTTGGGGCAGGTTGTGGCTGAAAAGCACCCAATTATACATGTATCAGGTTGAGCGGCGAGCAATCCGTAGCCGGTTTTGTGTTGCGTGACAACCTTGGGCCGATCAGGGGTATGGGGCAGGTGGAGCGACAGCGAACGCGAACAAGTGGTCCTCCGTTGGAGAGAGTTGTCGGATCGCTGTACGCTTCGGCCTGTCCTTTCGAATTCATCATGTTAGGGGGCTTCTTGCATGCCCTTGCTCTGCCTTGCGGCTGTTGACAAGGGAGCATTCTCTGCGAGCCATGCCTTGATCAAGGGCATGCTTGAAGCCCTGAAGACGACATATTGAGTTGCCGGATTGGTACTATCATCTGCCCCTAATTCGGCCATGTCCAAGTGTCGGGTGCCGGGTTAACAATATCCCACAGCAGGGATTGCGCTGCATGGCGCACCTGGCATGGGCCCGGGACTATTTGGTCAATGCCATGAAAAGCCGTGGCAGTTGCTCAGGCAGTCGTTCCACCCGGTCGATGATAGTGAATTGGTTGCCGAAGATATCCCTGACATAGCTGTCGGCCTGGGGGTCCAGGTTGATGCAGTAGGTGTAGATGCCCGCCTGATCCGCCTCCTGCACCGCTTTACGGCAGTCCTCGATAAGCAGGCGGTCATCGTGCACGTCGATGTCCGATGGCTCTCCATCGGTGAGGATCAGCAGAAGTTTTTTATCCGCCTGACGCGCGCCCAGGTAGTGGCTGGCGTGGCGGATAGCCGCTCCCATGCGTGTTGACCAGCCAGCCTGCATGGCGGCCAGACGTCCCTTGACCTCGTCACTCCAGCGCTCTGCATAGCCTTTGATGTGCTGGTAGCGTACTTCATGGCGGGTATTGGAGGAGAAGCCGGCGATAGCGAAACTGTCACCCAACTGGTCGATAGCCCAGCCCAGCAGGGAGACTGCTTCCTGGCTGAGTCGCAGGATGGACTGTTGGCAACCCGCTGGGATCTGATCCACCGATTCGGAGAGGTCAATCAACAGCATTACCGCAAAGTCCCGTCCAGCGTGACGGTGGCTCATGTTGATTCGTGGGTCGGGATTGGCACCGCCCTTGTAGTCAATCAGCGAACGGATGGCCACATCCAGATCGAGTTCGCTACCCTCCTCCTGATAGCGCACGCGTACATACTGCTGCGGCTTGAGCAGGTCCAGTAGTCGCTTCAGTTGCTTAGCCAATACCTGGTGCTTGGCCAACAGGGCATCGATTTGCAAGGCATCGCCGGGAGGATGCAGGCTCTCATAGAGACTGACCCAGTCCGGGTTGTAGGTCTTGCTTTTGTAGTCCCACTCCGGGTAGTGGCGGGGTGGCAGGCCGTGGACCTCCTCTTCCGTCCGTTTGCGTTTGGACTCGGCGTCGAACATCTCCTCCTCATCCCCCTCCTCGATGAAGATCCACATGTGGCGGTTGTCGTCACGGTAGCTCACTTCGGTGTCGGCGAAGTAGACGTTGGCCGCGAGATCGGCCTGGCGGCGGGTACGGGCGATATAGGAGATGGCGAGACTGGCGATCTGTTGTGTGTCCGAGCTGCCGCTGTCGATGAGTGCGTTGAAACGTTCAAGGAACTCATTCAGATCGGGATTTCGATAGCCGTGATTCGGATTCAGTGCCGCACGGGAGAACATGGCCAGCCGATGGCGGATGCAGGATTCCTGTTCCGGATCGCAGTCATCCTCCTTGGGTGCCGGGTGTAGGGCGAGAAAAAGTCGGCGCAGGCCGGGATACTCTTCCATCGCCAGGCGGTCGACGCGGGCATCCTCGAAGGTCTCGATGGCGACCCGTTGGAAGGGGCTGTAGTTGTCCGCCACCACCTGGCGGGTCCAGCGCTGATGGGCAGCCACGTGAGCCAGCAGGGCGCGGTAGCGGTCGATGCCGGAGACCTCTGCGCTGTCATCGTAGACATCGGGTACCCGGATGCCGAGGGAATCGTAGTAGGGTATCGGCTTGCGCCGTTCGTCGAAGCCTTCGGAGTAGGGGACGAAATGGGCCTCGTTGCGCCACAGGGATTTCAAATAAAGATCGAGCTGGCGCTCGTGGTCGGCGAACAGGGTGCCGTGGCGCTCCCGCTGCAGGATGGCGCGGCTGTCGGCCGATTGCAGGCTGAAGTAGTCGATCTGTCGTTGGGGATGGTTGGCGTAGTTGCGCACTCCATAGTCGATCCAGTTATGCAGGCCTTCACAGGAGAGCTGGTTCAGCAGATAGGGTAGCTTCTTGAGCAGATCGGGCAGTCCCGGGCTGGGGATCGTGGTGTGGAATCCGTGGATCGAGCCGGTGGTTCGCTCAGCCATATCGAGTAGCATCTCGATGAAGTTCGTCAGCAGGGTCGCGCTGGGGAGCCGCCGGCTCGCCTCGGGCAGCATCTGCAGGAAGGGCAGAATCGCCTTGCCGTTGGGGCTGCGCGAGAGCTTCCAGACGGTCTGGGATATCAACGGGATGACCTCTTCACCGGCCTGTCCGGCGATGTCGGGGGTCTCCTCGAGGAAGACGATCACCGGCTCCACGCCGCGGCCGATCTTGCAGGTGAGGGAGGCGCCTTCGAGATAGCGCTCGATGCCGGCCTCGCTCAAATGGCGATGGGCATTGGCCATCACGTCTTCGAAGATCGGATCGATCTCCGGGAAACCGCAGTTGAGGCGTTCTCTTGCTGACATCTTTAGGTCATCAACAGGAGACAATCCGCAAATGAACGCGAATGAACGCAATTGTCTTTCCCGAAAAGGTTAAACCCCGGTGCAGGGCGCGGTTTGCCGCACCGTGAGTATTCTCGTCGGGATCTCGGTGCGGCAAGCCGTACCCTACCGAACGAATTCCTTTTTGCGTTCATGTGCGGACTCATTCAAACAGAACTAACCGAATACAGCCTCGATGGCGTGGTCGAGTGTGGCAACGATGTCGCGGTCATCGGTGATCGGACGCACCAGGGCCATACGGCAGGCGGCTGAGGGTTTTATGCCACGCTTGATCAGTCTTGCCGCATAGACCAGCAGCCGGGTGGAGATACCTTCGTCCAGGCCGTGGCCCTTGAGGTTACGTGCGGACTCGCCAATCTTTACCAGCTTGCTGGCGCGATCCTCATCGATCTCGGTCTCCTTGGCGATGATAGACGCCTCCAACTCGGCCGGCGCATAGTCGAAATCGAGGGCGGAGAATCGCTGTTTGGTGGACTGCTTGAGATCCTTCATCAAGCTCTGGTAGCCCGGGTTGTAGGAGATCACCAGTTGGAAGTCCTCGTGGGCGCTGACCACTTCGCCCTTCTTGTCGAGGGGCAGGGTGCGGCGGTGGTCGGTCAGAGGGTGGATCACCACGGTGGTGTCCTGGCGCGCCTCAACGACTTCGTCCAAGTAGCAGATAGCGCCGATGCGGGCAGCCACGGTCAGGGGGCCATCGAGCCAGCGAGTGCCCTCGGCATCCAGCAGATAGCGGCCGACCAGATCGGAGGCTGTCATATCCTCGTTGCAGGCGACTGTGATCAGCGGTTTGCCGAGGCGCCAGGCCATGTGTTCGACGAAGCGGGATTTACCGCAGCCGGTGGGGCCCTTGATCATCACCGGCAGACGCTCGGCGTAGGCCGCCTCGTAGAGTTCGATCTCGTCCTCCTGAGCTTGGTAGAAGGGCTCTTGCCGGATCAGATATTGCTCGGTGTATGCACTCATGGTGACTCCGGGGAAAGGTCTGAATGGGATCTGTTCGCATGTTACACGAACTGCGCAGCCGGTGAAGCACGATGCCGGGGAACCGCTGGGTATCTCCTCACCCGAACCGAAGCCCAGAGTGCGAAGCGTCGATATTAGTATTAGTATTGAATGTAGCTTATTGAAACCGCCGTATTTGCCAAGAGAGGGTGTATCTCAAGATGGGCAGGGTGTGGGGGCGTCGTCTACATGGTTGTTTGCTCGCCGCTGTCGGTCTGATAGCGGGCGGAATGGCGGCTGATGCTGAGCCGATAAACAGCGTCGCTGAGATGACTCTGGCTGAGATTAAGCGGGTGGTTGCCGAGGCCAGCGAGCCTGTTTCCCGATGGGAGGGTCCCCGGTCCGGTCCGGCCGGGCTCACCGCTATGCAGGTGGTGGTGTTATGCGAGGATCTGCGCAACGGCGGCGTCTTGGGTGTAGCCCGAGGTATTGGCGAAGCTGCGGATATATTGGGCTGGAACATCAGGGTATTGGATGCGCGCGGCACCGCGAGTGGTCGCAGCGAAAAGCTTGTCTCGGCACTGGCACTCGATCCCGACGGGGTTATTCTGGTCGGTAGCGATGCCCGCTCTCTGGAACCCACGCTCTCTCAGTTCGCCAAGCGCGGAATTCCCATGGTCGGCTGGCATACAGGCCCTACTGCCGGAAAACTCTCCTCGGGCAGTGTGGCGATGAATGTCTCCACGGACCCCCTGGAGGTGGCCCGTATTACCGCCATGGCTGCCATCGTCGAGAGTCAGGGACGGGCTGGTGTGGTGATATTCAGCGACAGCAATTTCGAAATCGCCATGAGCAAAGGGAATGCAATGGCTGAGTTGATCCGGCAGTGTAAAGATTGCACCTTGCTGGAGATGCGTACCCTGCCGATTTCGCAAAGCGCACAACGTATGCCGAAGGTGACACGCGAGCTGTTGACCCGCTATGGAAAGCGGTGGACCCACGCCCTGGCGATCAACGACATCTATTTTGACTACGCCATTCCAGAATTCACCAGACAGGGGCGGGATGTTCACCTCTACTCCGCGGGAGATGGGAGTTTGTCGGCCTTTATGCGTATCCAGGCGGGGACATTTCAATACGGCACGGTGGCCGAGCCTTTGAACTTGCAGGGTTGGCAGCTGGTGGATGAGCTCAACCGTCTTATGTCCGGCTACCCGGTCAGTGGCTATGTTATGCCCGTGCACTTGGTGACAGTGGAAAATATCGCCTTCGACGGCGGATCACGCCTGCTATTCGACCCCGATAACGGATATCGGGAGGTCTATCGTCGCCTCTGGAAACAATGACGAGGGGGTGATGGCACTATCCCGGCTTATCACGTCCTGGATGCCGCAAACGCTACGCCTGCAATTCCTGCTCGCCGTTTCGGCCCTGACGCTATTGATTCTGGCAGGCGGGGTGACGGCGGTCTATGCCTTGCTGACTTCCGACATAACGATTCGTCAACTGGCGGAAGCGCGCCTGGTGCAGATGCAGGATGCGCATGATCTGGTGCAACGGACGCTGCTGATTGAACGTGCGTCCTATCAGTTGGCGGATGCCGCTTCATTGGGCGAGTTACGTCAGCGGTATCAGGAGATCACCCGCCTGTTGGTGGAGTTGGACCGCCTTATCGATCTATTAACCACGGATGACAACGGGAGTGCATTGCTCGAACTGCACCAGTCGAGCCAGTTATTCCGCAATACAGTGAATATTTCGGCACGCTTACATGAGAGGGAGATAGCGGTTGTCGCAGACGACGATCGCCCATTCCCCAAGACAGAATCCAGGCAATACTATCTCGCCGAATTGCATAAGCAGGCCGAGGGGATGATCGATGCTGCCCAGTCTCAGTCGGAGCATTTTACTCTCCGCTATCGCGAGACAGTGCAGGTGCTGGACGAGACCATGCAGCGAAATATCCGTTGGGTGACAGGATTGCTTGCCGGAAGCTTGGTGTTGGCATGGCTAGTCGCACAGTGGTTCTTGGGACGGCATGTGCTGGGGCGTTTGCAACAGGTGAGCCACAATCTACGCTTTGACGGTGACAATGAGTTCGGGGTTGAGCTACAGCCAGGCCGCGACCGGGATCAACAGTCTCGTGATGAAATCGATGAGATGGCCCATGCCGTCGAATTGTTCAAGGCGGACCGTCGGGAGTTGGGGAAGCGCAGTCGGGAACTGCTGCTGGCGCGTGACGAGGCGCAAGCGGCCAATAGGGCCAAGAGTCAGTTTCTGGCCAACATGAGCCACGAACTGCGTACGCCGCTCAATGCCATTCTGGGGTTCTCAGGTCTGTTGCAGCAGGATACCGGGCTGACGGAGGACCAGCACCAGAATGTCGATATTATCAATCGCAGCGGGGAGCATCTGCTGATACTCATCAATAATGTGCTGGAGATCGCCAAGATTGAGTCCGGGAAGTTGCAACTCGATGTGGCTCCCTTCGATCTTGGTCATCTGGTTTGGGACGTCCACGAAATGATGCGTCTACGGGCCGAACAGAAAGGACTGCAACTGGTGCTTGACCAGTCCTCGGATTTTCCGCGTTACATCAAAGGCGACGAGGCCCGCCTGCGCCAGATTCTCGTTAACCTGGTCGGCAATGCGGTGAAGTTCACCCAACAGGGAACGGTAACCATCCGTCTCAGCGTCAAGGACAATGCCCGGCACCATCTTCTGATCGAGGTTGAAGATACGGGGCCCGGTATCAGCCCGCAGGATCAAGAGCGCCTTTTTCAACCCTTTGTTCAGTTGGCTGAAGGCGTTACGCAGCAGGGTACCGGCCTGGGACTCTCCATTGCACGACAGTTTGCACACCTGATGGAGGGTGATATCGTGCTCGAAAGCAGGCTGGGCAAAGGCTCCCTGTTTCGGGTCAATTTGCCGCTCACGCTGACCAGCGAGGAAGAGATGGATCTTTTGGCTGAAAACGACGATGGGGAAGCCAGGGAGGCGATCGGCTTGGCACCCGGCCAGCCACACTACCGCATCCTCATCGCCGAAGATCAGCGGGAAAACCAGTTACTGCTGGCCCGGTTGATGAATCGTCTCGGTTTTGAGAACAGAACAGTAGACAATGGCGAGGACTGTGTGCAGGTCTTTCGCGACTGGCAGCCCGATCTGATCTGGATGGATCGCCGTATGCCGATTATGGACGGAATAGAGGCGACTCGACATATTCGTGCCCTGCCGGGGGGCGACAAGGTGAAGATCGTTGCCGTCACCGCATCGGTGTTCAAGGAGCAGCAGTCCGAGGTTTTGGCGGCCGGCATCGACGATCTGGTACGTAAACCGTTTCGTTTTAGCGAAATTTACGACTGCCTGGCCCGTCAACTTAACGTCGTGTTTATCTATTCCACGGGGACCGCCGCAGATCAAACCAAACAGAACGAACTGACGCCGCAACTCATGGCTCTATTGCCGGAAAAGCTGCGAGACGAGTTGAAACAGGTACTGGAGAGCCTGGATGTCCAACGCATTTCAGCGATTGTGCAGCAAACCGGTGATTTCAGTCCCGAGCTAAAGCAGATCTTGTTCAGACTGGCGGATAGCTACAACTATCCTCAGATACTGGCGGTACTCAGCAAACTGGAGTCTCATCGATGACTGAATCAACAATAGATAGAGCACAGGTTTCTGATCGCTCGAGCAAAGGTCTTGTTCTGGCCGTGGATGACACACCGGCCTCACTGAAATTGCTGGTGGATATTCTCACTTCGGAAGGGTACGAGGTGCATCCTGCTATCTCGGGTGCGCTTGCTGTGCGCGCTTCCGAACTGGAACCGCCCGATCTGGTTCTATTGGATGTGAGTATGCCGGGAATGAGCGGTTTTGAGGTCTGTACGCGAATCAAATCGAATCCGCTCACCAGCAGCGTACCCGTGATTTTCGTCAGTGCCCTGTCTGAATCCGAAGAGATCATCAAGGGTTTTGGCTACGGTGCCGTGGACTATGTGACAAAGCCGTTTCGTCGCGAGGAGTTGTTGGCCAGGGTGCGCACTCATATCGAACTCAACCGGCTGCGTCACCACCAGGAGGTGATCGTCGAGGAGCGCACACGTTCCCTCAGAAAGAGTGAAGCAAGACTAAAGTCCACATTACTGGAATCGATCACTGCCATGGCGGCAATCGTGGAGTTGCGTGATCCCTACACGGCTGGGCATCAACGCCGGGTGGCGCAGCTCGCGTCTGCCATTGCGGGTGAACTCGGCTGGTCAGAGCAGAAGGTCGAAGGGCTGAATATGGCTGGTGTCGTACACGATCTGGGCAAGATACGGGTACCCGCGGAGATCCTGAGCAAGCCTGGGACACTCAGCGAAATTGAATTCAGCATGATCCAGCAGCACTCCCAGGCCGGGTATGACATCCTTAAGGAGATCGACTTTCCCTGGCCGATTGCCGAGTTCGTGCTGCAGCATCATGAACGTCTGGATGGGTCGGGTTATCCACATGGATTGAAGGGCGATGAGATTCTGCCTGAGACGCGTATTCTCTCCGTGGCGGATGTATTTGAAGCCATGGCTTCGCATCGTCCCTATCGGCCAGGTTTCGGCATAGAGACCGCACTAAAGGAAATTGAAGCTAATCGCGGTACCTTGTTCGATCCGGATGTGGTTGATGCCACGCTCCTGTTGTTTCGGGAGAAAGGCTATGAGGAGGAGTTCTCCAGCATGTCGGGCGACACTCTTTTTAATTCCGAGCACAGACCCCAACTGAATTCAAAGGGTTCTGGCAGATAAAAAAAAGCCCCCAAATGGGGGCATGAAAAATGCCGGATGGCATGCCAGTGTGCTTTTATTATTTATGCACGCCCAGCTTTTCACGCCAGCCAGGAAAGATGCTATCTGCGTCCTGCGGGAAGGATTCGAAGGCCCGCGCGAACTCTTTGTGCTCCTTGGCGTACTCGATCGGGTCGGCGCCCGCTTTCCAGCACTCGTAGGCCTGACGCAGGGAGATGGCGCCGGCCGCCGGGCTGTCGATGTGGCCGTAGGAGCCGCCGCCCGCCGTGTTGATCACGTTGCCGTGGCCCAGGTTCTCGAAGAAGCCGGGCAGGCGCAGGGCGTTCATGCCGCCGGAGATGATCGGGGTGGTGGGCTTCATGCCGTACCACTCCTGGTGGTAGACCGGACCCTGGCAGCTGTCACGCTCGATCATGTAGGCGATGATCTTGTCGTCGGCGCCGCCTTCCATCTTGCCGTAGCCCATGGTGCCGACGTGGATACCGGAGGCGCCCTGCAGACGGGACATCTTGGCCAGCACGAAGGCGGTGTAGCCGCGCTTGGAACTGGGCGAGGTGATCATGCCGTGACCGGCGCGATGGTAGTGCAGGTACTGACCGGGGTACTGGCGACGGGCGGTGGTGACCATGCCCGGGCCGCCGACGAAACCGTCGACCAGGAAGGCGACCTTGTCGGCGTCGGGACCGAAGGTCTCCAGCGCGAAATCGGCGCGGGCGCACATCTCGAAGTGGTCGTCGGCGGTGATGTTCATGGAGAAAAGCTTGGCTTCGCCGGTCTCGTCCATGGCGCGTTTCATGGCGTCATAGACCAGGGGCATGACCTGCTTCACCGGGGCGAACACCTGGTTGCCCTGGGGCTCGTCGTTCTTGATGAAGTCGCCGCCCAGCCAGAACTGGTAAGCCGCCTCGGCGAAGGGCTCGGGACGCAGGCCCAGCTTCGGCTTGATGATGGTGCCGGCGATATAGCCGCCGTTCTCGATCGGACGGCCGAGCATGCGCCAGAGGTCGGAGATGTCCTTGGCCGGACCGTCGAACAGCTGGATGGCGCGCGGCGGCATGTAGAAGTCGATCATCTGACCGTACTCGATGTCGCCCATGCCCTGGTTGTTGCCGATGGTCAGGGTCAGGAAGGAGACCAGCATCATGCGACCGTCGGTGACGTTGCGGTCGAACAGCTCGATGGGATAGGCAATGCGCATATCCTCGGTGGCTTCGTCGATGTAGTAGACCAGCGCGTCGACGCCCTTGGTGAAATCATCGGTGGTGGAGACTTCCACGTTGGTGCCGGTGGAAGACTCGGCGGCGAAGTGGGCGGCAGCTTCCAGGTAGCCATGGCCCGTCTTGGGCTTCATTTTGTAGGCGCAAAGGATGTGTTTGCCGCCTGCGATGAGATCCTCTTCCTTCAGGCTGAGGTCCGAGTAACGAGCTGATTGGTCAAGTGCCATGTTGTCCACTCCTGTCTATGAATGTTGTCTGGCGCAGGATAGTCCTGTCTGCCATAAACCCCAAGTGAGCCGGGGAATTGGTGCCAAACCTTACAGGGGGGAGGTCTATAAGTATACTAAATTATATTTATAGAAATCATAAGTTAATGCTTATGATATCTATATTTATATCACTCATGTGGAGGCGAATCGGTAGGGTGGGGCTCTGCCCCACCCATGGCTTTCCTCTTGATGGGGGCTCGGTGGGGCAGGGCCCCAGCCTACCGTTTTTGTTGTGACGCTCTCTTCAAGTCCGGTTGGGTCGTTTCCTGGTGCGGACGGCTCAGCCTCCGGTAATGGCGGCGAACACATTCGGCAGCCGCTCCGGCAGCCGCTCCACATGGTCGACGATGGAGTAGTTGTTCTCGCCGAAGATGCGCGCTACGTAACGGTCGGCCTCCGGATCGAGGGTCAGACAGTAGGTGTAGATGCCCTGCATGGCCAGATCCTCCACCGCTTTTTTGGCGTCGTGGCGCAGGTATTGGGGATCGCGTTCGTCGATATCGGCCGGTTCGCCGTCGGTGACCAGCAGCACCAGGCGCTTCTGGGCGTTCTGCTGGGTCAGGTGCCAGCCGGCGTGACGCAGGGCGGCACCCATGCGGGTGGAGAGCCCGCCCTTCATGCCGGCCAGCCGCGATTTGGCTTCGTCGTCGTAGCGCTGCTCGAAATCCTTGAAGCGGTAGTACTGTACGTCGTGGCGGCCGTCGGAGGCGAAGCCATGCACCGCGAAGTTGTCGCCGATGGAGTCGATGGCCCAGGCGAGCAGGCCGGCCGACTCCCGGGTCAGGTCGAGAATGCTCGGCTGCTCTTCGTACCCTTCCTCGCCTTCCTGCAGATCCCCGACCTTTTCGTTGGTCGATTCGGAGAGGTCGAGCAGGAGCACGATCGACAGGTCGCGGATATGTCGCGTGATGCGGATATTGATGCGCGGGTCGGGCATGATGCCGCGGCGGACATCGATCATGGCCCGCACTGCCGCGTTCAGATCCAGCTCCTCGCCCTCCTCGTAGCCGCGGCGACGCACGATGCCCTGGGGTTGCAGGGCATCGATCAGATGGCGGATGCGCGAGGCGATCGGTTTATGCTTGGTCAGGATCTCGTCCATCGCTTCCGGATCGGCCTTGCCCTGCCTGCGCTCGATGACGGTGGCCCAGTCCGGGCGCGCCAGCTGCACGTGATAGTCCCACTCGTTGTAGTGATAGGGATCGGATATCGGCTCCACGCCCTCGGTCTCGTTGTAACTCTTGGTCGTCTCCAGATCGTCCTCATAGGGGTACAACTCGGTGTCCAGCACCCAGACCTCCTGATGATTGTCGATCTCCAACTCCGAATTGATTTCGTTGACCATCTCCATTACCGAGACGTACCTGCGCACGGTCTGCTGGCTGGAGGGCATGTAGTCGACACCCTGGGACTCGAACAGGTTTTCGGCGAAATCCCAGAAGTAGCGGTTGTCATCCCGGTAGGGGATGGGCCACTCGGAGAGGATGCGTACGGAGGGTATCTTCGCCTTGTCGACGATGAGATTGTAGAAGTTGACCCCCGCCATCCAGGAGATGCGCGAGTCGTGAGGATTTTTCTCCAGTTCGACGCGGAAGGCGGCTGCGGCCTGGTTGATGAAATCGGCCGCGTCGGTGTAGTCCGGATCCATGATGGCGTGGGTGACGCGCAGCATGTAGTCCATGGTCTCGTGCAACTCGCCGTAGTCGTCGTTCCTGTCGGGCTCCGCAGTGAGGAAGGAGAGCCAGAGTTTGCGTAGGCCGGGAAACTCGTTGTAGGCCAGGTACTCCACGCGCGCGTCCTCGAACAGTTCGATGAAACGCATCTGCGCCTGGGAGAGCTGTTCCGCGGAGATCGGATCGCGGGTATAGACCATGTGGGCGGCGGCATGGGCCACCGCGGCCCGGTAGATCTCGATGCCGTCGATGCCCCGGAAGGGATCATAGGCGTCGGGCACATGGATCTGGAAACCTTCGATGAAGGGTTTGAGACCGCGGCGTGATTCGTAATCGCCGGCGGTGGGGCGCATGAAGAAGGCGCGGCCCCAGAGCGCGCGCAGATAGAAATTGAGCTTGCGCTGGTTGTCGATGAACAGGGTGCCGCGCCGCTCTTTCTGCAGGATGCTGCGCGAGGATTCGGTCTGCAGGCCGAAGTAGGCTATCTGGCCGTCGAGATCGCGCTGATGCGCTTGCGCGCCCCACATGGCCCATCGGCGCAGGCCGCCGAGGGTGAGTTTGGAGAGCAGCTCGTCCATGTTCTCCATCATCGGGCGCAGGCCACGCGGGGCCTTGCCGGCCAGCTGGTGCAGCAGCTTAAGGTAGCCGCGCATGACCTCCGCGTCGCCGAGACGCTGGGCGGCCAGGGTCATCACACTGAGCATCAGGGTGATGACGCTGCCGGAGGTGTGGGAGGCCATCTTCATCATCGATTCGATGATGTCGGGAAGGATGTCCTCGCCGACCTCCTTGGCCACGCCGGGCATCTCCTGGACATAGGTCAGGACCAGATCCTGACCCCGGTTCAGGGTGCACATGGCGCGCATGCCCTGCAGATAGTTGTCCAGTCCGCGCGGCGACATGACCCGCTGCGCCTCGTGGTAGGAGGACTCCAGCGCCTCCAGGTGCTCGTGATCCTCGGGCTTGAGACAGCTGACGTATTCGGTGAAGTCGATGGTCATGGTGGTATTGAATTTTGAATTAAGGCGTGCGTCTTTGGCGCACTACCACCCATTCAAAATTCATAATTCATCAGAAGTAGGTATTCACCGCCGCGCTCAGGGTATCGCGCATGTCCGGATCGTCGGTGAGCGGGGTCACCAGCGCCATCTGACAGGCCGCCATGGGTTCGATGCCTTTGGCCACCAGCTGTGCCGCGTAGACCAGCAGTCGGGTAGACATGCCTTCATCAAGACCGTGTCCCTTCAGGTTGCGCGAGCGTTGGGCGATGCTCACCAGCTTTTTTGCGGTGTCCGCATCCACCCCGCCCTCATGAGTGACGATGTCGATCTCGATCTCGGTGTCGGGGTAGTCGAAGTCGAGGCCGCCGAAACGCTGTTTGGTGGACTGTTTCAGATCCTTCATCAGGGACTGGTAGCCTGGGTTGTAGGAGATGACGATCTGGAAATCGTCATGGGCCTGCACCAGCTCGCCCTTCTTCTCCAGGGGCAGCACGCGACGATGGTCGGTGAGCGGGTGGATCACCACTGTGGTGTCCTGGCGCGCCTCGACCACCTCGTCCAGGTAGCAGATGGCGCCGATACGGGCAGCTACCGTGAGCGGGCCGTCCTGCCATTTGGTGCCGTTGATGTCGAGCAGAAAACGGCCGACCAGATCGGAAGCGGTCATGTCTTCGTTGCAGGCCACGGTGATCAGCGGTTTTTGCAGCTTCCAGGCCATGTATTCGACGAAGCGCGACTTGCCGCAACCGGTGGGGCCTTTGAGCATCACGGGCATGCGTGCCTCATAGGCCGCCTCGTACATGGAGACTTCATTGCCTACTGTGCGATAGTAGGGCTCTTTTTGAATCAGGTATTGCTCTTGTGCGATGTTGCTCATAAACACCTCGGACTCATCCAATGCTGAATTGTGAATTTTGAATTATGAATTCCAGCAGTCGGCGCTATGGGCATAGCTTCTTAATTCAACATTCAAAATTCATAATTCAAAATTGCTCGAAAGGAGTCCCCGCCCCCGGATGCAGGGCGGGGCTCATTTCAGAGTGCCGGTCGCTTGACCACTACACCGCCTGACCGCGATAGATCACCAGGGCAGTACCCTGGGACTGGGCATAGTTGTCATAGCCAACCAGACGCACATGGTTGTTGGGGTTGGCGGCATGACAGGCCTCGGCCTCTTTCAGGATGGTGTCCACGTCGGTCTCGCCGAACATGGGCAGTTTCCACATGTACCAGTAGGAGTCGGTGGCGTTTTCCGGCTCAGTGTGCTCGAGGGCCGGGTTCCAGCCTTTGGCCACGATGTACTCCACCTGGGCGCGGATGCCTGCGTCGGTCAGCGGCGGCAGGTAGGAGAGGGTTTCGAACTTGCGGCTGTTCGGATCGGACAGGCGCGAGTTGTAGTCTTGCATGTTGCTCATTGTGTGTTCCTCAATTTAGTAGATTCGAGTCTGTTCAGCTGTGAGGGAAGGGCAGGGTCTCTGTCTCTGGGGGCTTCCCCATCCGCATCTGACCCTGCGCCGTCCCCTGGTCCCTTATTTATGGGCAACATCCAGCTTGTCGACGGTGTCGAACTCGAACTTGATCTCCTTCCAGGTCTCCATCGCGGCCGCCAGTTCGGGGCTGTTCTTGGCTGCCTCACGCAGCACGTCGCCGCCGCGCTTCTCCAGACCTTCCACGCCGTTGCGGTTGCGGTCCTCGACACAGGCTTCGACCGCCACGCGGTTGGCCGCGGCGCCGGCCGCGTTGCCCCAGGGATGGCCCAGGGTGCCGCCGCCGAACTGCAGTACGGAGTCGTCGCCGAAGATGGTCACCAGCGCCGGCATGTGCCAGACGTGGATACCGCCGGAGGCGACGGGCAGCACGCCGGGCATGGAGCCCCAGTCCTGATCGAAGAAGATGCCACGGCTGCGGTCTTCTTTGATGTACTGATCGCGCATGATGTCGATCCAGCCCAGGGTCGCCTCGCGGTCCCCCTCGAGTTTGCCCACCACGGTGCCGGAGTGCAGGTGATCGCCGCCCGACAGACGCAGCAGCTTGGTCAGCACCCGGAAGTGGATACCGTGGTGCGGGTTACGGTCGATGACCGCGTGCATGGCGCGGTGGATGTGCAGCAGCAGGCCATTGTCGCGGCACCACTGGGCGAGACCGGTGTTGGCGCACCAGCCGCCGGTGATGTAGTCGTGCATGATGATGCGGGCACCCAGCTCTTTGGCGTGCTCGGCGCGCTTGAACATCTCGTCCGGGGTCGGCGCGGTGACGTTCAGGTAGTGACCCTTGCGCTCGCCGGTCTCGGCCTCGGCCTTGTGCACGGCCTCCATGACGAAGTCGAAACGCTGGCGCCAGCGCATGAAGGGCTGGGAGTTGACGTTCTCGTCGTCCTTGGTGAAGTCGAGACCGCCGCGCAGGCCTTCGTAGACGGCGCGGCCGTAGTTCTTGGCAGACAGGCCCAGCTTTGGCTTGATGGTGCAGCCGAGCAGCGGACGACCGTACTTGTTCATGATGTCGCGCTCGACCTGGATGCCGTGGGGCGGTCCGTTGCACGTCATGACATAGGCGATCGGGAAGCGCACATCTTCCAGGCGCAGGGCGCGCACGGCCTTGAAACCGAAAACGTTACCGACCAGGGAGGTGAAGACGTTGACCACCGAACCCTCTTCGAACAGGTCGATGGGGTAGGCGATGAAGGCGTAGAAGCAGCTGTCGTCGCCGGGCACGTCTTCGATGGCGTAGGCGCGGCCCTTGTAGTAGTCCAGGTCGGTCAGCAGGTCGGTCCAGACAGTGGTCCAGGTGCCGGTGGAGGATTCGGCGGCAACGGCCGCTGCGGCCTCCTCGCGGGGAACACCGGGCTGCGGGGTGATCTTGAAACACGCCAGGATGTCAGTGTCCTTCGGCGTGTAGTCAGGCATCCAGTATGTTTCGCGGTACTCTTTGACGCCCGCGTCGTAGGTCTTGGCCATTGTTTCGATTCCTCCAGAAATAGGGATTGCTCATTTATGAAAGCGAGTTTCCGTTTCACTCTGTTTCAACCACCGGGTTGGTGATCTTCTCGAAGCCTGTATTCGAGGTGTTTTTGAGTATAGGGAGCTGAGAACTTAAGAGAAGTCAGATGTTTTGATGAAATTGATAAGTTAATCCTTATACCATCAATGCAATTCAGTGGAATTTTTGCTGATTGCTCAAAAACAAAACCATCAAACTTTGGGGCTTTCCGCGTAACTTGGTATAGACCCGTTTTCCTTAATATCCAAGCGGGTTTTATGCGTCGGGCCATGGGGCAGCGGAGATGAATGTGAAGCTACAGGAAAGTCGTCTTGCAGTGAACGCTATGCATGCGACCGAAACATCGGTCTCTGTCCGTTGATATCGATCATACGGACCGTTTTCGAAAACCTGCAGAGCCTCTGATCAGCGCTTGATCTGATGTTTGTAGGGATGAAAGGCGTGACTCGTCGGCGAGGGTTGCTCTCCTGGCAGGAGCAATCAACGGATCAGGACCGGCTTGAAGTGCCGGTTGCTGTATTTGACGCAGAAGGACTCTGGGTGCGCCTGCCGACAGACAGCGCTTAGCAGGATGCTTGTGGATGCGCTGCAGTGACGCTTGAATACCTGCTCGCCGGCAGGCTGGCAGGGACTGAGACTTCCATCACAATGGCGCCGGAGTTATACCGGCGCGTATAGGGTGTCGTTCCGTGGTTTATGCCGGGCGGTAGTTCAAGGTATCCATCAGGTCAATCATGAATTCCATCTCCTCATCATCCATCAGCTCCCAGGCCTCGAATCCCAGTGTCCGAAGTACCCCGGCGCCCTTGGTGTCCTGCGCCATGCCGATCAGGAGATCCCGCATGGCATTTTGCCTCTCGGTCAGCCTGGGGCCGGCGAGCAGGGCATGATGAATAACCTGTATCTGGCTGCTGACCAGTGGTCGGAGCTCCCGGCGGGTTATGTTTGAAAGCGATTCGAATGCCTCCACCAGAAAGAACCCCAGGTCCACCTTATGCTGGATCAGTGCCTTGGCCACCAAGGGGTAAGTATTCTTGGTGATGCGTTGCGTGTTTGTCGCATTGAGCTCCGCGGGCTCCAACATGATATCGCAGATGAGATTGACATCCGGGTCATCGGTGGCGGCAATGGTTATGCTGGTGTTCAGATCCTCTACCCGCTGCGCAGGATTGTCTACATGCACGGCAATGATGGCTTCGTCTGATGAACATCGGGGCTTGACGATCGGCAGGAAGCCCTTTTCGCGTACCAACATGGCTGCATCGTAGGGGTTGGCGAAGATCAGATCCACCTGATCGGCAAGGATTGCCTCACGCTGATGCTCAAAGGCGTCATAGAGTTCCAGATGAATGTCTTCATTCAATGACCTTTGCAGCCAGGTGTTGAAGATATACCAGCCGGAGATGTGATCAGGAGTGAAGTCCGGGCTTACCGTCATTTGATAGGGCATTGGCTTGATCCGTTCAGAACAGAGTGGGGTAGAGTTTGATGCATTCTTCCACTTTCCGGCGGGCCGGTTTGCGCCGTACCGAAGTGTAGCCTGTGATTTCGCCGTTGCGGATGTTGGGGATGACGGTGGCTAGAACCCAGTAGTAGCCACCGTCCTTACGCAGGTTCTTTACATAGCCGTGCCACTTCTCCCCTTTGCGTACCGTATCCCAAAGATCCTTGAAGGCCACGGCCGGCATGTCGGGGTGGCGCAGGATGTAATGGGGTTTGCCCATCAGCTCCTCTTCGCTGTATCCCGACATCTCCACAAAGGATTGATTCACATGAGTGATTATCCCGTCAGGATCGGTGCTGGAGACAATGAGGCGCCCATCCGGAAATGGCGTTTCCAGATCCGTCACCAATACCTTGCGTTTATGCGCGTCAGCATAGATGAGGATTTTTTCGCGGTATTCGCCTTTGATGTCGGCTGGGTTCATATCACGCATCGACGTCATGGGACTGGTCTCCTCAGCTGAGTCGGCAATGTCTATATGAGTTTGCTGATGGCAGCTGCCGCGCGTTTGATGTCGAGAAAAATCAATCCGAGTTTGGCGGTGGATTTTGCCTGAACGGAGACTACGGCCTCCTGGCCCGCGTGGGTCATGATGACATAGCCCTGGTTGCCTTTGATCAAGACCATCTCGAGCTCGCCTCTGGAGAGCTCCATGGCGGTTCTGTCACCAAGCGAGAGCATGGCCGCGCTCATGGCGCCCACTCTGTCCTCGTCCAGGTTGGCGGGCAACAGGGCAGCCATGATCAAACCGTCAGTTGAGATGACAGCGGAGGCTTCGATCTCCGCCGAGCTGCCATTCAGGTCGCTTAAAATGGATGCCAGCATATCTTCACGCATTGTAGTGTGCTCCTTGAATTAGAGTATTGTGTTGGTTTGCGATGATGCTATTTGTAAGCACTCGCAAGGTTGTCGAAAAGAGTCCGGCTCATACCGGTGATCTTGAGAAATTTTTCCAGCTCCTCGGCCAGTCGTGACGACTCGTAGGATTGCTGCATGACCATCAGCGTGAAGCCGAGGACTTCATTCACGGCGGTGACCGCCTGCCTCAGGCGGACTGGATCGCTTTGCAACAATTCGCCGAGCAGGTCGCTGATCCTTGTGGTCACCAGGGTCATGGCGCCCGCCATGAATTCAACCGGCAGGCCCACCTTCACATGCACATCGCCCACGTGGTACATGCTCTTTGTGTAGTTGACGTCAAAGGGACCGGAAAATACCTGTTCGAGCCAACGAATGTGAGTCTGTTTGAGGGCGTCTATGCGTCCCTCGAGAAAGGGCTGAGCCTTGGGGATATCCTGGAGTACGTTGTAGAAACTGTCGGTTACTGCGGGCAGGTGTGGTTTGATCAGCTCGGACAGTCCGATGAGGATAGATTCCGATTCAACCGTAAGCCCGGTGAATTGTTTGGTGTAAGAAGTCAGATGTTCGTATTCTGTGTCGTTCATGGCGTGTCGTCTTTTATGTTGAGTTGTTTTGAATAGCGTATGGCGAGTACCCATACCAAATCGCGAAACTCGGGTTGATTCAGGGTCGGCCGGCCCTGGACAACCAGGACAAACCGCTGGCTTCCGATATGCAGAGGCCAGAAACCGAGTCGGCTGTTACCGGCTGCGTTCGCCAGCGTCCAGGCTTGTTCTCGCAGTCCCAAATTGTTGATCAGCAGTCGTTGGTGCTTGTCATAGAGGGAGCCCAGATTGGCGCTGACGGCCGATAATGCCTCGGCGGTTTCGTGGGGTATGCCGCTGGCGCTCAGATAGAAGCCCTGGTCATCTGCCAGCAGGGCCTTGCCCTCGACGGAAAGCCGCTCCAGCATGCCCGGTAAAACCTCTTCCAGGGGAGCGTCGGGGGCCGACAGGGAACTCTCCCGGCCACTCAACCAGCCGAGTTCCTGCAGCCGGTGCACAAGTTCCACCGACTCTTTCTGCTGTAGCCCACTCCACAGATCGAGGCGAGTGGCGTTTAAAAAAGGCAGTGATCGCTCACTCAAGATTCCCAATAGAAGACGCCTTGCGGGTTCGTCGCTTTTGGCGCTGACGGCATAGAAGGCTCCGGCAGGAGTGGGTTCCAGGACAAGGTTGCTGTTGAGGCTCAATTTCATCGGATTAGCTGGCCAATGTTGGATCCAGAGAGTAAATCAGGGATTGCACCAAGGTGGACATATCTTCTTTCTCGCGCGCATCCACCTCCAGTATGGGAAGCTTGGGCCAACCCAAGGATGAGACGTGGTGGTGGTAGTCCTCAATCGACGGTGTGTCCTTTTCGTCCATACGTGTAATTCCGATAGTCACGGCGGTGCTGTGAATGAATTGTTTGAAAGCATCGAGGAAGAATTGCAGATCCCGAAACGGCTCTTTTCTGGAGTTGTCTATGAGCAGCACCAATCCCAGCCCTCCTTGAGTCAGAATTTCCCACATGAAATTGAACCTTTCCTGACCCGGTGTTCCGTACAGGTGAACGCGCTCTGAGTCACCTAATTTCATGAGTCCGTAATCCATTGCCACTGTGGTGCGTTGCTTGCGGTCAAGGGTCATGTCGCTGGCGGCTTCGTCGGTGATCACCGGCGGTATGTCCGACAATACGCTGATCGCTGTCGTTTTGCCGGCGCCAACCGGGCCGGTGATGATGATTTTGTAATCTGCCATTGTTTCTCCATACTCTGCAGCTTTGTTGCTGCTTTACGCCACCCGCAGTCGTCGCAGAATGCGTCGCAACAAACCTTTTGGGGCAACAGCTTTTTCTGGGTTGCTCTGCAATATCGCCTGGCCCTCGTTGGCGGGCAGGACCCGCGCTAATTCCAAGGCGAAGCAGGCGCTGAAGAAAGCGCACACGTAGCGGGCCTCGATGTTCAGTGCTTCAACTGTCTTGCTTAGAGGTAAGGGTGTCTTTGCCCACAGGGCGGCAATCCGCAGGAATTGAGGCATAGCCAGTAAACGCGTCAAATTCGGCCAATGTTTCAATTCGATGATCGAGTCGATATGGATGCCAAGCGGCAAACGACCGCGGGCGCTCCACAACGATACTTTCCACAACAGATAGTCGATATCCTGTGGTGCCTCTATGTCGTCATACAGTTGGCGTATCTCTGTTTCACCTGGGTAGTCAACACGGATCTGATGTGGTGTTACAGGCAATATGCAGCGTGGTCGCAGCTTGCTGTCACTGAGATTCGTTAGTGCAGTGCCGGTCTCTGGCAGTAACACGATATACTTGTCGTCCGACAAGCTTATCCGGGTTGGTCTGCCATCGAGCCTGCATTGTTCTATATGGCTCTTGAGAATCTGTTGAAAAAGCGTGTTGGGGTCGTAATAAAGGCTGCCATCCTTGGGCGGGCTGTAGAAATCCTTACTTTCGATCACGCTGCAACTCCCGCGGATAATGCGGGCCTGGGTGGCCAGGTTGGGGAGCGCGCTTCGGCGGTCATTGCGCTTGGTCAGGATCTGGGTATGAGCGACAGCGGGACTCGTCTTTACGTGACGCGTCACTTTCAGTTCTGGTTTTGGTTCGGAAACGGGTGGGGGAGTCTCCTCCAGTAAAGCCCGTTGAGCCAACTCCTTCATATGGTTGTCAATGGCGCTCTTGAGAAGCTCCACCCTTAGGGGTTTGCGCAGTAGGGAAACGTCATTGATATCGACATCATGAACCGATAACACTATCAAGGGTCGGTCGGGGTGGAGATCCTGCTGTTGCTGAAGTGTTTTTTTTCCATACAGGCTGTCCAGGTCAAGAATACATAAATCAGCGAACCTCTCGTTCACCAGGATGCAGTTGCTGGACCAATAGTGGTCTAAAAACAGTTCCAGTCTGGATCTGTCCCGATCATTCATGCCCAATAGCGCAATGCCGAGAGGTTTGTTTCCTGTGGTAGCCATTTATCTGTATTTGCTCTCTAATCCCTTTTGCACCTGATTCCATGCGGCACGAGCGATACCTATTTCATCGCCCAATCGTTCTCTCATGGCGAGAAGATCATCGAGTGATTGAGTGTGCTTGTATATTTCAAGGAGACCGTAATGCAGTCCCAGTCTTTTCGGCGACTGCAACAGAGCCTCCTCCAGGATCTGCTGAGCGACGGTTATGTCGCCATAGTTAAGTTCTTCCCTGGCCAACTCCAAGGGGTCGATCTCACGGCTGGCCGGCTGATTTTCGGCTTTCTGCGGAGTGACTAGGCGCAATCCACCGGTGAAGAAGTTGCCGAGTACGGAATGCGCACATGGTGGCAGTGGTTGCTGGGGTTGCAGACCCTCCTGCTGGTGGTTGATGAAGATTTCTTGCATCTCTTGCGACAGCAGTTTACTCGCATGTTTGAGTAGGCGGTGGCGCAGTTGAATGCCTTTGTCGCCCAGAGCCAGGTAGAGATCCATCATCGCGCCGAAGAGTTCCTCCGGCTGCTTGTGCGCCAGATGCAGATGTATCCTGCGCACATGATTGAGCAGGTTGCCCGGCTCCTGCGCGGAGATATGCGCCAAATGGGTTGCCCACAGAACAGGGTCCACCTTCGTGGGCGGGGAGAGTCTGTTGTCGGTCGGCTCCAGAAATGCGGTTTGTTGTAGATGGCTGAGATCGCTGCTGGAAGGTGAGGATAGCGTGGGAGACATGGGATTCTGCGGATCGCTCTGAGTTTGGATTAACGTGTTGACTGGACGTGGTAAACCCAATTCTTAATCATTCTATAGGGAAATTCGAATTTGCACTATCGGTACAATAACGAAAATACTGCGGAACGTCACGAAATTTTGCGCCAGTGATAAAGGCTTGGGAATTAAATTAAATATCATATAGTTACCCAACGATGGATCGTGCGTGTCTGTCGCTCATTCATAGACGCATTGCCTTGATCTAAGGCCCTGCCGGGCTTTTCTGTCGGGACTGCAAATACGCGTCAGGAGACTTGTGCGATTGTCGACGTGGGGAAGCTTGCCAGAGCACGTCCATAGCCAGACTAAGCGTCATCATTCGATTGCGCTCTGATTTCGCTGAGCTCATTTAGCAGCCTGTCCCGCTCATCGGTCAGCGCCGCCCTCTCTCTGGCCAGTGCATCCATCTCCTCGGTGAGCGTCTCGATGGCTAACTCCTGCACTTGGCGCTCGCGCTGCAGGACTTCGGTCTGTCGGGCCAGCGTCTCGGCCCTTTCGCGTTTTTCCTCTGCGGCAGTCAGGGCACTGCGCAAATTGGCCATCTCAGCATCTCTGCCTCTGCCCTGATGTCTCTCCATCTCCAGATGCATCTCGCGCAATCCAGCGACCCTTTGCGCCAGTGCCGCTTTCTCGTCATTCGCGCGCTCCAACTCCTGGCGTAGATGCTCCACCTGTTGTGGGTTTTCTATCAGCGCATTCATCTCCGCCATTTTCTGGCGCAAGGTTGCGATCTCTTCTTGGCTCGACTCCAGAGCTGTGAGGAGTTTCGCCTGCTCCTTGTGGGCTTCCGACTCCAACTGCACAAAGCGTTCTTCCAATGCCGCGTTGGCGTCATGTATTGACTGTCGGTCGCTTTTCAATGTGCGAATGGTGACTTGCGCCACCTTCAGTGCGGTCTGACTCTCTTCGAGCGACTCCTGCAGGTGCTTTTTCTCCTCGCAATGCCGACTCTGGGCCGATGTTCGGGTCTCCTCCATATGCTCAAGCCGCGCCTGCAGGTTATCGATCTCCTGACCCCATTCATCTTTGAGTGATGCCAGTTCCAGTTTGGCTACCTGTAAAGCGACATCGGATTCCGACGCCTTCTTCCAGGCCTCTTGGGATGCTTTGATCTCCTTTCTCAGCTCGCGCTGCAGATCCTGCTGACTCTGCTCCAGTTCGGCGACGCGTTTGCCAGCAACCTCCGCTTTCTCCTCGGCGCTTTGAACCGCTTGCTTGAGCTGTTCGGAAGCCTCCAGCTGCTGTGTCAGCATCTCCTCCAGTTTGAGCCGTTTCTTCCGCTGCCGGATTGCTTTAATGCGGATCGATTCCACCTGCCTGCTGAGACTATTGACCAGGCTTTCCAGACGGAGCTCAGTGTTGCGCGCATCCTGCATTTCCTTTTTAAGAGCCTGGTTCAATTGCTCCTGCTCTGCTTGGGATTCGGCTTGTGTCTGCTGCAGTGATCTCTCAAGCTGTTGCTGGGATTGCTCCAGCGCTTCTATGGTGTGTTGCGCAGCTTCCAGTTCTTCCCTGAGCAGTGCCGTATTCTGCTGATGCTGAGTTTCCGCTTCTCTGAATGCCCGCTCCGATGTCTCGAGCGCCCGCTGCAGTGAGTCGGCCTGCCCCGCGAACTCCTCGGCGCTTTGGGATTCGGCAAGCAGGCGGTTGGCCAGATTGGCTTTTTCCTGCATCAGCTTCAGTCGGGAGGCTTCCCGTGTCTGGTTCTGTTGCTGCAGGTTCTCGAGCTTGGCCTCATAATTTTCCTGGCGCTCTTTCGCAGCCCGTTCCGCTTCATCGACGGTTGACTGCAGGTTCGATTCGCTCAGCTCAAGATTTCTCTGTGTTTTTGCAAGTTCGGTCTGCGCCTGTTCCAGCTTTGTTTGCAGCGCATCACGACGCTCTCTCAATTGCGCGAGTTCTGTGCGCAATCTCTCCGCATTCTGTTCACCTCTGCTGTTTGACTCATCAAGCGCCGCTTCCAGTTCTCGGGTCCGTTCCTGTCGCACCTGCAAATCCGCCTCCATCTGTTGCAGGGCTTCGACCAGTTGTTGACGGGATTGAGCCAGCTCATCGACAGTGAGTCGTGCCTGGTCCAGTTCGCGTCTCAGCAATGATGCGTCGTTCCGGTGTTGGATCGTAGCTTCGTCGAAGGTCTGTTGCAGTACTTCCAGCTCCCTCTGTAGACGTCGCCTGTTCTCATCGAGAATCTGTGCCTGTCCGGCAAACTCCAGGGCCCGCTGGGTCTCGTCATTGAGGCTGTTGGCCAGTTCCGCCTTCTCCTGCGCCAGCTGTCGGCGGGAGGATTCCTGGGCCTGGAGTTGCTGTTGCAGCGTTACGATCCGGGCTTCGTATTCTGCCTTGCTCTCATCGATGGATCGGTCTGCTTGATCGAGCGCCGCCTGCTGGTCCGATTCTGATCGCTGTCTCTCGGCCTGCGCTTGGCTCAGTCGTGTCTTGTACTCATCCAGAGCTTGCTGTAGCTGTTCTATGTCGCTGTGAAACGCTTTTTCTGACTCTTCCGCATTGCTCTTCGTCTCGCTCAGTACTGCCTGCAGTTCCCGCTCTCGTTCCTGATGTGCTGCCTTGGCCTGGGCAAGTGCTTCCTGCATCTCTTCCAGCGATTGTTGCAGGCTGGCAATCTGCAGCTGTTCAATCGAACTGTCGCCATTGAGCTGACTACGCAGCTCCTGTAGAGAAAATTCCAGATTGTTGCGCTCATTGGTAAGGCGGTTGATTTCGTCTTGCAACTGCTTTCGAGAGCTCTCGCTCCGTTCCAGCTTTTGCTTGATTTCATCCTGTGACCGCTCAAGCGCTTCCAATGTCTGCTGGGAATGATGACGATGTGCCTGCCCGCTCTCCGGAATCACTCCCGGTTGCAAGCGCATTGCCAGGATCTCTTCCCGGAGATGTCCTCCCAGGGTCGCACTGCTGTGAGCGGGATTTGTCAGGCCACCGGTTTCGTGCTGATCCCCCTGACGTTGCCTTGCCTCTGCAAGGGCTTGGGTCAAAAGGTTTTTCTCGATATTCCTCTGTTTGAGTTCGGCATCGAACTGCTGCTGCATTTCAGCCAGGGTCTGCCTGAGGTTATCGACTTCCGTCTGCCTGGCCTCCAGCTCCTGTAGCGAGCTGGCTGGATTTTCAGGCGCGTGATGATCGAAGGTGTAGGTATTCTTGTGTTGCCGGCATGCCGGCACTATCCCTGCACAGATCAGTACCGACTGTCCAGTCTCCTTGGTGAGGATATTCATCTCTCGCTGGGTCAACAGGCCGGCTTCTATGCGGTTCGCGACCTCAAGGGGGGGGGTGCTTGAAGGCAAAAACCGCAGCGAGTCGATGGGCTGGTTGATGCTGTCTGCCCGTATATCCAGCGCAGCTATTCCGTGATGCTGGAAAGCGACTCGTGCCGCCCCTTCCAACGAAACGCAGCAGGCCTCGAAGTCTCGGGCCGGACAGTAAGGCGGCGGTTCGCAGCGTGATGTGTGATGTGGTGACAGGACGAGCACGCTGCTGCTTGAGAGGCCATCGAGCCGAGACTGCAGTTCATGTGGGCATCCAATACCACCCAAGTCCCATTTGTACATACTCCTATGCCCTCGAATAGACGAAGCTGATGGTCCGCCACTGACGTCCATGAGGTGGCTCGTATCCCTGCTTCGCTGGTCCATTGCTCCAGAGCCGCCTGGGCGCCTCGGATATCCTGTCGCTATTGCATCCGAGTCAGCGCTACATGACGAAGAATTCGCCGCTACCCGGTTGCCACTTCATGTTCATGCGAGCGGGCTGAAATCTGCGCAATCATCCAGCAGCTCGAAATCGTGTCCCATCTGCATCAGTGTGCATGAGCCACTCATCATGTGGGTTTGAGGTAACGTATACGTTAACTAAAATCATAATTTTTGAAATTCTGTATTTTCATCAAAAATGAAAAACGTGAAATACGTCACAATAACGACCTGGCCTGCCGGTCGTTTCTATCATTTTGGAATTCCTGCGTGTTTCGGTCTTGGTGAGACACGCCTCCCGGTTGCATCGGAGCTGCGGTATGGCGCGATTTGACGCTACGCCGTCAGCACAGGTGTCGTGTTGGCCCATGAATCGATGGCTTTCTCATAACAAACTGAAAAATATAAATTAATTCATTATCCTGAGCAGATGTAATAGACTGGCGAAGTGATGGGCGTGCCAGGATGCTCAGCCGGTGAAAGGTGTCGATCCAGAAGAATGGATTCGTTGTCGGCTGACCGAGATCTAGCCATTCCTCAAGCCGGACCAGAATCCCCCCCTGGGCCCGGCAAGTTGATGTTGAAGCTATCTATTATATTTTCATGAGTATTTGGCTTTGGGTGTCGACTGGATTGTCTGCGGGTTGCGCTCTTCGCTACTTTCATCACCCGTTTTGAGACAAGCAGTGCCATGCATACAACCCTGCGTCAAATGAGAGTTTTTCAGGTCGTTGCCGAACATTTGAACTTCACCCGTGCGGCGAGGGCTCTCCATCTCAGTCAGCCGGCGGTCTCGATGCAGGTGAAACAGCTCGAAGACGCGGTCGGTCTGCCCTTGTTCGAGCACTCGGGCAAGAAGATTCAGCTGACCGAGGCGGGACGCGAGATCTATCAGTATTCGCGCACCATTTTTCATACCTTCGAAGAGATGGAGGAGGTGATCGCCGCCATCAAGGGGTTGGGCACCGGTCACCTCAATATCGCTGTCGCGAGTACGGTCAACTACTTCGCCCCACGTCTGCTGGCCGCCTTCCATCGCAGCTATCCCGGCATCGATCTGCATCTCGACGTGACCAACCGCCAACGGCTTATGGGCCTGCTCAAGGCCAATGAGATAGACATCGTACTGATGGGGCTGCCGCCGGAGGACATCGAACTGGAGTATGAGCCCTTCATGGAGAACCCGTTGGTGGTGATCGCGCCGCCGGGCCACCCGCTGGAGCGAGTGAAAAAGATTCCGATCGCACGCCTGGGCGAGGAGGTCTTTCTCATGCGCGAGGAGGGCTCGGGTACCCGCCTGGCCATGGAGCGATTCTTCGCCGAGCAGGAGGTCCCTCTCAATGCCGGCATGCAGATGACCCGTAACGAGGCGATCAAACAGGCGGTGCGTGCCGGTATGGGCCTGGGGCTGGTCTCGACCCACACCATCGAGCTGGAGGTGGAGACCAGGCGATTGGTGGTGCTCGATGTGGAGGGGTTCCCGCTGCTGCGCCACTGGTACATGGTCTACCGCAAGGGGAAGCGCTTGTCTCCGGCGGCCATGGCCTTTCACGACTTTGTCCTCAACGAGGCACAGCGGATCAAGGATGAGCCGGTGTGAATGCGTGATGTTCCGTGATGCGTTAAAATCGTACATCCCATCGGGCGACGTTCTGCGGCGTCGCCTTCTGTGCCACTCGGAGCCGCTCACACCATGTCAGATCGGGACAGTTCAGAGATGACTTCTCACATGCTGGAGGCCTATCCGCTATTGAGCGGCATCGATCTCCCCGGCGATCTGCGGCAGCTGGATCAGAAGCTGCTGCGCCCCCTGGCTGCCGAGCTGCGTCGTTTTCTCATCGAGAGCGTCTCCCGGACCGGGGGGCACCTGGCGGCCGGCTTGGGCGTGGTCGAGCTGACCATCGCCCT
>JBNKOL010000103.1:0-16095 GCA_050294655.1 Sedimenticolaceae bacterium
GATTATGTCCACAGGCGAGTAGTTGGTTTTCTTCATCGACCAGCACTGCGCCAACAGGAACTTCGCCCTGCTCGGCTGCCAGTTGAGCCTGCTGTAACGCAAGCTCCATCCAGTAGTTATCGTTTTGCTCTATTCCCACTCTATTGTAAATAAGCCTTTTTTATCTTTTATATTCAATGGCTTATTTTCCTGCTAAATGAGAATACCATGAAAAATACCATGCTCAGAAAATCCTTCAAAATGCTCGAAAAAAATTGCAGATTGAACACTGATACACAGCACCTTAGGCCACCTTCCGGGCTTTGACTTCCAGGTGAATCCCCTCCTGCTCCTGCAGATATTGGATCACTGCGAACAGGTTACTCGCCTGGGGATTACCTTTTGGCCCGAACATACGCATGAGGCTCTTGCTCGATTTGCCGAAGACTTGGGAGAGCTCCTCGAACCCAATCGTCGCATTGATATAGTCACGTAGCACTGCCTTGCCGGTATCGACATCACCAGCAAGCAAGCACTCGACCCCTTCCTGCAGCAGGGCCTTGCGAAACGCCGGATCCCTTTGGGCGCGAGCCTGTATTGTGTCCTTAAAACCTTTCGTCAGAGCCATCATTTCACCTCTTGCCGTTTTCGGCGCTTATAGTCGCGCCAATGCCCTTTCGCGGCAGCAATATCTGCATCCTGGCGCTTCTTGGTGCCACCCGCCAGCAATATCACCAACCGGTCCCCGTCCTTGCCGAAGTAGATCCGATAGCCAGGGCCAAAATCAATCCGGTACTCATAAACGCCGGCACCAACACCTTTCGCGTTAGAGAAATTGCCCTGCTCCATCCGATGGACTGCCGTCGCCACCTTGACCGCAGCGGTTACATTCAGATGATCGAACCATTTGGCATAAGGACTTTTTCCCTCAGCATCGAGGTATTCTCTAACCTCTATCATATGACCCATATAGTAGCATATAGGTTACCTTTTACAAGGCCTACACTACGAAGCATTTCCATCGCAATATCTCCGAACACCACCTCAGGAACATCCATATCCTGTCTGGCAATGTACTCTTCATCTTGTAGTGCTGCCTTCTTGGGTATTCCGCTCCGGGCCATCCGCTGCCAACCGATCAAGCAAGCCCCACATGGACTGGTTGATGACATCGAACCGATGCGGATCTCCTAGCATAACCTGAGGTGTCTGTATGTAGCGGCCCTCCACTATCTCATCAGCGCAGTGGGTGATGATCTGCTGTGCACTGACAGAGGTTGTCTCCAGGTGAAACTGTAAACCAACAACCCGTTCGTCATACACGAAGGCCTGGTGCGCACAGCCCTCACTGTGCGCGACATGCATTGCCCCTTCCGGGATATCAAAGGTATCACCGTGCCAATGGAACACATCGAGACGATCGGGCAATGCGGTGAACAGATTGGACCTGTGCGCGTGCTCCGTCATTTTAACGGGAAACCAGCCTATCTCCTTGTCGGTGTTGGCATACACCTTTGCTCCGAGCACATCGGCGACAAGCTGTGCGCCGAGACAAATCCCGAGTACGCGCTTGTGGGCGGCAATCGCCCGTTCAATAAAACGTTTCTCTTCCGAAAACCACGAATACTTCGTTTCTTCGTAGATATTCATCGGTCCGCCCATTACTACCAGCAGGTCAATGTCCTCTATCTCCGGCAGAGGCTCATTGCGGTAGAACCGCGTCGCACCAAGCTGGTGTGAACCACTTCGAACCCAGTCCCCGATGCTGCCCAGTCCTTCAAACGGCACATGCTGGAAGTAATGTATCTTCATTGCGTTTCTCCTCTTCCCCAAGCGACCGTTGGCACATACCTACCGTTCACCGGCTCTTGGATCCTGTACAGACTTCGTCCTGTCATACACAAGGCGGTAGGAAACAGCTTGACCCTCCGGAAGATTGACCACCGATGCAATCATGAGCTGATCCGTCTCGTCGACAAACCGATAACTCCGGATCAGCCTGGCACCGCTGTTCAGTGTTGTTTCGACCACCAGAGTCTCACCTTCCCATCCTGCAACACTTACGCGTTGTTGAAAGCCACCGCTGGCGGAAACACTGGATCCGCGAAGATCGGTAAAGAGGCGTTGACGCTGATCGTTCTCATCGGTGATCAGCAACATCGGTTCCTCATGACGGATATCGATCTGTTCGTCAGCACTGATCAGTGAGAGCGAATCCGCGGACGACTGCATGCCGCGTCCGCCCATTCTGTCTGGGGACTTTCGACCACCACCTCCCATACCGCCGCCCATGACACCGCCGCGACCCCTACCGCCAGAACCATTGCCCATCCCGTGCCCACTACCCTTGCTCTGTCTCCTCGCCTGCATCGCTTCCTCGAGCCTTTCCCGAGGGTTGTCGCTGGCGTCAACATTGAGTGACCAAAGACCGGTAAAATCCGGTCGAGACTGCGGAGCTGAATTCCGCGTCAGCACGGTCCCAGGCATGTTTGTATCTGCGATATCCTTAGTCAGGCTACCGGGAAGATTTTGCACCGGGCCAGCATTCGGTGCTGCGTGTGACAGATCAGCCATACCGATCAAAGCCAGGCTGGTCAGAAAAATATTGATATAAAGCGATCTTGCACTCACTGCCTGCCTCCTTCCGGGCGGGATGTTTTCATATGCTGCATCCCTCGCCAGGCAACGACTGCAATGACTGTCCATAGGAACGTGCGCAGGCTCATGGCCATTACCGTACGTTGTTCGAATAGCCCACCTGAGTACACATGTGCGCCGAATGCGACGAAAATGAGCGCAGTCGCCGCGGCAATTGAGATGGCCAGCCATGCCGCCCAACGGGTCTGCATCCAGAGCTCTGCACCTGCGATGACATAGGCGAAGCCCGCCAGAAAATTGAACCAGAGCACGAACGGGACATAGTCCCCGGCAGCAGTCCGTGCTGCGTCGTCACCGAACAGGATCGCTCCTCCTGCCTTGATGGTGAGCAGACCGAAGCCAACGGCGATCAGTGAAATCATCCAGACCCGGATGCCGCGTGTTCTTTGCGTTGCCATACTTTCCCCTCCGCCGCAGATGTTGTGCGCCGCTGAAAACTGATCTTTCTCAAACCCGCGCTGTTCGCCAGCTTCCTCTTGCGTCATGCCATCGCAATCGATCTGTTCACTAACGCTGATTAGCAAGAGCGGATCACCAGATGACCCTTATGCCACGTCCGCTAACTAAAGATTGCTGTTGCGTCAGACTTGGCGCATTTCATTTGTCTGATTTTATTTCAGCAAATCTGATATCCCGGGTTGGCCGCGGAAAACGGTATGACATCCAACACAACCAGAAGCCATCTCACCCGCAAGAACAGATGCTTTCCCCATGTCGCCGTTATTGGCTGCCGCAGCTAATTCTTTTGCTTTTCCTTCAACCGAATCATTAAAGCTTTGCAAGGTAGCTAATTTTTGATCCGTGATATTTTCAATACCCAGATAGGGCAACAACCCACCAACAGGTATACGGTGATCGGCAATCCGTAATGCACTTGCAGATGCCTGTTCCGGATTATCAGTCATAATTCCGGCCATCATGCTTTGATAATCTGACAGAACCTCGTGCATTACCTGGCGCAAAGTTAAGGATTTACTGTATCGAGTATGCTGCGCCAAGATATTCAGTAATATTTTCTTGGTTTCAGGAGAAAGTGCTTTGACCTTCATTTGCAACTCGGGCTTCATTAATGACACTTGCTCCTGTAATAACTGCTGCAGCGCGTTCATATCAGGCTGTTTACCTTCTTCGGCCGCCACTGCGCCGGCAAATACCATTGATAGAGCCAGCATGGCAGCTGATATGGATACCGATAAATATTTAATCTTCATAATTAATCTCCTGAACAGGTTAAAAAAGGAAAGCACTTTAAACAAATCCCCTTCCTTCGCCCGCTTCCTCATGGGTCACACCATCGCGGATGTGATAGATGCGCTTGAAGGTTGGAATGATTTTCTCGTCGTGGGTGACGACGATGATGGCCGTTTCGTATTTCTTTGCCATGTCATTGAGAATGCGAATGACCGCCATGGCGCGTTCGGAATCCAGCGGTGCGGTGGGCTCGTCGGCCAGTATCACCGGCGGGCGGTTGACCAGGCCGCGGGCGATGGCCACACGCTGCTGCTCGCCGCCAGAGAGCTGCGAAGGCATCGCCTGGCCGCGATGCTGCACATCGAGCGCGGTGAGCAGTTCCAGCGCCCGCTCGCGTGCCTCGCCGTTTGGCACACCGGCCAGCATCGGCAGTAGCGCCACGTTGTCGGTCACATCGAGAAACGGGATCAGATAAGGTGCCTGAAAGACGAAACCGATTTTGTCGCGACGCAGGGCGCGCAAATCAGGCACCTTCCAACCCTCGTCGTAAATGACTTCGTCACCCAGCATCATGCGCCCGGCGCTGGGGTCGATCACCGCACCCAGGGCTTTAAGCAGCGTACTCTTGCCCGAACCGGACGGTCCGATCAGCCCAACCACCTCGCCAGGCTCTACCTGCATATCCACTTTCTTCAGTGCATCGACGGCTGTGTCACCTGTGCCATAGCGCTTCCTCATACCCTCGATAAAAATACCTTTACTCATCCCGTCAGCCCCCGATCGCTTCTGCGGGGTCGACCTTGAGCGCCATGCGAATGGCGATGAGACTGGCCAGTACGCAGATCATGAGTACTGCGAAAAAACCCGCGACCGTGTCGAGCGGCATGAGCAATACGTACTTGGGAAATTGAGGCGCGGCAAATGTGGCGGTTATCTTGCCGACGACGAATCCGATCACTCCCAGTGCGATGGCCTGCTGCATGATCATCGCCGCAATGGTGCGGTTACGCGTGCCGATGAGCTTAAGAACCGCGATTTCACGGATCTTGTCCATGGTCAGCGTGTAGATGATGAAGGCGACGATCGCTGCACTGACGATGGCCAGGATCACCAGAAACATACCGATCTGTTTGGACGAGGTAGCGATCAGCTTGCCGATCAAGATCGCTTCCATTTGTGAGCGGGTGTAGGCGGTCAGCCGCTGCCAGCGGCGAATTGTCTGCGCAACCTCATTGGCGCTGTAGCCCGGTTTGATCCGCACCAGTACGGCATTGACATAATGATTGCTGCTCTGGGATGTGATCACCGCATCAAGCAAGCCGGGTACACCGGGACGGTTGAGCGCTGGATTCTCGGCGGTACGTCTCCGCTGCTGCAAGACGGCGTCGTTGTCTTTGAGAAATTGTGCCTCCTGTGCATCTTTCAGCGGAATGAATACCATCGGGTCACCGCTGGATGAGACCATGCGCCGGGTGAGTCCAACCACGGTGTAGTGGTTGCGGCGCACCTGGATGCGGTCCCCAAGTTCGAAGCCGGTGGCGATATCGGCCACCGCTTCGTAGTGGCTGCGGGTGATCTGACGCCCAGCCACGAGATACGGCGGCCATCCCGGCTTTCCGAGCCCACCCGCAACAATGCCGACCACCATGGAACGCACATCCCGCCTGCCCTGGCGCACCTGCATGGTGAGATAGGTCACGTTGGCAGCCTGCGCCACGCCAGGCATGGCGAGGATGCTGCGGTAGACATCGTCGTTGATGCTGGACGATTCGGCATAAGGACCCAGGGTGTCTTGCTGCACCACCCACAGATCCGCGCCGCTGTTGTCGAGCAGTACTTTGCCGTCGTCCACCATGCCCCGGTACACTCCGGCCATGGTCAGAGTCACGCCGATCAGCAGTCCCAGGCCAATGCCGGTGAAGACGAACTTACCCCAGGCGTTGAGAATGTCTCGGCCGGCGAGGCTGATCATTTTGTCGCCTCGGTGAGTTGCTCGACGATGTTGAGACGACTGCGTTTGTTCAACGCCTTTTCGCTATAGACCACCATTTGGTCACCGATCTCGAGGCCCTCACTAACTTGTACCTGACCCTCAAGATCGCCTGCGCCAAGCTTCACAGCCACGAAACGCAATTGCTCATCCTGGACTTGCCACACGCCCAGTTGGTCGTCCACAGTTCGGACAGCAGCGTTAGACACGACTGGCATGGCAGGTAGTTCAGGCAAAGTAACGGTAACCTCGGCCAATTCCCCGATGGGTGGAAGTGGATCTGGCAGGTCGTCAAACACAATCTTGGCAAGTATCTCTTCGGTCACGGCGTCGGCCAGCGGTTCCACCCGCAATACCCTACCCTTCAGGCTCTGTCCGTTGCGTGAGCGCAGGGAGATCTTCGCTGGCAGCCCCGCAGTCAGGCCGGTAGCACTGATCTGATCGAAACGTACATGGATCCACAGGCTCTGAGGATCGATCACCTCCACCACGGATTGCCCCGCAACGACTGTGCTGCCGGGATCCGCGTCGCGCGCAACCACCAGCCCATCCACTGGCGAGACCAGACGCATGTTGTTTCGTTGTGCGACCACTGCCGCACCATCGGACCGCACGCGTACGAGTTCCTCCTTAGCGGCTGCCAGCGCAGCATTGGCAATTTTCAAGTCCTGTTTCTTGGTGGCGACGATCTCTTCACTCGTTGTATGCGCGGCCAGCAGTTGTTCATAGCGCTTTGCCTGACTCTGCGCGTAGTCCTGACGGGCCTCGGCTTCGTGCAATGCAGCCTGTGCACGCTTCAGCGCGGCCTCTTGCGCACGAACCCTGTCATCAAGGTCTACCGGGTCCATTTCCCCGAGCAGTTGTCCGCCCTGCACCTGGTCACCGACATGCACGTCCAGGTGTTTTACCCGCCCGGCAATGGTTGGGCCGATTCGGTAAGTAAAGCGCGCCTCCACAGTCCCGACGCCAAACACGGCGGGGCTAATCGGCCTGGCTTCCACAGTGGAGACGGTAACCGCCACCGGCGCCAGTGGACCCGAGCGCAACGCAACGTAGACGAACAGCGCCAGCAACGGCAGAACCACGCCGAGGAGCGCCAGGGTACGGCCCTGGAAACGAAGCATCTTCATTGCTTACTCCGAATGCCACGAAGAAAGATCGTAAAGACCCTCGGCGCGTCTTTCCGGACCAACTCAACGTCGCCTGCGAGCATTGACTGCATGACCAGCCCCTGGATGGTACCGATGAACAGGGTCGCGGCAGCACTAGTGTCAAGGGAAGCGGACAACTCGCCAGCGGCCTTGCCCTCTTCGATGAGGTCGTTCAAGCGCTCGCCATAGCGGCGAATGAGCGTCTGTGCCATGCGTTTGGGTGCCGTCAGCTTGGCGTGCTGCAACTCCCCGAACATCATGCGTGGGACTCCCGGGTTCTCGACGACAAACTCAATGTGGGCCAAAAAGATCGCCTCGATAGCAGCGATCGGCGTGGCTGCACCACGTGCGGCCTTGTCCACACGGGATAGCAAGCGCTCCGCCACAAACTCCATCACCGCCTGCAAGATGGCATCCTTGGTCGGAAAGTGTTTGAACAAGGCGCCCTGGGTCACGCCCATGTGTTTGGCGATGGCCGTTGTCGTGATTTCGCTCGGATTCTGTTTGGCGGCCAGCTCTACCACCGCATCGACGGTAGCGGCACGACGCTCATCGGCTGACAGGTGCTTTCGGTGTTTATTCATGCTCATTCAAAAAGATAGTAAGTTATTACTATCTTATTCATATATGACCAACTGTCAAGAGCTTACGCCGCCATATGAAGCCATCACACACAGAGGATTGCGTTATAAAAGACCGGTATCAAGAGATCCACACATAGTGTGAGGTGCTATATCGCTTTGTATTTCTTTAAGTCAGGTGATATGCCGGTGCTCACAGCCAGGAAACCTGGCATGCATATCCAGCATTTGCTCGGGGGGAACGTCTGCCTCTGGCGTTGGAAGCCGACTGACTGGCACAAAGGCAACCAGTTGTGGATGTGCCGTTCAATTGCCCCGATACCATGCAAGATTTAATTTTCATCTCATGGTATCGATGTGCTCTGCCTTGCTACACGTAAGAAATGCCATGCTCAGAAATTTCTTCAAAATTAAAAGCTGTCACACGAATCCATTGCTAACGCATCGTTATCCTAACCCGGAACCGCATGTTGTTCCTCACTTGCAAGTGTACGCAGCTGAGCGAGCCCGAGTTCAATGGCGTCGCTGTCTGCTTCCCTGGGAAACACCATGAATGCCGGATGTGGAAACTCCGGCGCATCTGCGACACGATACAAGCGTTCTTGTTGAATGAAACTACGCGCCATACGAATGGGTAAATAACACGAACCACCGTTCGACAAGATGATCTGAATTCCCAGCCATCCAATGTTGACAACCTGCGCCGGCCGCTCCAGGTCCGGGTAGATCTCTCGGTGCTGTGCATAAAAACCTGGCCCCCACTCAACAAACACATAGTCTTCTCCAGGCCAACGCGTGCTGGGGTCAGAACTAACCATGACCAGGGTCTCATCGAACAGATGTTCCACAATCAAACCTTGTGCATGACTCGGTGTATACATAAGGCCTATATCCAAAGTGCCTTCTACCAATCGCCGCATCAGATCTTCCTCGAAGCCAATTTCGCTGCGTATAGACACATCCGGCGCTGCATGACGCATACGCCCTACCCAGCTTGGCAGAAACTCTTCCCAGAGGGCTATTCGGCCACCAACCCGCAGGCTGGCGCGGAAACGACTGGGTAGGCCGACATCATGACGCGCCTGCTCAATCGTCAGAACCAGCCTCTTGGCATGCTGTACCAATCGCCGCCCCGAAGGGGTCAGGCTTGCCCCAGACCGGTTACGCACAAACAACTGTGCGCCGAATTCTTCCTCCAGTTTCTGAATGCGAACACTGACTGTCGAGTGCGTGACATGTAAGCGCCTGGACGCTTCAAGGAAACTGCCGTGAGCCGCAATGGCAAGAAATGTACGCGCCTGTTCAATATCCATTTAGGTGCAAACCCCATCTAATGTCGAATTATTCGACATTATTATTGAATATATTTCACTATTCAAACATTTTATGCTCCATTATGATGCAACCAGTTAAGCGAGGCAGGAGTACGCCATGAATCACCCAAAATTAAACACGGGCCCCCTGAACTCTCTGGAAGATCTGGAACGCGATGCTGAGGGCTATCTTGTAGTTCCTGATGACTGGACTGATGACATCGCAATAGAGCTAGCCAAAGAAGAGAGCATTGATTTAACCGAATCACATTGGCAGGTTCTGCGATTTATTAGGAATTATTATAGTGAGCACAACGTTATCCCGGATATTCGTCATGTCGATGATTACCTTGCCACTGAATACAAAATAGACAAAAAGGAAGCAAAGAAAATCATTTTCAAATTGTTTCCATATGGATACGTAAAACAGGCATGTAAAATCTCTGGAATGAGAAGGCCAAGAGCATGGAGTACAGGTTAAACACACCTAAACAAGGCGCTGCTCCGAACGTCAATTCCGCTACGTTTCATTGCTGCCGGTGAGCTTGGTTGATGGACTAACTGGCGGCTGATGCCAAATCACCCCTGACAGCCGAACGGCTTGCCGTTATCGAGTTTATACGTTCGTATTACGAAACCAACCAAAACGTGCTGGAAGCACGTGTCATGCTCAAGCACATGGAACAGATCTGGGGCAGCGAAAAAGCCTCTCGGCGATACCTATACGAACTGTTTCCACGCGGCTATGGGCAACAGGCCTGCAAGATCGCCGGAATGCGTAAAGCACGAAAGCTGATGCTGGATGTCTGAGATAAGGACATTTGAGGAAAAACAACCAAAAAACGCGAGAAAGCCGAAATGAGCTCTACTACAAACGATGATCCACTACATGCGACTGGCGACGAACTGCCCGAGCTGGAACTGAACGACGAGGACATCCTCGATGCCATGCGGCATATCCCTGGCTACCTGGACATTAGTACCGAGGATTTTCGGGCGATCTACCATTTGGCGCACACCCATGCCCTGGAACGCTTGTTTCGAAGGGTTCATGCCGCCCACTTAATGCTCCCGGATATTCAACCACTGTATCCCGATACACCACTGGATGTAGCCGCACAACAATTGGTATCTCAAGGGCGCAAGAGTCTGCCTGTCGTGGATGAGAATAATTATGTAACAGGCATGCTGACCGAGACAGATTTCCTGCGTCGCCTGCAGGTGGATTCGTTCCTCGAACTGTTGCTCAAGCTGGTCACGGACCAAAGCCAGTTCACGCATCGCTGCCACGAAACGCCGGTCGGTGAAGCCATGACGGCGCCAGCGATCACGATTGCTGAGCAAGCCGGCTTCCGCGAAATCCTCCAAACCTTTCACCGGCATGAAGGTCGCAGTATGCCGGTAGTCGATGATCAGGGACACCTCAAAGGATTGTTGCTGCGAAAAGATTTCATCAAGGCCCATCACCTGGAGGACATGTTGTGACATTGGAAGAGTATTTCAAGAAGATGCGCGGCACCACCCGCGGCAGCCCTCCTCGTGTCAGTAATAGCGAAGTTATATGGTCATGGCTCGGTGGATTCGTCGGCATACTCGCCGTTGCCTGGATCAATCACCTGTGGTTCGAAGGTAACGATCTCACCATGTTAATCGGCTCATTCGGTGCTTCGGCGGTGTTGGCCTATGGTGCTGTACGCAGCCCATTGGCCCAACCACGTAATCTCGTAGGTGGACATGTGGTTTCTGCAGTCATCGGGGTGACAGCCTGGAAGCTTCTTCATGCAGATCCCTGGTTGGCATCAGCCGTTGCGGTTGCCACTGCCATTGCCGTAATGCACCTGACCCGCACATTGCATCCTCCCGGTGGCGCTACCGCCCTGATTGCGGTTATTGGTTCAGACCAGATACACGCAGTCGGCTATACCTATGTGCTGATTCCTGCCACGTTGGGCCCCATCACCATGCTCATCGTCGCATTACTCATCAATAATCTTTCATCGACCCGACGTTATCCCGAAATTTGGTGGTGATTCTCCTCTCTTTTACTAATGTCGCACTTCACTGAATTTCAGTGGTCAGTGTACGCACCTTAGCTCCAGATGAGTAATGCCCATCGGTACTTGACATATCGAAATTTTTAGTTAGGATTACTAACCATGAGCTTCGACGAAATCACAGAACCGCTTGATCAACGACTGTCGGATGGTCTGACCCGGCTGGCGGCAGTCGCCCGACAGTTAGATTGGCAGGCAGCCGAATCGGCCGGTTTGTCGCCCACCCAGGCCGACATATTGCGATTCGTTGCAAGCAGGCCCGAAGGCATGCGACTGACGGCAGCAGCCGCGCACGCCGGAATCCGGAAAGCTACCGCCAGTGATGCAGTAACCACGCTGGAAACCAAGACAATGTTGCGCAAACAGGCAGATGCTACAGATGGTCGGGCTATTGCGCTAAAAGCAACGGCGAAGGGTGGCCGAATCGCTCAAGAATGGCCTGCCAGCTTCAGACCGGTTGTTGAAGGTCTGTCAGAGAGCGAGCAGGAATTATTGCTCGCACTGGTGATCAAGATGATCCGGCACTTGCAACAGCGCCAATTGATCGCGCCGCAACGTACCTGTGTGACCTGCCGACATTTCCGCGAGAACGTCGAGTCGGGCACTAGCACGCCGCATTTCTGTGCGTTCGTCGGCGCGCCGATGGCCGAACGACATCTGCGTGTCGATTGCCCGGAGCACGAATCCGCCGCCTGACGGCGGTTATTAACGCCCGTTCCCGTTAAAACGGGTTTTTTATTAAGCCATATTGTTAGGAGTCCTACCATGAAAGAACAGGCCATTTTCTATCACGCCGGTTGTCCCGTCTGTGTCGCCGCCGAGCAGCAGGTTGCCGAAGCCATCGATTCCGGGCGTTTCGACGTCGAGATCGTGCACCTGGGCGAGAACAAGTCGCGGATCGGTGAGGCCGAATCAGTCGGGGTGACGTCGGTACCCGCTCTGGTCATCGGCGGACAGCCGTTTCACATCAACTTCGGCGCCGCCATCGCCGATCTGAAATAAGGGGAGAAACCAATGAGACAACTTATCCTGGCCGCACTTTGCGCGGCAATATCGATACCCGCACTGGCTGCTGATCCCCAGGTTCCGTACCCGGAGGGATACCGCGACTGGCATCACGTGAAGAGCATGGTGATCGAGGAGGGCCACCCATTGTACGGCTCATTCGGAGGCATTCATCATCTCTACGCCAACGACAAGGCGATGAAGGGTTATCGGAAAGGGACATTCCCCGACGGATCAGTGATCATCTTTGACCTGCTCGAGGCCGTGCATGATGGAAACGCCGTCACTGAAGGCGCTCGGAAGGTGGTAGGCGTGATGCACAAGGATTCGAAGAGTTACAGGGACACCGGCGGCTGGGGCTTCGAAGGCTTCGGCGGCGGCGACCGGTCCAATCGGGTCGTAGGCGAGAACGCAGCCTCTGCCTGCTTTGCTTGTCATGCGCCGCAGAAGGCTCAGGACTACACCTTCAGTAAGCTAAGGGATTAGTGCCGACCATAGTTCAGCCGGAACTTGCTCTTCTCCGAATGGCTGAACACGCCTGAATCCATAACTGTCCCTGGTCGACCACGTGTCACAGCATACATGTTCTTAATGTTTGTGCACGTGGTCGCCATCCTTTTCGAGGAACAAGCCCCATGAAAATCGATGTATTCGACACCCACGTGTTGTTGGCCAACGGCCAGCGCATGCATTTCGACATCCTGCTGCCCACGGGTACGTCTGAGGACCTTGCGAATCATTACGCCTTGCAGTGGCTACGCAGCATCGCGATCGAGTCAGAGGCAGTATCGCAGGAGCAGTGCCGTTTTTGCCATTCCGAGAGCGCCACTCCTGAGCAGCAAAGTTCCATACACACTCAAGGTTTCGCGGTCATACAGATGGAAGGGTGCCCTGCACCAACATAAGTTCAATCTAATAAATAAAACAACAACTCACTATTTCAGAGTCGTAGGTTCCTATGTTTAATCATGGGATAACTTCACGCGTGCCTGAGATCCAACAGTCTGTCCAGAGCAGCGGGACTGGTAACCAGATCGGACACACTGTATTTGTCTAACACCTGATAAAAAGCCTCCTGGGCCTCATGCAGAACCCCACTCAGACGACAGGAAGGAGTGATCTTGCAGTGGTTTACTGAAGGTGCAAAACACTCAACTAGCGCACTATTCTTTTCCGTCTCTCTGATCAGAATACACAGGTTGATATCCGCCGCACTGGTGGCCAGCCTTATTCCTCCCCCTTTACCACGCAGCGTCTCAATATACCCCTGCTGTCCTAAGTGATGGATGACCTTAGTAAGGTGGTTACGAGAGATCTCATAGCGCTGTGCCAGTTCAGCGACCGTAGTCAGCTCATCAGGATGTATTGCCAGGTAAATTAAAACCCGAATGGTGTAATCCGTAAATGTCGTCAGGCGCATTCAACCCTCTTAAAACATGTATTTAATATATTGATTATCGAATAATCCCATGTTAGCTTAAAGATGTATAGAATATACATCTTTTATATTCAGTAAGCACACATTGCGTGTGTTCCGAGCAAAAAAAACGATTAGAGATGAAAAGAGAACGGTATCTAAGAGATCTGTCATCAGAGCATCATCAGGCCCTTGGACTGGCACGCGAGATCTCCACCCGGGTGGCAGAAGCAGTAAATTTACCTGCCCTGTATGACAGAGTCAGATCCGTGTTCACCACTGAACTCACACCCCACTTCGTGTTCGAGGAGCAGGTGATTCTCCCGGAGTTGGCACGTCTGGGGGAGTCAGAGCTGGTGGCCCGAACCCTGAAGGAGCATCGCCAGTTACGTGAGCTTGTGACCCGACTGGATGAGGATGGCGCCCTGAATAAATTCGCGCAGTTGCTTAAAGCGCATGTGCGCTTTGAAGAACGCACCTTGTTTGCTGTATGTCAGGAGAGATTCGACGCTCAGGCCATCTCCGCTATTGAAAAAAGATCAACTCATTACGAAAGTTAGCCCGATGAATGAGAGGCATAACTGACCTTATGATGGAGAACATACATGAAGATTTCTACCTGCCTTATTGCCCTGCTTGCAATCAACGTAACACCTTCTCTTTTTGCTGCTGAAGATCACAGTCAACACCGGATACATCATGGGGAACTCACACTCGATCATGGTGCCAAGTGGCTTACCGATGAGCCGTTGCGTGCCGGTATGGAGCAGATACGCAGCGCCATGGCCCTTAATCTGGAACGCATTCACCGCACTGAGCAAACTCCGGCTGAGTACACTGCCCTGGCGACGACAATCCGCCAGCAGGTCAACACGATTGTGACTCAGTGCAAGCTCAAACCTGAAGCCGATGCCAATCTGCACCTCATTATTGCCGACCTTCTCTCGGGTGCAGATGCCATGCAGGGCAAAGGTGATGCAGCCCCAACCAGTGGTGCCCACCAGATCATTGAGGCCTTGCACACCTACGGCGCGCATTTCAACCATCCAGGCTGGCGCAACTTACCTTAAATAATTTTCTCGAGGCAATCACTATCAGGAGCTATTGAACATGAACCACACTCCACACCTTCACCTGTTACCCGATCAACTCTACGTGTTTGATGCACGCGGAATTGCCAAACGATTTCGTCATGCAGCCATTTTCGGTGCACTGGATGCCCTGGTTCCAGGGGAAACCATGCAATTTTTCAACGACCATGATCCACTGCCACTACTCGAGCAATTGCAGCAACGCTATGGCACCGCCGTTTCCATCAACTACGTTCAGCGTGAACCGGAGCAGATCGTAATCAATTTCAAGCGCGAGACTGACTAACAAGGTCTGGATGATGTTGTTCACCCTCGTTTTGCTCGCCCTGGCCTCACTTGCCGGGGCAATCTTCCTTTATGCATCGGGTTACGCCACGCTAGCGCCTATTCATTTGGCGCTGGCAACTGGTGCCATGCCACTTATTACAGGTGCAATGATTCACTTCGTGCCGGTACTTACTCGAAGTAGCCCGCATGTACGAGGGATACATGCACTACCATGGCTGATGCTGTTGGCCGGCATGCTGGCTGTCAGTTCTTTTCTTTTTCCATCTACACCACCTGCCCTGCGCATTGTGGCAGCAATACTCGGTATAACCACTGCAGCAATACTGGCATGGTGGATATTTCGCCTATCCCATAACAGCCTGGGTGGTTCTCATCCCGGTGCATACTGGTACCTGGCTGCAATGATCTTTTTGCTGATTGGGCTGCTGGCCGTGCTATTGATGCAGCACTGGCCAAACCAATACCTGGCGCTACGCCGCTTTCATCTTCATCTCAACACCCTTGGCTTTATAGCGATCACCGCTGTGGGAACGCTACAGGTGTTACTACCTACCGCCCTTGGTCAACCCGACATGTTCGTAGCACAACGATTACGATCTGACCTCAAATGGGTTGTTACAGGTACTATCCTGATAGCCACAGGCGCGGCCTGGGTATGGCCCCTTATCTGGCCGGGACTGTTGTGCTGGCTGTGGCCACTTGTACGGCTCGGCAAATCCTGGCTATCGCTGTATCGAAAATCACCACAACACTGGAATGCCAACTCCACCGCGATTGCCGGTGCCCTCCCCGGGCTGCTGATCATCTTCATATTGGGGGCTGCACATGCCAGCAATCTGGTCTCCACCATACATGCCAGTTTAGCCTATGTGCTTGCTTTTCTATTACCGTTGGTTACCGGTGCGGCAAGCTACCTGATACCACTCTGGATAAGACCCGGTATGCAAACGGAATGGCACACTCGGACACGCCTGCACCTGGCACAATTCGGTCTGTTTCGGCTGGTTCTCTTCATCGCTGCGGGGATATTCATCACCCTGGGGTCGCTCGAATGGGGCTGGGGCCTGGCAGGAATTGCTCTGGGACTTTTTTTGATCCAGTTACATGGACTTACAAGAGGGACAACTTGAGATAATTCAATGCAACTATGATCGTTACTGATCTTGCGACCCTTCTTGTGCAGCCTTATAGCTACTCGTCATGCATTGATTTCTTCCTGAAGCGCCTGGAGCACCTCCAGAATCTGATCGATATGCGGCATCTCGCCGAAGATCATGTTTTCCATTGCGCGATAATCGGACCTGACCGAGGCCAGCACATGACCCTCCGGCACCAGCACCAAGGTACCTGGCTTCGCCAAGTCGTATCTGGCCCAAC
>JBNKOL010000104.1:0-8066 GCA_050294655.1 Sedimenticolaceae bacterium
GAATATCAAAAAGATAGGGGCTACAAGAATGGCCCAGCTCGGCGTTGCGGCTCTTGACAAGGGATGGGCCATTGCCTGCACCCCAAGGGCACTTCCTGCGGGGCGCGAGCCACGCCTTGATCTGAGCCATTCTTGTAGCCCTGAGTGTCATGATATTTATGTCCTGGTTAGTAAGATAGGCAACCATGATCCCCCATTGGTGGACGCCTTGGCTCCGGTGGCCAAGGATCTGCAATTCGGCCGAATATTGCAGATGATTCAATCCAGCAACAGAGGGTATCAAGCGCAGAAGGAAGCGGGTGAGAAACAATGAGCCATGCGTCTTTCGACAAGATATTGGTTGTCGATGACAGCACCGACAATCTTCAGCTGCTGAAGAATACGCTAACCGAGCAGGGCTATAGCGTTTATCCCGCCTCCGACGGTGAACTGGCGTTGGAATTCGTCCAGTCGAAGCTCCCCGATCTCATCTTGCTGGATATCAGGATGCCGGGGATGGATGGTTATGAAGTCTGCCAGCGGCTCCAGGCCGATGAGAGAACACGCCCCATCCCCATTATCTTCCTCAGCGGCCTGGAGGATGTACGCGATAAGGTGAAAGGCTTTCAGGCAGGCGGCGTGGACTACATCACCAAACCTTTCCAAACGGAGGAGATGCTGGCCCGGATCCGCCTCCATCTGCGCATGAAAGAACTCACGGAAGGGCTGGAACAGGAGGTTAACGCACGCACAAAAGCTTTCAAGGCCGCCAATAAACGGCTTGAGAAGGAGGTCACAGAGCGCAGAGAGGCGGAGGCAGCGTTACGCGAAAGCCGCCAGCGCATGGACAACATCCTCGCCAACAGTCCGGGCGCCATCTACCGCTGCGCCTATGACGAACACTGGACCATGGAGTTCATCAGCGCCGGGATCACGCGGATCTCCGGCTATCCCGCCGACGATTTCATCGACAACAAGGTCCGCTCATACGCCAGCATCATTCATCCTGACGACCGCCAGCGTGTCACCGATACGGTATCGAATGGTGTAGCACGCAAGGATCACTACGAGATGGACTACCGCCTGGTCGCGGCGGATGGCAGCCCACGGTGGGTGCACGAACAGGGCGGTGGGGTCTTCACACCCGAGGGGCAGTTGCTCTGCCTGGACGGCGTCATCTTCGACATCACGGCCCAGCGGGAGGCGGAGGAGACGCTGAAGCTCAATGCCGAACGCACAAAGACCCTGCTTGAGTTGAGTCAGATGACCGACGCGAGTGAGGATGAACTCATGCGTTTCACCTACCAGGCAGCGATGCGATTGACTCACAGCAAACTGGGCTACCTGGGGTTGATGAGTGAAGACGAGACAACCCTGAACGTACAATTCTGGTCCCGGGAAGCCATGGCCGAGTGCAAAGTGCCGGGCACACCGCTGATCTTTCCGCTGGCGACCGCGGGGCTGTGGGGAGAAGCCGTGCGCCAGCGCCGCCCCATTATCACCAACGATTACGCCGCACCCAATCCCTGGAAGAAGGGCACGCCGCAAGGCCACATCAAACTGGTTCGCCATCTGAATCTGCCGGTCGTCATCAAGGGCAAAATCGTCCTGGTAGTCGGCGTCGGTAACAAAGCGGAGGATTACACCGAACTCGACGTGCAACAGCTAAGCCTGCTCATGGAGGGCATGTGGTGGCTGATCGAACGCAAGCGTTCCGAAAAGGAACTCGAGCGCTACCATGAACAGTTGGAGGATACGGTCAGGCAACGCACGAAGGAGTTGCAGCTTTCCCTTGACGCGGCCGAGGACGCCAACCAGGCCAAGAGTGTTTTTCTGGCCAACATGTCCCACGAACTGCGCACCCCGCTTAACGCGATTCTCGGCTTTTCCGAGATGCTGGCGCGGGACCACAGTGCGAGCAGCGGGCAGAAGGAGAAGCTCAACATCATTAACCGTAGCGGCGAACACCTGCTGACGCTGATCAACGACGTGCTGGAGATGGCCAAGATCGAAGCGGGAGGCGTGCAACTCAACAATGCCCCCTTCGATCTGGGGGGCATGGTGCGCGATATCATCGATATGATGCAGATGCGCGGCAAGGAGAAGGGCCTGCAACTCGAGATCGATCAGTCCTCCCGGTTCCCTCGCTACATCGTGGGCGACGAAGCGCGCCTGCGTCAGGTGCTGATCAACCTGATCGGCAATGCCATCAAGTATACCGAGCAAGGCGGCGTGGCTGTTCGCATGGGGACGAAGCAGAACGAACTCACGTATCTGCTGTTCGAAGTCGAGGATTCCGGACCCGGCATTCCCGCACAAGACCAGCCGCGAATTTTTGAGCCCTTCGTACAACTCGGCGAGCACGGCATCAACAAGGGCACGGGGCTGGGGCTGACGATAACGCGCCAGTATGTGCAGATGATGGGCGGCAATATCAGCCTGGAGAGCACGCAGGGCAAAGGTTCATTGTTCAGGGTCGAGCTCCCCTTGACCGAGGCCACTGAATCAGACATCGACCAAGCCAAGCAAGTGGCGCCCGACAACGTTGTAGGGCTTGCTCCCGGAGAGCCGCAATACCGCATCCTGATCGTCGAGGATCAAAAGGACAACCAAGCGCTGCTGGCTCACCTGTTGGTGAGCGTCGGACTCCAGACCAAGGTCGCAGACAATGGCAAACAGGGCGTGAAACTGTTCGAGAGTTGGCGCCCGCAGCTGATTTTGATGGACCAGCGCATGCCGGTGATGGACGGATTGGAAGCGACACGGCATATCCGGGAGCTGCCGGGCGGCCGGGAGGTCAAGATCGTCGCGGTGACGGCCTCGGCTTTCGATGAACAGCGGAAAACGATGCTTGAGGCCGGCATGGACGACTTTGTCAGCAAACCTTACCGTGCCGGAGAAATTTACGACTGCCTGTCAAAACAACTGGGCATTCACTTTCAATACGAGGGGGCAGCCGAGTTGCTGAAACAGACACGGACATTGACACCCGAAATGCTCTCCGTGCTGCCAGAAGCGTTGCGCAACGAGTTGCAAAAGGCGCTGGAAAGCCTGGAAAGCAACCGCATCGATCAGGCCATCCAGCAGGTGGCGGCGTATGACCAGGAACTGCATCAAACGCTGACACAACTTGCCGAGACCTTTGACTACCCGGCCATCCTACGGGCGCTAAGTAGAGACTGACCGAACACGGTTTGGCAGGTAGCCGATATTTACACACCGCATCATCGCCCGGCACGGCGGCCGCGCCTGGGCAGATGGAAAAGTCGACAAGGAGAAGGAGGCTGTTGTTTGTTTTCTACAACATGACAAACGAAGAGGCAAGCCATGATATCTGATAAAAAAAAAGTTGTTTTAATGATTCTTGCGTCATGCATACCGGTTTTTCATTTATCTGCGCAAGCCCAGGAGGGATTGGAAGATATCTACGGGCTTCCCCTGGTGGAACTTGGCAACTATGTTTACACCGCCAGCCGGGAGCTGACCCCTGTCGAGAAAGCGCCTTCAGTGGTAACAATCGTCACGGCCGCGGATATAAAACAGCAAGGCCTCAAGAGCCTGAGAGACGTGCTCGATCGTGTGACGGGCGTCTACAACCAGTGGGATCGCAATTTTTCCCTTGTGAGCATTAGGGGCTATGCGCAAGATCCCACCAATAATATTCTGTTGCTCATCGACGGACACAGTATTAACTCCCAGGCAGGTGAAGGGATCGGCAATACCCACCTCTTGCCATTTCTTTATCAGGTAAAGCAGATAGAAATCATACGCGGGCCGGGGTCGACCTTGTGGGGCGGGGACGCCGCCTTTGGCATCATCAACATCATCACCTACAGCGGCGCCGAGCTTGCGGATCTGGTTGAACACACCCTCAGGGCTAATGTCGATTATGAGTTCGACATGAACAGGAAAATTTATAATCTTGTTTATGGTACCCAGTTCGACGAAGGTGATTTGATGGTATCGACCAGCTACACGAAAGCCACCGGCAACAATCTAAACTTTTACAATCTCAATTTCGACGGTGTTGTGGACGTGAATGATACTCTGATGGTCAAGCACGATCAGCACCGGCCGAGCTACGAAGTGCAGGCCAAGGGGCGCTGGCGCGACTTCACACTCAACACTCGGCTGTTCGAGCACAAAGGCTACTACCGAAATGTCGGTCCGACGATTGAGAACGAATATAGGGATTACGGATTCGATTTCCTCGAATTGGGGTACGCCCCGGAAATCACTGACAGCCTGGCTTGGGAGAACAAGATCTACATTAATCAAATCGACGAGTCATGGCGCCGAAAGCTGATTGATGGCTCGGTTTCCTTGGCGTGGATACAGGGATATGACGAAATAGGCCTCAGTTCGATTCTGACCTATCGGCCTGCAAACTATTTGCTGAAGGCAGGAATTCAGGTGGCGAATCGCGATTTTGACGGACGTAGGCTGACCTCCGGCAACAGCACTGTCATCGTGCCACAATCCATTAGCGGCCGAGAAATCAATTACGCCCTGTTCGCCGACTATACCTACCGAGGCCTCGACGACTGGCGCTTCGTGCTGGGTGGGCGCTTCCAGCACTTCGATCTACGTCAGAAAGGGGATTATTTTATGCCCAGGGCGGCGCTTATTCATCAGCTCTCCGAGCGTTGGGTGATGAAGTACGCCTACAATACGGGCGTTGTCGGAACCACTCTTAACCGAACCCAAAGTACTAGGGAGAATTATATCGTCCAAAGCACGGGCAGAATTGTCCTCGGGCCACTCGACCCGCAACAAACAGCGTCACATGACCTTTTGTTATCCTATGCTGCAGACAACCTGCAGGCCAATCTGGGCCTATTTCATCAAAGGCTAAAAAATTACATCACCATTCTGCTACCATTCAACACTGGTGAAACGCTAGACGGGTATGAACTATGGGGCCGTGAGGACAATGTGGGCAATCTGTCAAGCAACGGCATCGAGCTCGATTGGAAGTTGAGCTTGCAGGACGACTGGAGTGTTTATGGCAATTATACTTTTGTCCGATCTAAATTTGACGCGACTAGCGGAATCTCGTCCAACAACAGTTCATATGATCTACTAACTGATAGCCCAGTTGTAACCGAAGATAAAAGGCTGACAGGCGTACCGGAACAGATTTGGAATTTCGGTGTCAACTATTTTCCATCGAACAATACATCGGTCAATGTGCATTATCGGGGCTGGAGCGGAGCATGGGGCCGGCAGATACTCACTGCCGGTTCCACTTATCCGCTATTTGTGAAATTTGGGCCAGAGCATTTTGTTGACGTAGCCGTTAATCTGGATGATTTTCTTTATAAAGCTACCCGCGTACAGATCTACGCAAGAAATATTTTCGACAATAAAGCGGTTTTTCCACAGACTCCTCACGAAGGCTTAACGCAAGGCAACGGGGTGGAGTACGGGATCGGGTTATTTTACAAATTCTAAATCTTAATGTGATGGGCTAACAACCGGAGAAGGCATGAAATTCAAGGTTACCTGGGCCTTGATCCTGTTATTGCTGTTTCCGCCTTTGGCGGCGGAAGAAAGAATCCGGCGTGAGCAATTGATCACCGCCTATCTCTACAGGTTTGCCGAGAACATTGACTGGCAGGGCACACTGAAAGAGGGCTTCACGTTCCATCTGATTAGCAAAAACAAAAAGTTGGAGCGTGAAATGATTAGCGTGGCAAGAAAAAAACAGGTGGCCGGCAAGTCCGTACGGGTCAGCCGCGCGGAAACTGACACCCTTCCCGGCGACGCCCGGGTGGTCTATGTGGACAAGCCGTTTCTGGACGATTTCCACATGCTCGTCGCCGCCACAGAGGGCCGTCCGGTGCTCTTGGTGACCGACGGCTATGACAATCGCCGGATGGTGCAAATCAACCTGATCGAGCGCCCGGACAAAACCATGGGCTTCGAAATCAACCGCGCCAACATCCTCAACCAGGGGGTGGGCGTCAAGCCGGAGATGGTGCTTTTAGGCGGCACCGAGATCGATGTGGCGCGGCTCTACCGGGAGGGGCAGAAATCGCTCGTGGAACAGCAGGCGCGTCTTGATGCACTGCAACGGGATATCAAAAGGATAGAGCGGGAAAAGATCGGCCTGGCGCGTACCCTGGCGCAGGAAAAAGCGGAAGTGGATCAACAGCGCAGGCAATTGGCCGAGACTGAGAAAAAGGCGGCAGCGCTGGGCCTTCAACTGGACCGGGCTAAGGCAGAGATGGATCGGCAGGCCGCGGACCTGGATCGGCTGAAAAGCGAAACAGCATTGCAAAAGGAGACAGTGGCGCAACAACAGCGACAGATGAACGAACAGCAGCAAGTCATTGAGCAGCAGCAGGCCAGTATCAAGGCCGGGCAGCAGCGATTCGAGGATTTACAGACCCAGGTACGCAGCCAGGAAGACAACCTGCGCCGCCAAGCCGCCGCCTTGAAGGAACGGGAAACGCGGTTGGCGAAACAGCAGGCCGAGATCGACAAGCGCACGGGCGTGCTGCAACAACAAGCCGACAGGATCGTAAAGCAGGAAAGCACCATCCGAAAACAGGAGCAGGTACTGGCGGAAATCGGCGCGGCCCTGGTGGGCCAGCGTCAGGTCTTGATACTGGTAACCTCGGTGGCGCTGCTGGTCTTGATGCTGGCGGTTACCCTGTGGATCGGCAACCGCCGCAGACGGCGCACCAATCTCATCCTCAGCGAACAGAAGTTGCGCCTTGAGGAAAGCGCCGAGGCCCTGCATGAAGCCAAGGAAGCGGCTGACGCCGCCAACCAGGCGAAGAGTGTTTTTCTGGCAAACATGTCCCACGAACTGCGCACCCCGCTTAACGCGATTCTCGGCTTTTCCGAGATGCTGGCGCGTGACCGCAATGCGAGCAGCGAGCAGAAGGACAAGCTCAACATCATTAACCGTAGCGGCGGGCATCTTTTGTCCATGATCAACGATATCCTCGATCTTTCCAAGATCGAGGCGGGCAAAATCACCTTGGAGCCGCAAGCTTTTGACCTGCCGGGCCTGCTGACGGATATCCGGGAGATGTTCCGCTCCAGCGTCGACTCCAAAAATCTTACATTCGACCTTGAGATCGAGCCGGACACTGCGCGTTTTGCCATGGCCGACGCCAACAAGCTGCGCCAGATCCTGATCAACCTGCTGGGCAACGCGGTAAAGTTTACCAAACAAGGCGGCGTGAGGGTGCGCGCCCGGAGCTGCAGCCAAGATGGACGGTTGTGGCTGGAACTTACCGTGAAAGACAGCGGCCCCGGTATCCCGCCCGAAGATCTTCACACCATTTTCGACCCCTTTGTCCAGACAGGCGCCAAGGCGGATGTCAAAGGGACCGGCCTTGGCCTGACCATCACGCGTTCTTTCGTGGAACTGATGGGCGGCAGCATTGAAGTCGAAAGCGCGCTGGGCAAGGGAACCCTGTTCCACGTCACATTACCGCTCGAGCATGCGCAGGCCGAAGCAGTGGCGACTACCAAAGTTTCAGCACCGGCAGTGTCGGGGCTGGCCGAGGGGCAACCTGAATGGCGTATCCTGGTGGTGGAGGATGCCCCGGAAACCCGTCTATTGGTAACCAGCCTGCTGAGCCAGGCAGGCTTTACGGTGCAGGAAGCGGAAAACGGAGCCCAAGCCGTGACAATGTTCGAGCAATGGCATCCCCATTTCATCTGGATGGATATCCGCATGCCGGTGATGGATGGGCTGGAAGCCACCCGGCGCATCAAGGCTACCAAGGCGGGAAAATCGACCGTGATTGCAGCGCTCACTGCCCATGCCCTGGAGGAGGAGAAAGAGGTCATCCTGGCGGCGGGCTGCGATGATTTTGTGTGCAAGCCCTTCCGCGAGCGGGAGATCTTCGAGGTCATGGGCAAGCATCTCGACCTGAGATATGTTTATGAAGATGAGCTGGAGGAAGCCGAACCGCTGAAACCTGATGTTGTTTTTCACCGGAAACGGTTGGCGACATTGCCGCACGATTTGATCAGCCGGTTGCGCCAAGCAGTGGTAGAACTTGACAGCCCCCGAATCCTGGCCCTGATCGAGCAGATCAGCGAACAAGACGCATCAATCGGCG
>JBNKOL010000105.1:0-5658 GCA_050294655.1 Sedimenticolaceae bacterium
AGGCCCGCAGCGCCGGGCGGGAGCGTTTCCGCTTCTACCGCGACCGCGGCTACCCCCTCAACAGCCACGAGATCGAAAAATGACCGACGAATCTTATAACGATGGCGACAAGACCCAGGTCCTCACACCCGAGGATCTGGAGAGGATCCATGGCAACATCCCGATACTGGAAGATGTAATCGATCCCGAAGAGGAAGCAGCCGACGACAGCGCCATCACCCCCGAACTGGTGCGCAAGGCGGTAGCGCTGGAACTGCCCAAACTGGCGCCCCTCGGCGAAGAGCTGCGCCAACAGGTAGAGAAGGACTATGCGGAGATCGCCGAACAGGTCACGGCGGCGGTGATGAAAGAGATCGAAGGGAAAGTCCGGGCCGAGGTTAATCGCACTTTAGTAGAGCGGTTGGAAGCGTTGATCGACAAGACGTTAGATCCTTCATCCAAGATCAGCCTTTAACAGCAACACCTCACCGCATTTCCATCTCAAATACCTCGTCAGAGAGTTATCGCATGCAATACTCCCAGCAATCTGAGCGCACTTGCTGGAAAAGGAAAATTCCCCCATCATCCACCCTGTAACATCACGATGAAGCCATACTCTATATTGATGAAGGAAGCATCTTAGTTGAGTGTACCAGCACACAGCTTTCCGCAGCACTTCTCCCCTGACGATCTAAAAGGGCGTTCCTCACAGCATCACAGTGAACGGGAGGATCTATTCCAGCAACTGGCTGGCGAACTACTGCAGTTGCAATATCCTGGCAAAGCCCATGTCTCCGCTACCAGAGGGCGGGATGGCTCAATCGACATTTATGTCGATGTAAGCGACAGCGTAACCACTGGCCTCTGCGAACATCTTACTGGCCCAGTTATCGTCGAATGCAAGGATCACGAAAAGGGGCCAAACACAGTAACAAACATCCGCCAGGGCTGGGCTGGGATGGAGAAGAAGCTTCAGAAACAGGCAGAAGACGGCTGGCAAAACCACTTTAGCCCTTGGTTGCGTACGAAGAGCTATCTCTACTGTATCAGCGCCAACATCACCCAAAGCCTGCGGGACGAACTGCAAGGCAAAATCGAAACATTCTTCCAAACGCTACCAGAAAAATCGCGGCCACCTATCGAACAAGTCAGGATTGTAGACTGGAGCAATCTGCGGCTGCACCTCGATTCGAATAGCAAATTGATCGACGCCTGGCTCGGTATCAATCATTCGAATATTGCGACTCATCAAGAGTTGCTGAAAGGTTTCAGTGGATTTCGCTCACTATTGTGCGAGGAAACACTGCGCTTCATAGAATTGGATAAGAACGCCCCGTTCAACCCGCACCGCCTCTACGAAAGACTCGAAGAGTTCGATACGCCAAAGGGTGTGTTGCTTATGGGGGTCGGCGGTATCGGTAAGAGCCGTACTACCATCGAAGTCGCCACTCTAGCGGAAAGGGCCGGCTGGCGCGTCCTACACATCCTTCCTGGTGAACCCGCCGTTGCTACTGAAGATATTGCAGAACTTCTGACTATCGACAACAGCGACACCCTGTTGGTGTTCGACTACCTCGAACAGGCCACGCTAGACTTTCAGACGCTCTCCCAACGCGTACTGAGCAGAGCCCATCGTAGGAAACAACGGGTGCGGCTCTTTGCCACAGCCCGACCAAACACACTCAAACAGAATCCCCCCCGCGATCAACTCTTCAAAGAGATAGAGATGACGATGGATGGCGACCAACAACAGCGGCTGACCCAAACGCTGGTTCCCCTCGTCGCACCTACCGCTGTCGGCGTGCTGGGCCTTGAATTGATCCTAACGACCTGCGGCCACCGTCCCATTATCGCGGTCATCATTGCCCGCGACCTCGAACGACTAGCTAGAGAAAACACACTGAAATCCGAGCAACTGGGCATCACCCCACCAGGTGACCTGCTTGCCCGCCTCCGCGCCCAGCTGGATGACCATCAACTCACAGCCAACCCTGCAAGCAGCGGAGGTCTGCTGCAGGATCCGCCAAAGCCTGATTTAATACTCGCAGCCACCATCCTGGCCGCAACACCCTTTATTGAGTCTTTTCTTGCCGAGGCCATCAGTTCGGCCACTGATGGAAACGATGCCACAGCTCGCAGCCAGCGCGTCATCACCCACCTCAAAACCCTTGGCTGGCTCGATACTATAGGCAATACTATCTACAGCGCCCATGACATGGTCACCGACGAAATGCTTCAACGGGTGTTCTGGGACATTGGTGCCCAGTTTCTCCACACTGAGCAGTTCCAGCAACTACTCACGCCGCTGCTCGGCTCGGCCCGATTACTGGGTCGCTTCGCCATCGCCTTCTCCCGCTTGCAGGGGGGGCCGTTCAGGGACTCCGTCACCAAATCGTCCGCCCTGTGGCTATCGCAGCATGCCGAAGCACTCGGCAGCCGTTGGGCTGACACCCCCACCGACGAGAGCGCCTACGCCATCGGTGCCGCCCTGGACTATCCAGAATGGGCGGATCAATTGGTGCGCCACTGGGATGCGTTCATCCAGCCGTGGCTACACCAGCACAGCGAGGAACTAGCTGCCCGCCACCTTCTGTACCGTGGACTGAAGGCCCTACCCGAGGGAGAGGGGTATCCGCTAATAGTCAGTGGCCAACATTGGCTCACAAAGCATAATCTACGGGCCGAGGCGAGTTATGTCCTCGCCCCCCTACTGGGACGCAATGACCTGGACGAACAACGGGCCTCAACAGCCATCGACCTCGCCATAGCCTGGCTCGACCATGAAGACCATGCACGTTCGCCCGAGGCGCAGTTTGTCTTACACTCCCTGCTGGGACGCAATGACCTGGGCGAACAACGGGCCACAGCCACCATCGACCTCGCCATAGCCTGGCTCGACCATGAAGACCATGCACGTTCGCCCGAGGCGAGCTACCTCCTCGCTCCCCTGCTGGGACGCAATGACCTGGACGAACAACAGGTCTCAGCCGCCATCGACCTCGCCATGGCCTGGCTCAACCATAAGCAACAAGCCACCGCTACAGATGCAGACTTTGTTCTGCGTGCCTTGTTGGAACGGAAAGACCTGACTAAGTCACAACATATAGCTGTCCGCATCAAGGCTATTCAGTGGTTATCATTGTTTCCGAACGGCGGCGCTAGCTCGTTCATCCTCAAAGTGCTACTGGTAGACAAACAATCCAATGAGGGAGAAGAGCGGGTATTTGACATCGCATTGACTTGGCTAGACACACACCACACTGATGCGGAAACCGAGTTCGTCCTGAAACGCCTACTGCGAAGGCGCTCGCTCAACGATGGCAGGTGGCAACAAACTCTAGGCTACGCTATTAAATGGCTGACTCGTCACACGAAACATTATGAATATCCCTATGTGCTTTCGGACACATTGATACGAGGGCAATGTCTTTCCACTGAGCAGCGTAACCAGCTCATCAGGGAGGCGGAAGTACTACTCTCCAATCCATCGAAACTACCACCCAGCATTGTCGAGGCACTAGCTGCACGACTTGAGACTGCTAAAAGCGGCAAGCCTTTACAGAATACGTGCCCAATGTCTGCAGACAAATTGTTAAAACTCGCATACAGTGACGCTCCCCCGAGCGAAGAGGTGCTGCAACAGGGACTGGATGCCATTCGCCAACGACTCCAGCGTAATAACCCTGCTAGTGCTGGTTACTTCGTTCTACCCCTGCTTGCTTTGTCACACCGCGTTGACAATGCAGAACTGCGTACTTCGATTCTAGCTGTAGCAAAGCAAGTGGTAAGCCATCCAGAGATGCAACCTACAAACATCTACGGAATGAGAAGTAACGCCTTTGCGCTACTTGGAAACAATGCTTGGCCTGCCAGTGAGTTTGGTCGCGCGGACTTGGTGGAAATAGGATTGCTTGATTGAGATATGGGGCCGGAGTTAACCCGAACCATGCGATGTTAATCCACCTCCACCGCATCCACCTTCTGGAACCCGCGCGGCAGTTTGTTTCCACGCCGTCCCCGTTCACCCTGGTAGTGATCCAGGTCGGAGCCCTTGAGGGTGATGTAGCGTTTGCCGGAATGGGCGGTCAGTTTCCCCTGCTCGGACACCACCGCCACCGCCACCACGAACTCTTCGCGGGTCACCACCCGCTTGCCGGGGATACCGATGATCTTGTTCCCCTTGCCGCGGCTCAGGACCGGCAGTTCGGAGAGCGGGAACACCAGCATGCGGCCTTCGTTGGAGATGGCCACCACGCGGTCGTTTTCCTTGTCCGTCACCAGCGCGGGGGCCAGCACCCGCGCCCCCTTGGGCAGGCTCAACAGGGCCTTGCCGGCCTTGTTCTTGGCGTAGAGTTCCTTTAGCTGCACCACGAAGCCGTAGCCCGCGTCGGAGGCGAGCAGGTACCACTGCTCGGGATCGCCGCCCAGCACCGCGCGGAAGGTGGCCCCCGCCGCGGGCGCCAGGCGGCCAGTGAGTGGTTCGCCCTGGCCGCGGGCGGACGGCAGGGTGTGGGCCGGGACCGAGTAGCTGCGGCCGTTGCTGTCGAGGAACACCACCGGCTGGTTGCTGCGCAGGCGCGCCGCGTCCAGGTAGCCGTCGCCCGCCTTGTAGCTGAGTCCCGCGGGGTCGATATCGTGTCCCTTGGCGCTACGCACCCAGCCCTTTTCCGACAGCACCACGGTCACGGCTTCACTGGGGGTCAGGTCGGTCTCGTCCAGGGCCTCGGCGGACTCGCGCTCCACCACGGGCGAGCGGCGGTCGTCGCCATACTCCTCGGCATCGGCCTCGATCTCCTTGCGGATCATGGTCTTCATGCGCTGCTTGGAGTTGAGGATGGTCTCCAGCTCCACACGCTCCTTCTCCAGCTCCTCCTGCTCGGCGCGGATCTTCATCTCCTCCAGCCGGGCCAGTTGGCGCAGCTTGGTATCGAGCACGTAGTCCGCCTGGATCTCGGTGAGCTTGAAGCGGCGGATGAGCTCCTTTTTGGGATCGTCCTCGGTGCGGATGATGCGAATCACCTCGTCGATATTGAGGAAGGCGATCAGCAGCCCCTCCAACAAGTGCAGCCGGTCCGTTACCTTGCCGAGGCGGAACTCCAGGCGGCGGCGCACGGTCATGAAGCGGAACGCCAGCCACTCCTTGAGCAGCTCCTGCAGGTTCTTGACCTGGGGCCGGCCGTTGAGGCCGATGACGTTGAGATTGACCCGGTAGGAGCGCTCCAGGTCGGTGGTGGCGAACAGGTGGGACATCAGCCTGTCCACGTCCACGCGGTTGGAACGGGGCACGATCACCAGCCGGGTGGGGTTCTCGTGGTCCGACTCGTCACGCAAATCCTCCACCATGGGCAGCTTCTTGGCCTGCATCTGGGCGGCGATCTGCTCCAGCACCTTGGCCCCGGAGACCTGGTGCGGCAGGGCGGTGATGATGATGTCGCCCTGGTCCCGTTCGAAACGGGCGCGCATGCGCACGCTGCCGTTACCGCTCTGGTAGACCTTCAGCAGATCCTCGCGCGGGGTGATGATCTCCGCCTCGGTGGGGAAATCGGGGGCCGGGATGTGTTCGCACAGCTCCTCCACCGTGGCCTTGGGGTTCTCCAGCATATGGATGCAGGCGCTGGCCACCTCGCGCAGGTTATGGGGCGGCACGTCGGTGGCCATGCCCACGGCGATCCCGGAGGT